>NZ_JBVVOS010000019.1:0-182937 GCF_055807515.1 Bradyrhizobium sp. Kon69 | reverse complement strand
CCTTGCCAAAATTCACCACCCAGAAGTCGATGTTAGTGCTTCCGCCCGCCGCTATCGTCGTGCTGCTCACGCTGTCGTACGACGCGGTCAAATCTGGCAGAGGGGGCTGTACAACAACAGTGCTGTCGATAATGCCATCGGCAAATTTGAAATTCTCTACCGCTGTGACGGTGTCGGTGCCATCGGGGGAGCCGCTACGCTGATCGGCGATGGTCCACGTCGCTGAACTCACATTGTAGGTGACGAGGTAATCCGCCCTGTTGCCTGAATAGACGACAGTGTCCGTGCTGGGACCGCCGTCGATAGTGTCGTTGCCGCCACCGCCAGTGATGGTATCGTTGCCCGCGCCGCCCTTCAGCACATTGGCGATGGCGTTGCCGATGATGATGTCATTGCCGGAACCGCCGGTGGCGTTGTCAATCAGCGAGCGCGTATCGCCGTTGTAGAGATAGGCGTTGTAGACGTTACCGGACGCGTAATGGCCGTTACCGAGATACGCCAGCTGCGTGGTGGAAAACACCGACGAGGCGCCGGGATTGAGATTGATGGTCAGGTTCGTCGTGTAGTTCGACAGGTCATAGGTATCGACGCCGCCACCATCCCAGATCGTCTGGTAGACGCGATTGGCCGAGCCACCGGCACCGCCATTGTCGGCCGGCTGGCCAGCGCCGTTGATGAACTCCTGCCCGGTGGTGGAGCTCCATGAATAGACGGTGGTCCCGCTCTGGGTGGTGTAGTCCGCGCCGTACATCGTCTGCAGCGCGAGGATATCGTTCGCCATATAGGTCTGCGAATATCCATAGGCCTCGTTGGTGTAGCCGCTCGTGGTCGAAGCACCGACATAGCTGCGATAGCTCATGACGGTGTATTCGCTGTCGTCGTGCGCGCTCGGCACCGCGACATTGGCGGGGCCGCCTGCCTCCTGACTGTGCTTCAAGCCAAGGGCGTGCCCGAGTTCGTGCAACGCAGTCGCAAAATAATAATTGCCGAGCGCAGCCAGCGAATAGTTGTAGGCGGTTCCGAACCAGATGTCGCCGCCGGACGCGTAGTTGCCGGGGTAATAGGCATAGGAGGTCGGACTGGCGGCCGGCGACTGCGCGACCATGATGTCGGCGCCGTTCGTCCCGGCGTACTGGATGTTGGCGTTGGTGTAGCCGAGGATTAGTCCGATCGCGTAGTTGATCGCCGCCTGCATCTGACTCGGCGCCGAGGCAAAACCCGAGGTCGTCGGCTCACTGCTGCCGCCGCTGTAGGGACTGGCGTAGTCGCTTGCAGCGTCCGGAAAGCTGTAGGTAATCGCGCCGGTCCATTTGTAGCCCGACAGCAGGCCGTCGATCTCGGCGTTGTTGGTGGCACTGACGTTGACGGCGGTGGCCAAGGGATTCTCCGAAGCAGCAAACCCCGTTCGATTCGGGCGCGGACAGGTGATTCTAGCTTGAGAGTTAAACGTTTGGTTTAATTTGGGCGAACCGGCCCGGACTCCTTCCGTAAGGCCGTGTTAGCCATCAAATCCCGTAGTCATACGGGCCAGACCAAGGAATATCGGTTCCGGCGACTGACTTGTTGCGAGTGAAATCATGAAACGACGTTCCCTCTCGGCCGGTCTGTTCGGCGCCCTGGTGGCGCTCGCCGGGCCGGGCCAACTGCCCTTCGGAGGACTGCCTGACATGGTCGGAAAAGCCAACGCGGACGAGAGCGGCAAACAAGGCGGCTCAGCGGGGCGCGCGCCCTCCGTTCCAATGGCCCGCGACCCCTCGGCTGCGGTCGCGGAGGAGTACGAATCCGCCCGTCGCACGGGAACGCGGGAGGCGTTCGAGCTGTTCATTGCGCGCCACGGCGATGACCCGCTGGCCGCGCAGGCGCGCACCGAGCTGAAGCGGCTGGCGCGCTGATCCTTCGCCGGCGCCGAGGCATTGCATTTCGACAGGTGGCATCCGCGCGGCCCTGACCTGCCGCGTGATGTCTTGCTGCACGGTCTTTCGGCACTATGGTAGGCCCGCAATCTGTCCCGGAGCCCATCAAGATGCCCTTTCCGCATGCCTCGGAAGCCCTGTCACGCTTCACCGTGCTCGATCTGACCCGCGTCCGGTCCGGGCCCACTTGCGTGCGGCAGCTCGCGGATTGGGGCGCGAACGTGATCAAGATCGACGCGCTCACCGAGGATGCCGGCGGCGAACAGCCGGGCGGGCCGCGGCGGGGCTCCGACTTCCAGAACTTGCATCGCAACAAGCGGGCGATGACGCTGAACCTGAAGGACGAGCGCGGGCTCGCCGTGTTCAAGCGCCTCGCTGCCAAGGCCGACGTTGTGGTGGAGAATTTCCGCCCCGACGTGAAGAACAAGCTCGGCATCGACTATGAGAGCCTCGCCAGGATCAACCCGCGCCTCGTCTACGGCAGCATCTCCGGCTTCGGCCAGGACGGGCCCTACCACAAGCGGCCGGGCTTCGATCAGATCGCGCAAGGCATGGGCGGACTGATGTCGATCACCGGCGCGCCGGGCGAAGGCCCGATGCGGGTCGGCATTCCGGTCGCCGACCTCACCGCCGGTCTGTTCTGTGCCATGGGCATCCTCACCGCACTGCTGGAGCGCGAGGTTTCGGGCAAGGGCCAGTGGGTGCAGACCTCGCTGCTGCAGGCCCAGATCTTCATGCTCGACTTCCAGGCCGCACGCTGGCTGATGGAAAAGGAAGTGGCCAAGCAGGCCGGCAACAACCACCCGACCAGCATACCGACCGGCGTGTTCAAGACCTCGGACGGCTACATCAACATCGCCACCACGGGCGGCCGGATCTGGGAGCGCTGCGCGCAGGCGATCGGCGCGCCGGAACTCTACAGCCATCCCGACTATCTGACCGCGCCCGCCCGCTCCAAGAACCGCGACGCGCTCAATGCCGAGATCGAGAAGCGTACCTTGACGAAGTCCACCGAGACGTGGGTCCGTGAACTCAACGAGGCCGGCGTGCCCTGCGGGCCGATCTACGCCATCGACCAGATGTTCGAAGACGAGCAGGTCAGGCATCTCGGCATCGCGCAGGAGGTGCCGAATGAAGGGGGTCGCGAGATCCGCCTGGTCGGCCAGCCGGTGACGCTGTCGCGCACGCCGAGCAGGATGGTGGCGCGGCCGCCGGAATTCGGCGAGCAGACCGACGAAGTGCTGACGGAGTTCGGCTTCGGCACGGACGAGATTGCCAAGCTCAGGGACGCCAAAGTGGTGTAGGCCCACTCAACAACCAGCAACACTCACGCTGCAGCCTGTCAGTATGATAATACCTTCGTTGGGAACCTGGGGCGATAGATTCGCCCGCCTAGTTCGGCGTCTGCTTCGCCCGCCGCGCCGAGCCCATGCGGCCCAGCAAGCCATCAATCACAGGCCAAAACAGCAGCACGATCGCCAAGGTCGTGATCGAGCCGACTAGGCCGTTCGACCAGAATACCTTGAGGTCGCCGCCGGCCCCGATCATCGACAGACGGAAGGCATCCTCGGCGCGGTTGCCGAGCACGAGCGCCAGCGTGAACGGTGCGAGCGGAATGCCGATCTTCTTGAAGACGTAGCCGACGACGCCGAAGCCGAGCATCAGCCAGATATCGAACATCGCGTTCTGGATCGCATAGGCGCCGATCGCGCATGACACCACGATCATCGGCGCCACCGCGGCGAACGGCACGCGCAGGATCGAGGCGAAGATCGGCACCGTCGTCAGCACCAGCACGAGGCCGACGACATTGCCGAGATACATCGAGGCGATCAGGCCCCAGACGAAATCCTTGTGCTCGACGAACAGCAACGGTCCCGGATTGAGCCCCCACACCATCAACCCGCCGAGCAGGATCGCGGCGGTGCCGGAGCCGGGAATGCCGAGCGCCAGCATCGGCAGCAGCGCCGCGGTGCCGGAGGCATGCGCCGCCGTCTCCGGCGCAAACACGCCCTCGATGCGGCCCTTGCCGAAGCTCTCGGGATCCTTGGAGAAACGTTTTGCCAGATTGTAGCCCATGAAAGAGGCCGCGATCGCGCCGCCCGGGGTAATGCCAAGCCAGCAGCCGATGAAGGAGGAGCGCAGCAGCGTCACCCAGTATTTCGGCAGGTCCTTCCACACACTCAGCACGACGCGCAGCGAAATGCTCGCCGCGTGTCCGCGCAACGCGAGGCGCTCCTCCATCGTCAGCAGGATCTCGCTGATGCCGAACAGGCCGATGACGGCGACGAGGAAGTTGATGCCGCGCAAAAGCTCGGACGAGCCAAAGGTCATGCGCAGATTGCCAGACACCGTGTCCATGCCGATGCCGGCGAGCAACAGCCCCAGCGACATCGAGATGACGGTCTTGTGCTTGGCCTCGCGCCCGAGACCGACGAAGGAGCAGAAGGTCAGCAGATACACCGCGAAGAACTCGGGCGGGCCGAACTTCAGCGCAAAGGACGAGATCATCGGGGCGAGGAAGGTGATCAGGAGCACCGCGACCAGCGAGCCGATGAAGGAGGACGTGAACGCCGCCGTCAGCGCCTCCGCCGCCCTGCCCTGCTGCGCCATCGGATAGCCGTCGAAAGTGGTCGCGACCGACCAGGCCTCGCCCGGGATGTTGAACAGGATCGAGGTGATCGCGCCGCCGAACAGCGCGCCCCAGTAGATGCAGGACAGCATCACGATCGCCGAGGTCGGATCCATCGTGAAGGTGAGCGGCAACAGGATCGCGACGCCGTTGGGTCCGCCGAGCCCGGGCAAGACGCCGACGAAGATACCGAGCACCAGCCCGACCATCATCAGCACGAGCGTCTTCCACGTCAGCAGGACCGCAAAGCCGTGAAGCAAAAGGCCGAGAGCTTCCATCGCGGGGGCGCCTTAGTGGCCGAAGGCCGCTTCGAGCGGCCCTTTCGGCATGATGACGTCGAAGGCGATGTCGAAGGTCACGAACATGATCGCCGTGAATACGAAAGCGGTGAGCAGCGACTTCCACAGCGCGATCTTGCCGACGAGGCGCATGAAGCTGGCGATCAGGAGGAAGCTCGCGACATAGAGGCCGAGAAACTGCGTCGCCAGACAGAACAGCAGCGTCGGCCCGAACACGGCCATGACGCGGCGGGCCTGCGCGCGCGTGACGAAGGTTGCGGGCGCCGCGCGGTGCGCGACCAGCGCCACGATCAGGCCGTAGAGGCTGGCACCACCGAGAATGACGGAGAGATAGAATGGGAAATAGCCGGGCTCTGGCCCGGTCGAATCCCAGGAGGCGCCGGTGCGCCAATTGTCGTAGCCGAGCGTCGCGGCCAGCGCGAGCAGCAAGAGGCAGACGAATATCTCGATCGTGCCGGAGGAGACGACGGAAGGCGAGTCGTCTTCGGGCGCGGTCGGATCGTCGACGACGATTTCAAGATCGGTTTGGGGCATGAGCTGACAACAATCGCTGCGGCTGATCCCCTCTCCCTGCTTGCGGAGAGAGGGTTAGGGTGAGGAGAAGTCACGGCGGGGACGGTGAGAGTTGGACTCGCGAAGAGTCCCCCTCACCCGGATTGCATCTTCGATGCAATGTAGCCGAAGCTTCGCGTCGGCGTCCCTTAAGAACGGCCGCATAGGCGGCCTATGCTCTCCCCGCAAGCGGGGCGAGGTGAAGACCGGCTACTTCGCGACGAATCCGGCTTCCGTCATCAGCGACTTGTTGACTGCATCGTCCTCCTCGAGGAATTGCACCATGTCCTTGCCGGTGAGGAAGATCGGCTTCAGCGCCTGCTTTTCCATGTAGTCCTTGTATTCGGACGTCTGCGTCACCTTGTGGAATAGCTCGACGTAGAACGCCTGCTGTTCCGCGGTGACCTTGCCGGGCAGGAACATCGCGCGCAGCATCAGATACTGCACATCGACGCCCTCCTCCTTGCAGGTCGGGATGTCGGCCCAGGACTGCGTGTCCGTCACCTTGCTGGTGTAGGAGATTCGTTCCTTGTCGAACACGCAGAGCGGACGCACCTGGCCCGCGCGCCAGACCTCGAGATTTTCGGATGGATTGTTGACGTTGGATTCGGTGTGGTTGCCGACGAGCTGGGTCGCGGCCTCGCCGCCGGACTTGTAGGGCAGATAGGAGAATTTCGCGCCGGTCTTTTGCTCGAGGAACACAGTCAGCACATGATCCTCGCGCTTGGAGCCGGTGCCGCCCATCTTGAACGGCGCGGCTGCCGCCTTCGCGGCTGCGACGAATTCCTTCACCGTCTTGGGACCCGCGCTGTTGTCCCACAGCACGAACTGGTCGAGCGCGATCACCGAAACCGGGGTCAGCTCACGCCAGTTGAACGGGATCTTCGCCGACAGTGGCAGCATGTAGATCAGCGAATAGGCGATCAGCACCTTGTTGGGGTCGCCCTCGCTGGATTTCATGTACATCAGCGCTTCGGCGCCGGAAGCCCCGCCCTTGAGCGAGACCACGATCGGCTGCTTCATCAGATTGTTCTTCTGGATCGCGGCCTGCATCATCCGCGCCATCTGGTCGGAGGCGCCGCCCGCGCCCGCCGCGACCACGATCTCGACAGGTTTGGTCGGCTCCCAGCCGGCAAAGGCCGGCGTGCTCAACGACAGCGCTGCTACAACGCCAGCAGCTTTCACTAGAATTCGCACGAGTTTCGTCCCCTGGTTATTGTTGGCTTTGTTTGCCAGGAATTTATGGCGCATTGTGCGGACTAATGCCTACGAGTTCAAGCACGCGGACATCGCGCCGCCTATGACTTTCGGCTGACGAAGCTGAGCCGGAGATGCGCTATTTACCCTTACAGCTGGGCGTGCGCTTGTTGAGGAGAGCGTCCATTCCCGTTGCGGAAATCTTCGCCTTCCTCGCGCGACCGTCTGCGGCGGATATGGCGCACCGGTTCTCCTGTCGCTTCCCGCGGGAGCGCGTGGCGAGCGACGTGGATATGTTGCCCAATGGCCACGGTGGCTGAAAATGCACAGCGGCACAGGCCCGAACCCGGCGCAAATGGATAGCCATTCATTGCAGGCCGTTGCGGCCCCATGAGATCATGTCGGGACTGCCGAGCACCCGTACGGGTCACGGTCGCGCGCTCGCGATAATTTCATTGTTGATTGAGAAGATTGGATGGCCGGACCGATGGCTGGTGAGCGGATCGGATACGGGCTGCGATCCATCGTGCGCCACTCCTTGGCGACCCTGCTGGCGACCACTGCGCTCGGCGTCGTCGCCGCGCGAGCCGTCGATGGCACCTGGGCCGGCGGCAGCAGCGACTGGACGAATGGCACGAACTGGTCAACCAACCCGGTCGTGCCGGACGGAACCGCAACGTTCACCAACACCGGAAGCACGGCCGTCGACAACAGCAACGGTGTCGTCGTCATTGGCACGGTCCAGTTCACGAGCATCGCCCAGGCCTACTCCATCACGATCGGCAAGCCGTTCACCGTCAACGCGGCAGGCATTGTCAACAATTCCGGGACGACGCAGAATTTCGAAGTCACCTCTGGCAACAGTCTGGCGTTCCAGAACAGCAGCACCGCGCGCGGCGGTATCGGGGCCGGAGCCGTCATCATCACGAACGACGCTGGCGGCCAGATCGATTTCTTCACCAGCGCCTCGGCCGGCAGCGCCACGATCAACAACCTCGCTTCGGCGACGCTGAACTTCCACAACACCACCACTGCCGCCACTTCGACCATCACCAACGACGGAACGGTGAACTTCGACGGCTCCAGCACGGGCGGCAGCGCGCGTTTCGTCAACAATGTCGGGGGCACGGTCGATATTTCCGGCCTGACCAGCACCGGCATGACCGCGGGCTCGATTGAAGGCGCCGGCAATTACGTGCTCGGCGCCAAGACCCTCACCACAGGCAGCCTCAACTCCTCGACCCAGGTCGACGGCGTGATCTCCGGTAACGGCGGCGGACTGACCAAGGTCGGCACCGGCACGATGACGCTGACTGGCACCAACACCTACACGGGCGCGACGACGATCTCGGCGGGAACGCTCGCGATCTCGGGCTTCGGCAGCATTGCGAGCTCCAGCGTCGTCACGGTGAACGCGACGCTCGATATCTCGGCAATAACCCCGGCATCCGCCGCGATCACGACGCTCGCCGGCAGCTCGAGCGGCGTCGTCAACATGGGCGGCAAGGGACTGTTCATCACCAACGGCTCGACCGAGTTCGCGGGCGTGATCCAGGGCACCGGTGGATTTGACGTCGCTGGCGGAACGCAGACCCTCTCCGGTGTGAACACTTACTCCAATACGACGCAGATCGATGCCGGCGCGACGCTAGCGCTGAAAGGCAGCGGATCGATCGCGAACTCGGCGAGCGTGACGTTCACGCCAGGCGCAGGCGGTACGTTCGACATCTCGCAAACAACCTCCGGCACGTCGGTGAACGCTCTGTTCTCGTTGACCGCTGGCGGCATCGTCGCACTTGGATCGAAGACACTGACAATCACCAGTGGCAGCTTCTTCGGCGGCGTCATTCAGGATGGCGGCATTGCGGGCGGCACCGGCGGCAACGTCGTCATCGCCAACGGCGCCACCCAGCAGCTCTACGGCACCAACGCTTATACCGGCACCACGACCATCGCGAGCGGCGGCGAGCTCGATCTCATCAACTTCGGCGGCAGCGATGGCAGCATCGCGACCTCGCGCAATGTCGTCGCCAACGGCTTCTTCGACATCTCGGCCCTGGGCGCCGGCACGTCGATCAAGTCGCTGGCGGGCTCCGGTAACGTCAACATCGGGGCCAACACGCTGACCATCACCAACGGCATCGGCAATTTTGCGGGCGTCATCGACGACGGCGGCGCGGGCGGCGGCCTCACGCTGACCGGTGGCACGCAGACACTGTCCGGCGCCAACACCTATACCGGCGCCACCACGATCAACGGCGGCAAACTCGTCGTGGACGGCTCGATCCTGAGCCCAATCACCGTCAATGCCGGCGGCACACTCGCCGGCGGCGGTCCGCTGCCTGGCCAGGGCGTCGTCGGCAACGTCGCGATCAATGGTGGCACGCTCGCGCCCGGCAGCAGCACGAATTCGTTCGCGCCGCTAACGATCAACGGCCCCCTCAGCTTCACGGCGGCCTCGACCTATCTCGTGCAGGTCTCCTCCGGCAATGCCAGCCTCGCCAACGTCAACGGAGCGGCCACGCTCGGCAACGCGACGGTGAGCGCGATGTTCGGCTCGGGCACGATCAAGAAGCAGTACACGGTCCTGTCCGCGACCGGCGGTTTTGGCGGCACCTCCTTCAACGCAGCCGTCGTCTCCAACGTGCCGACGATCAACGCGTCGCTGAGCTACGGCACCAACAATGTGTTCCTCAACATCGGCGTCAACTTCGCGCCCAGCGGCGGCGGCCTCACCGTCAACCAGCAAAACGTTGCGAACACGCTGACCAGCTTCTTCAACTCGACCGGCGGCATTCCGGCGGCCTTCGCTGCGCTGACGCCGGCCGGACTGACGACGGCCTCGGGCGAGCTCGGCACCGGCATCATCCAGTCCGCGATCAATGCCGACGGGCAGTTCCTCAATCTGATGCTCGACCCGACCGTCATCGGCCGCTCGGGCGGTTTCGCCAAGGCCGGCAGCGTGGCGCAATTCGCCGAGAGCGACGACGGGGCCGCCTATGCGTCCATGCGCCCGGCCAACGCGCGCGAGCGCGAGGCTTATGCGATGGCAACCAAGGCGCCGCTGCTCGTCTCGCAGCCGGCCAGCCGCTGGAGCCTCTGGACCGCCGGCTATGGCGGATCGGCACAAGTCGGCGGCAATGCGCCGGTCGGCTCGCAAGACCTGACCGCACGGGTCTGGGGCGGCGCGGCCGGCGCCGACTACAGGGTTTCGGTGGACACGCTGGTGGGCTTCGCGCTCGGCGGCGGTGGACTGAGCTACTCGCTCTCCAATGCGATGGGTTCGGGCTCGGCAGACATGTTCCAAGCCGGCGTCTACGGTCGGCACAATTTCGGACCGGCCTATATTTCCGCCGCGCTTGCCTATGGCTGGCACGACGTGACGACCAACCGCACCGTGGCGCCCGGCGGCTTCGACCAGCTGCAGAGCCGCTTCAAGGCCGACACCTTCTCGGCCCGCTTCGAGGGCGGCTACCGCTTCGCGACGCCGATGATCGGCCTCACCCCCTATGCGGCCGCGCAGGTCACGAACGTCAACCTGCCCAACTACTCCGAAGTCAGCCTCAATGGCGGCGGACTGTTCGCGTTGAACTATGCCTCGCAATCGCTGACCGACACCCGCTCCGAGCTCGGCCTGCGCACCGACAAATCGTACGCGATGCAGAACGGCGTCCTGACGCTGCGCGGTCGCGCCGCCTGGGCGCACGACTACAATCCGGGCCGCGCCGTCACCGCGCTGTTCCAGACCCTGCCGGGCACCAGCTTCGTCGTGAACGGCGCCCGGGTCGACGCCGACTCCGCACTCGTCAGCGCCAGCGCCGAGATGAAATGGCTGAGCGGCTTCTCCATCGCCGGTACCTTCGACGGCGAGTTCTCGGGCAACTTCGCCAGCTATTCCGGCAAGGGCGTGTTCAAGTACGCTTGGTGAGCCGACGTCGTGATTTGACGAGGCCGCCCTACTTCCCGGCCTGCCATTGACCCGAGACGCCCAAAATCACCCTGACGCGGCCGGTGGCCGCATCACTCAGCGCCGTGGTCTGCGGCACCTGGACGTCGAGCTGGTCGACGAACAGGAACGGCATGCCGGCTTCGCATAAAGGGAGAAGCGCGCAATTGCGATTCCGGAACCAATTGATAGTTGCACGGCGCAATCGGCAGAGGCCGCGCTACTTGCCCTTCCAGTTCGGCGTGCGCTTGTTGAGGAAGGCGTCCATTCCCTCGCGGAAATCTTCGCTCATATAGGCCTTGAGGATCAGATCCTCGCCCTCTTCGCGCGACAGCGTGCGGCGGATGCGGCGCACTGCCTCCTTGGTCGCTTCAAGCGTCAGCGGGGCGTGGCTTGCCACCAGCCTGGCGGTCTCGTCGGCGCGGCGCTGCAGCGTCTCGACATCAGGGACAATCTCGTTGAGGAGGCCGAGGGCCAGCGCTTCCGGTGCCTCGACGAGACGCGCCTTGAAGATCATATCCTTGGTGCGGGCGGGGCCGACCAGCGAGACGACGCGGCTGATGTTCGACATCGACAGGCAGTTGCCGAGCGTGCGCGCGATCGGAAACCCGATGCGCGTCGTTTCAGTCCCGATGCGCAGGTCGCAGCAAGCCGCAATTCCGGCGCCGCCGCCGGTGCATGCCCCCGCGATCGCCGCGATCACGGGCACGCGGCACTGCTCCAGCGTGCCGAGCACGCGGTCGATGCGGGCCTCATAGTCGAGCGCATCCTGCGCGGTTTTGAATGCACGAAACTGAGAAATGTCGGTGCCGGAGGCAAACGCCTTGTCGCCGGCGCCGGTCAGGATCAGCGCCTTGATCGAGCGGTCGGCGTTGATCTCCTGGCAGATCTCCGCCATGCGCTCGTACATGGCGAAGGTCAGTGCGTTGCGCGCCTGCGGGCGGTTGAAGGTGATCCGCGCGATGCCGTCCGTGACGGAGTAGAGCAGGTCTTCGTTGGCGGTCGTCGGTGCGTTCATCGCGCGCTCTCTTTTCTCGAAGTCGGTTCAGGCAACCTGAGCTTTGGTCATCGGCACCGCGTCGCGTCCCTTCAGGACGTCCATGGCCGCCAACACGCCGCCGCTCCGGTGCGGGATCTTTGCAAGATCGAGGCCCATCTCGACGCCGGCGAGCGTCCCCATCAGCATCAGGTCGTTGAAATGGCCGATATGGCCGATGCGGAACACCTTGCCCTTGACCTTGTTCAGGCCAGTGCCGAGCGACATGTCGAAGTTTTCCAGCACCACCTTGCGGAAGGCATCGGCGTCATGGCCATCAGGCACGCGCACGCCTGTCAGCGCCGGCGAGTGGGCGGCAGGATCGGCGCACTGCGTCTCCAGGCCCCAGACCTTGATCGCGGCGCGCGTCGCCGCGCTATGGCGCTTGTGGCGGGTCCAGACGTTCTCGAGCCCCTCCTCTTCCAGCATCTTGATCGCCTCGCGCAGGCCGTAGAGCAAATTGGTGGCCGGCGTGTAGGGGAAGGTGCCGAGCTTGTTGAAGCCGATTACCTCCTGCCAGTCCCAATAGGAGCGCATGCCGGGGTTGGCCTTGGCCACCGCGAGCGCCTTCTCCGAGACGGCGTTGAAGCCGAGGCCCGGCGGCAGCATCAGGCCCTTCTGCGAGCCGGCGACCGAGACATCGATGCCCCAGGCATCGTGCTCGTACTCGATCGAGCCGAGGCCGGAGATGGTGTCGACCATCAGCAGCGCGGGATGCTTGACCCGGTCGAGCAGCTTGCGCACCTCCAGCGGCGGCGTCACGCAGCCGGTCGAGGTCTCGTTATGGACGACGCAGACCGCCTTGATGGTGTGCTGCTTGTCGGCGGCTAAGCGCTTCTCGATCTCGGCGAGATCGGCACCATGGCGCCAGTCGCTCGGGATGAAGTCGACGTCGAGCTTGAACTTGTCGGCGATGCCGCGCCACAGCACGGCGAACTGGCCGGTCTCGCACATCAGCACCTTGTCGCCGGGCGCGAGCACGTTGACCATCGCGGCTTCCCAGGCGCCGGTGCCGGACGAGGGGAAGATGATCACGGGCTGCTTGGTGCGGAACACCCGCTGCATGCCGGCGAGGACGGCGAAACCGAGCTCGGCGAACTCCGGACCGCGATGGTCCAGCGTCGGCATGTCCATCGCCCGCAGCACCCGGTCGGGCACGTTGGTCGGTCCTGGAATCTGGAGAAAATGCCTTCCAGTATGCACGGTCATCGGCGTCCTTCCCGGTCTTGCCTTGATTTTGATGGCCGCCGAATAGCACCATTTGACCGGCTTGTCCCCTCTCCTAAAGGCGCCTCCCATGCATAACCGGCGGGCGGCCGCCCCCTACTCCGCGGCCAGCACCTTACCAGACGGCAGGCCGCTTTCGGCCTCCGTGAACGGGCGCTCCGGATGCATCAGGAAGGCGGAAAAGCCGCCGAGCAGCAGCAGACCCATCGACATCAGGAACGGCAGGTACCAATTGCCGGTCGCGTCGATGACGAAGCCCGCGACCAGCGGAGATACGATGGCGGCAAAGGCCGAGCCGGTGTTCATGAGTCCCGAGGCGGTCCCGGAATGTTTCGGGGCGATGTCCATCGGGATCGACCACATCGGTCCGATCACGAGCTCAGCGCAGAAGAAGCCGGCCGACAGGCTCAGCGCGACGATCGTGATGTCGTGGACGAACAGGATCGGAAACAGCGAGAGCAGCGCCCCCGCAAATCCCGCAACGGTGACGCTCAGCCGCGCCAGCCGGACATTGCCGGTGCGGTCGAGGATCTTGTCCGAGAGCACGCCGCCGACGCTGTCGCCGATCACGCCGGCGAAGAACACGCCCGAGGCGAACAGTGCCGAATTCTTGATGTCGAGATTGTAGTTGTTCTTGAAGAACAGCGGCAGCCAGTTGAGATAGAGCCACAGGCACCAGCCGTAGCAGAAATAGGTCAGCGTCACCGGCCACATCCGCCCCAATAGCGGGCCCCAGGGCACGCTCGGCCGCTCGCCGGTTGCGCGCGGCGGCAGTGCGGCGAGCTCGGCCTCAGTGATGGAGGCGTGCTCCTTCGGCTCGTTGCGGAAGTACCAGACCCAGACGACGCCCCAGACGAGACTGACGAAGCCGAGCACTACGAATGCGCCGCGCCACGTCAGCCACAGGATCAGCAGCGCCACCACCGGCGGCGTCACCGCATTGCCGAGCCGGGCGAAGGAATGGGTCAGCCCTTGCGCAAAACCGCGGCGGTTCGCCGGCGTCCAGTATTGCATCGCACGCGTCGCGGTCGGAAAGGTCGCGCCCTCACCGAAGCCGAGCGCAAAACGGGCGATGAACAGCGCGGCGAGGCCATGCACAAAGCCGGTCGAGATGGTCGCCACCGCCCAGATCATGCCGCACCAGAACAGCGTCCTGCGCGGCCCGAAGCGATCGCCGACCCAGCCCCCGATCACCTGGAACAGCAGATAGGGATAGGCGAAGGCGGAGAAGACGAGGCCGAGCTGGGTGTTCGACAGACCGAGCTCCTTCTGGATCTCGCTCGCCGCGGTGCCGATGTTCACCCGGTCGACGTAGGTGATGAAGTACATCGCGCAGAGCATCGCCAGCACGACATGCGTGGCCTTGAACCGAATTTTCATCTCCACCCCTCCGTGTTTATCTTTTTTAGTGGTTGTCGCCCGCGTGTCCCCGCGCGGTTTAAGTGCCGACCACTTTCAGATGCGGCGACGCGTTGCCCTGCGGGCGCTGCTCCAGCAGCTTCATCGCAGCGTCGACGCCACCGGAGCGGTGCGGCACGCCCGCGACCGACAAGCCCATCTCCACACCGGTGAGCGCGCCGAGCAGCGTCAGCGCATTGCATTCGCCGAGATGGCCGATGCGGAAGACTTTGCCGGCGACCTTCGACAGGCCCGAGCCGAGCGACATGTTGTAGTTGTCCAAAACGATCTTGCGGAACTGATCGGCGTTATGTCCCGGCGGCATCAGCACTGCCGTGAGCACCGGCGAGAACTCGGCGGGCTCCTGGCAGAGGATCTCGAGGCCCCAATGATTGACGGCGGCCCGGGTCGCAGCAGCCAGCCGCTGATGCCGCGCGAAAACGTCGTCGAGCCCTTCTTCGAGCAGCATCGCAATCGCCTCGCGCAGGCCGTAGAGCAGGTTGGTCGCCGGCGTGTAGGGGAAGAAGCCGTTTGCATTCGGCTTGAGCATCTCCTCCCAGTCGAAATAGGAGCGCGGCATCCTGTTGGTCTTCGCCGCAGCGCGCGCCTTCTCAGAGATCGCGTTGAAGCCGAGGCCGGGCGGCAGCATGAAACCCTTCTGCGAGCAGCTGACGCTGACATCGACCTTCCATTCGTCGTGGCGGTAGTCGACCGAGCCGAGCGAGGAGATGGTGTCGACCATCAGCAGCGCCGGATGGTCCGTGCGATCGATCGCAGCGCGGATCTCGGCGATGCGGCTGGTCGCACCGGTCGAGGTTTCGTTGTGCACGACCATCACCGCCTTGATCGCGTGCGCGGTGTCGTCAGTGAGTCTTGCCTCGATCACGGCCGGATCGGCGCCGCGGCGCCAGTCGCCAGGAACGAAATCGACCTCGATGCCGAACCGCCCCGCCATTTGACGCCACAGGGTGGCGAAATGGCCGGTCTCGACCATCAGCACCTTGTCGCCCGGCGACAGCGTGTTGACGATCGCGGCCTCCCAGGCGCCGGTCCCCGACGAGGGGAAGATCACCACCGGGCCGGCGGTCTGGAAGATTTTCTGGCTGCCTTCGAGCACGGCGTGGCCAAGCTCGCCGAATTCCGCGCTCCGGTGGTCGATGACAGGCATGTCCATGGCGCGCAGGACGCGCTCGGGGACCGGGCTCGGGCCCGGAATCTGAAGGAAATGGCGTCCCTGATGCATGAAAACCTCCCAGTCGGCGGATTTTGGCCGGCTCTGGAGCCTATTTTGCATTCATTTTTTGTACTTTCAACCGATTTTTGGTATTCGATTGCGGACATCGACGCGACCAAACAGGCAAACTATTGTGCTGCAAATGAAATCCACGATTCCCGACACCGGGGTTCCGATTGCCCCGCCCGCCGCAAATGGCGGCGACCGCCAAGAGGCCTCGCTTCACGGCGAGATCCTGCTGCGGCTGCGCGACTACGTGGTCGAGGGCAACATTCCCGACGGCGCGCGCGTTCCCGAACGGCAGCTCTGCGAGATGTTCGGCATCTCCCGCACGCCGCTGCGCGAGGCCTTGAAAGTGCTCGCCGCCGAGGGCCTGATCGAGCTGCTCCCCAACCGCGGCGCACGGGTCCGCCAGCTCAGCCAGCGCGACCTCGAGGAGTTGTTCGACGTGATGGCGGGGCTGGAGAGCCTTGCCGGGCGCCTGGCCTGCGAAGCCATTACGGATGCGGAAATCACCGCGATCGAGCAGCTGCACTACGAGATGTACGGCCACTATCTGCATCGCGACATGCACGGCTATTTCCAGACCAACCAGCGCATCCACGAAAGCATCGTCGCGGCCGCGCGCAACGAGACGCTGAAGACCGCATACGCCAACTTTGCAGGCCGCATCCGCCGCGTCCGCTACTCCGCCAATTTCGCCCGCAAGCGGCAGCGCTGGGCGGAAGCGATGCGAGAGCACGAGGCCATCCTCGATGCGCTGCGCCGCCGTGCCGCGAGCGAGCTCAGCGACATCCTGTTCCAGCACCTGCGCAACAAGCGGACGGCCGCGCTCGAGCACCTGACCGAGCCCCAAGCGGACGCTCCGGCCTCCCCTTGAGGATAGCCGGCTTGCTCATTTTGAATTCATAATATAATCGATCAGAAACAAGAATGAATACCCCAGCCCGGCCGTGCGCCTCGCTGGATCACTTCGGGACCAGGGATGACAAACGCCTCCTCGCTCGAACGGCGCCTGCGCGCGGACATGACCGGCGACGTGCTGTTCGACGGCTTCAACCGCGGCCGCTACGCCACCGACGCCTCGTTCTACCAGATCGTGCCGGCCGGCGTGGTCGTGCCAAAAACCATGGACGAGGCCCTGCGGGCGCTGGCGATCGCCCGCGACGAAGGCCTGAAGGTCACCCCGCGCGGCGGCGGCACCTCGCAATGCGGCCAGACTGTCAATGACGGCCTCGTGGTCGATCTCTCGAAGCACCTGAACCGGATCCTGGCGCTCGACGTCGACGGGCGCAGCTGCGTGGTCGAGCCCGGCATCGTGCTCGACGACCTCAACCGCCAACTCCGAAAGCACGGCCTCTGGTTTCCGGTCGACGTCTCCACGGCGTCGCGCGCCACCATCGGCGGCATGGCGGGCAACAATTCCTGCGGCGGCCGCAGCTTGCGCTACGGCACCATGCGCGACAACACGATGTCGATGGAGGCAGCGCTCGCCGACGGCACGCTGAGCCGCTTCGGCGAGGTGTCGCGCGATCTCTCCGATCTCGACGCGAACGACAGCGCGCGCGCCCTGTTCCGCGACATGCTCGATCTCGGCGCCCGCGAGGCAGGGGAGATCGCCGCACGTTTTCCAAAAGTGCAGCGCCGTGTCGGCGGCTACAATCTCGATGCGCTGGTGCCGCGCAATGCGCGCAACAACATGGCGCACCTTCTCGTCGGCTCCGAGGGCACCCTCGCTTTCACCACCAAAGTCGAACTGAAGCTGTGGCCCGTGATCCGCAACAAGGCGCTCGGCATCTGCCATTTCGGCAGTTTTTACGAGGCGATGGACGCGACCCAGCATCTGGTCAAGCTGAAGCCGATCGCGGTCGAGCTGGTTGACCGCACCATGCTCGCGCTCGGCCGCGACATCGCGATGTTCCGGCCCATCATTTCCACCGCGATCAAGGGTGATCCGGATGCGGTGCTCGTGGTCGAGTTCGCCGAGGAGGATCAGGCGGACAATTTCGTGCGCCTGAAGCAGCTCGGCGAGCTGATGGGCGATCTCGGCTTCGGCTGGAGCAATGACAAGCGCAAATGGGGCGGCGTGGTGGACATCACCGAGCCCGCGCTCCAGAGCGGGATCGCCGATTTCCGCGCCGCCGGCCTCAATGTCATGATGTCGATGAAGCAGGAGGGCAAGCCGGTCTCCTTCGTCGAGGACTGCGCCGTGCCGCTGCCGCATCTCGCCGACTACACCGCGCGGCTGAGCGAGGTCTTCGCCAAGCACGGCACCAGCGGCACGATGTACGCTCACGCCTCCGAAGGCTGCCTGCATGTGCGGCCCGTGCTGAATTTGAAGCTGGAGAAGGACGTCAGGGCGATGCGGGCCATCGCCGAGGAAGCCTTCGAACTGGTGCGAGAGTACAAGGGCTCGCATTCCGGCGAGCACGGCGATGGCCTGGTGCGCTCCGAATTCCACGCAACCATGTTCGGCGAGCGCCTCGTCGCCGACTTCAGGGAAGTGAAGCAGCGCTTCGATCCCGAGGGCGTGCTCAATCCCGGCAAGATCGTCGACGCTCCCAGGATGGACGACCGCTCGCTGTTTCGCTTCAAGCCGGACTATCGCGTCGCTGAACTCAAGACAAAACTCGACTGGTCCGCTTATCCCGGGGCCGGCGCCGGCTTTCAGGGCGCGGTCGAGATGTGCAACAACAACGGCGCCTGCCGCAAGCTCGAGGGCGGCGTGATGTGCCCGTCCTACCGCGCGACGCGCAACGAGAAGGACGTGACGCGAGGCCGCGCCAACACACTACGACTCGCGATCTCCGGCCAGCTTGGCGTGGGCGCGCTCTCCTCCGACGAGATGATGGAGACGCTGAAGCTCTGCGTCTCCTGCAAGGCCTGCCGCCACGAATGCCCGACCGGCGTCGACATGGCCAAGATGAAGATCGAGGTGCTCGCCGCGCGCGCGGCCTCGCATGGCCTGACCTTGCGCGATCGATTGGTCGGCTACCTCCCGCGCTATGCCGGCCTCGCGTCGCGCTTTGCGCCGCTGGCGAATTGGCGCAACCGCAGCCCGCTGCTGCGAAAGCTGTTCGAGCGCTTTGCCGGCATCAGCGCGCGCCGCGCGCTGCCCGCCTTCCGCAGCGACGTGTTTGCACCGCTGGCCGAAACGGTCGGGCCGGACACCGGCCGCGAGGTCGTGCTGTTCGCCGACACCTTCAACCGCATCTACGAGCGCGAAAACCTTGAGGCCGCGTTGCGCGTGCTCGCAGCCGGCGGCTATCGCGTGCATCTGCCGAAACCCGCAAGCGGCCCGCGTCCGCTGTGCTGCGGCCGCACCTTCTTGTCAGCGGGCCTCGTCGACGAAGCCAAATCCGAGCTCGATCGTCTCGTCGCCGCATTCGCGCCCTTTGCCGCGCGCGGCGTGCCGATTGTCGGGCTCGAGCCAAGCTGCCTTTTGACGCTGCGCGACGAACTTGCCTCGCTGCGCAAGGACGACGACGCCCAGGCCGTCGGCGCCCACGCGCTGACCTTCGAGGAATTCCTGGTGCGCGAGGCCGAGGCCGGCCGGCTGCAATTGCCGCTCGGCACCGTTACCGACAAAGCACTGGTGCACGGCCATTGCCACCAGAAATCCTTCGGCGCGTTCAAACCCGTCGAGCAGGTGCTGCGCCTCGTTCCCGGCCTTGAGGTCGAAACCATCGAGTCGAGCTGCTGCGGCATGGCCGGAGCCTTCGGTTATGGCGCGGACACCTACGATGCCTCGATCGAGATGGCCGAGCTCTCGCTGCTACCCGCCGTGCGACGCGCGGACCAGAATACGCTCGTCGTTGCCGACGGCACCTCCTGCCGGCACCAGATCCACGACGGCGCCCAGCGCGAGGCGCTTCACGTCGCACGCGTGCTGGCGATGAGCCTCGATCGTGCCGAAACCCAATCCACAACCCCTCCAAATGCAAAGGAAACCAATCGTGGCTGACCTCACCCTCGACATCGCCCGCAAGATCCTCGACGCCGCCTTCGCGAAATCCACCGAGCTGAAGCTGAAGCCGCTGGTCGTCACAATCCTCGACGCCCGCGGGGTGCTCAAGACCGCGGCGGCACAGGATGGCACCAGCCTGATGCGCGCCGAGATCGCACACGGCAAGGCCTACGGCGCGCTCGCATTGGGCATGGGCTCGCGCGCTCTCTTCCAGCGTGCGCAGGAGCAGGCCTATTTCATCGACGCCGTGAACACCATGGCCAAGGGCGCGCTGGTGCCGGTCCCCGGCGGCGTGCTGATCATGGACGGCACGACGCTGCTCGGCGCCGTCGGCGTCTCCGGCGACACCTCCGACAATGACGAGGCGTGCGCCTTGGCCGGCATCCAGGCCGCGGGGTTGAAGGCCAACGCGGGATAGCGATCGTCCACGCACCAGGAGCCCCACGCTCGCCAAGACCTTTGGGGGCACGCCGGCTAGGAATGCTGATCGAGGGTTCGTGTTCCTAGACTGTTACGGGCTTAACCCGAGACAGAATATCCCAGCATTTCCAATCCAATGTTGAGAGGGAAACGAAGGCATGTGCGGAAGAGAAATCAATCGGCACTACACCTGTTCACGGGCGTTCCGCGTTTGCTTTCCTGCCGGGCCGATGAAGAGGCTCGTAAGGTTTCCACGCTGAACGAGAAACTTGGGGCGCTGGTTATCGCCTCATCTGTACTTTCGACCTTCGTATGGGAAAGCAGTTCGCGGCATTGTTTTCCTAAGTGCGACAATGATGCACTCAAGTAGAAACCTGCAAGTAACGGCTCCTTGGCTCCGGGCATGATGGACTAGCTATGACCCGACCGCGAGCCGACCAGCAGAAAAGCGGCGGCGCTCAGCGTGGTATGCCGAGCGCCGCCAGTCACAGGGAGAGGTCAGAACATCCACTTCATCAATAGTGTCGCCACAACGATCATGATTGCTCCTCCGACACGTGTGGCAATCTGAGCGAATGCCATCAGGTTCATTCGATCGGCTGCGCCGAGGATCGCGACATCTCCAGTGCCGCCAAGTCCGGAATGGCACGCGGTCACGATCGCCGCCTCCACCGGGTACATGTTCAACCATTTGCCGACGAAGAAGCCAGACAAGATCATCGTCAGAACGGTCGCCGTGCAAATCCCGATATATCCGGGATTGAACGATGCGATGAGCTGTTGCCAAGAGACGAGTAGCGTTCCCATCGCGACCAAGATTGCGAACGTCAGGTTTGTCGACATGAACTTGTTGATTTGATAGGCGCCAAGTTCCATCTCGTTCGGCAATATCCGGGTCAGCTTCAGGACAATGGCAGCAATAATCATCATGATCGGCCCAGGGATGCCCGCGTAGGGGGCCAAAATGACGCCAAAAACAAACAAGCCGCACGACAACACGATACCCGCGCCGAGCAGAGAGAGATCGATTGGACGATCCGGCTGCGCCTCCCCGAGAAGGTCGTCGTCCCCGGTCTTGACCAGCGTTCCTCGACCACTAAGATCACGGCGCTTCTCACCGAGCCGTGCTAACAACCCGGCACTGACAATCGCAACAACGTTTCCGAGCAGCGCCGCCGGCACCATTTGCGCGACCAGTTCGGATTGCTGCCGCTGCAATATTTCTGAATACGCGATGGAAAGGGGCAACACACCTTCGGCGAGGCCGCCGCCGATGATCGGGATTACGATGAAAAAGAACGTGTCCTTCGGGCTGTGACCGAACAGTAATCCGACAGCAATGCCAGCGGAAACCGCCGCAACTGTGCCGACCGAAAGCGGGACGAACATTCGAATAAAGCCCTGAATCAACACGCGATGAGGCATCCCGAGGATCGAGCCTGCGACGAGGCAAGCGATAAAGAAGTACTGAAAATTGGCCGTGCGGAAAGTTGTCGTGATGGCTTTCAAGGCGGCGTCCGGTATCAGGCCGTAATTGACCAGAGCCGACGGGATGAAAAGGCAAAGGATTGCGGTGCCGCCAATCTGCTTCAGGACGGGGATCGTTCGCCCCAGCTTGCCCAGCAAAAACCCGAGCAGCATCAGAACCGAGAGTCCCCCGATCACGTCGTTTGGCAATTTTCCGTTGTAAACTGCCACCCCGGAGACAAATACCGCAGCCAGATAGATCCCGATCGGCAGCGGGCCGATGCTGATCGCGGCAATTCCTTTGAGCGCCGATTGTTCCGCCGTGTCCGCCACGCGATATGTGGTGTCAGCCAAGAATTCCTCCTTTATTTACGATCATTGGTCACCCGCATGAGAGTCCGCGACCTCAGATGCCATCCCGGTCAAAGATCCAAGGATTTGCCGCGCGATGCCGAGCTTCGAAGGAGCGGATGTCGTGGGCGAATAGCAGTGTGGAGCCGACGAAGTCGCGGCCCGTCAAAAACGCTTCCTTCTTCGCCTGCTCGATATCGAAGGTGATACTGCGGGCACCCCGATCGAGTTGGATCGATTGTTGCGCGAGATCGATCGAGAGACCGTTGCAAGCGGCCTCGCTGACGATGGAGGCGAGTTCATTCGCAAGTATCTCTTCGACACTGATCGTCAGAAGCCCGTTATTGTCGCAGTTGTCGTTGAAAATGCCCGCAAAGCTAGTGCCGATCAGGGCGCGAATGCCGAGTTGCTGCAGCCCCCAGACCGCATGCTCCCGACTTGACCCGCAACCGAAGTTCGGGCCAACGACCAGGAAGCGCGCCCCGCGGTAGCCCTCCCGGTTCAGGATAAAATCTGGATTGGGTTTCCCCTCCCTGAAGCGAAGCAGGTTGAAAGCGCCCTCGCCAAGCCCGCTGCGGTCGATGCGCTTGAGAAACATCTTTGGCATGATCACGTCGGTGTCGATGTTTGGCGCCATCATCGGCGCGGCCGCGCCCGTGACGCGATCGAACGGGATCATCGGCGCGGCTCCCCAAGCAGCCGGCGTACATCGGTGATGCGTCCGGTCACCGCCGCGGCGGCGACCATGGCGGGGCTCATCAGGTGGGTTCGCACCCCCGGCCCCTGACGGCCTTCGAAGTTGCGATTGGTGGATGAAGCGCAGCGTTCATCCGGCTTCAGCACATCGTCATTCATCGCGAGGCACATAGAGCAGCCGGACTGCCGCCACTCGACACCGGCGTCGGTGAACACCTTTGCAATCCCTTCCGCCTCGGCCTGTGCCCTGACCTGCGTGGAGCCGGGAACCACGATGGCGCGGACGCCATGCGCGACGTGACGGCCCCTGAAAATCTCGGCGGCATCCCGAAGATCTTCGATCCGCGAATTCGTGCATGATCCGATGAACGCGAAATCGATCGCGACGGACTGTATGGGAGTCCCGGGCGTCAGGCCCATGTAGTGAAGCGCGCGTACTGCCGCCGCCTTGCGGCCAGGTGAGCCCTGGCCCCCGGGATCGGGGACATTGTCGGTTACCGCAATCGCCTGATCCGGGCTGGTGCCCCATGTCACCAATGGCGACACATCGGCGACGTCGAGCGCTACCTCGCGATCGAACCGGGCGTCCGGGTCGGAGCCTAGGTTCAACCAGCACTTTGCGGCGCGCTTCCACATTTCGCCCTTCGGAGAACGCGGGCGGTCCCGCAAATACTCCAGCACCTTCCAGTCAGGGGCGATCACGACGCCCCGCGCCCCCGCTTCCACAATCATAATACACAGCACGATCCGCCCCTCGACGCTCATGTCGGACACAGCAGGACCACTGAATTCCACCGCATAGCCTGTGGCGCCGTCCGCGCCGATACGGCGGACGATGTCCATCACGATATCCTTTGGGGTTACCCCGAGCGGCGCGTGTCCGGTCAACGCGATCCGCATGGTCTTGAGACGGCGATAGCGGACCGTGGAGGTCGCAAGATAGTGCTCGATATCCGATGCTCCGATGCCGTAGCCGAGCGCGCCGAATGCGCCGTACGCCGTACTGTGGCTGTCGCCGGCGGCGACTACCATGCCCGGCATCACCAAGCCCTGCTCGGGCGCAACCACATGCTCGATGCCCTGGCGCGGATCGAGAATGTCGAAATACTCAATGCCGAAATCCCTGGCATTGTCCGCGAAGAATTTGACTTGTCGTGCTGCGTCGTGGTCTGCAATGTCACGGGTACGGTGCTCGGCGGTTGGATTGACATGATCCACGACCATCAGCGCCGCAGACGGCTTCCAGACCTTGCGTCCTGCTGCGCGCAATCCGGCAAATGCCTGCGGACTGGTGTATTCGTTGAGCACCGTACGGTCTACGTAAAGCAGCACGAGGCCAGAATCGTCGAGCTTCCGCACCACGTGCGCATCGACCAGCTTGTCGTAGAGCGTACGCGCGGTCATCGCAGCTTTCTCCTTTACCTCTTTTCGGACCGTGCCGCGCGCGATACTGGAAATCCAATGCCGGGATCTGATATCATTATGCATGATGTGCATAAGCGCGCCCGATTGGCCGGGAGTTAGTCCATGGAGATAAATTTGCTGCACGACTTCATCGCGGTCGCCGCCACGCGCAGCTTTTCGCGTGCGGCCGAGCAGAGAAATTCCTCCCAGCCGGCCCTGAGCCGCCGGATCCAAACGCTTGAATTGTGGACTGGAACGCCACTGTTCGACCGAACCACGCACACCGTCAGTCTGACCTCGGCCGGCGAGGTTTTCCTGCAGACCGCCGAGGATATTTTGCGCCGGCTTGCCGCCGGGCGCCTCGAAGCCCAGGAGCGGGCCCGCGGCGCTTCGGACGTCCTGAAGTTTGCGTCAACCAATGCGCTGTCGCTGACGTTTTTTCCGGATTGGCTCCGCCGTGTCGAAACCAAGCTTTCGTTCGTGCCGAATGTGCAGCTTGTCGCCAACCACATGGATGCCTGCGAACGAACGCTCCTCGCGGGCGAGGCCCATTTTCTGCTTTGTCACCATCACCCATCCGCCGCGACCGCATTGATGCCGTCGCATTTCCGCTCGCTTCATGTCGGTAACGACCGCTTGATCCCCGCTTCGGTGCCGCTATCGGGGCGAAGCCGGAAACCCCGCTTCAAGCTTCCGGGGACGGAAAATGCGCCGGTGCAGTTCCTCAGCTTCCGTCCGGAATCAGGTATGGGAAAGATTCTTGAAGCGGTCCTTGCGACCTCGCCTATGAAGGCGCATCTGCGCACCACGTTTACTTCGCATTTGGCCAAGCTACTGGTGACAATGGTGCAGGCCGGCCGAGGCATGGCATGGTTGCCCGAAAGCTTGATCGCCGATCAGCTTGCCTCGGGTGACCTAGTCGCGGCAGGCAGCCAGGAATGGCATATCCCAATCGAGATCCACGTCTTTAGACCTAAGTTTCGCCTGGCGCAGGCCCCCGAGTCATTCTGGCAACATGTCCTGAAGACTTTGGACGATGGCGGAGCCACGCCAGTACGCACTCGCACCTCGGGCACCCGGCGCAATAGCAAGACACCGATTTAGTGCCAGAGGACACGGCCCATTTTTGTGGCGCCTGATTTTCAGACCCATGCCTGACCAGCATCCATCCCCTAAGCCAGGGAAGTCCATACGGACGTACTCGCAGACCATGGCGATCAGTTTCTCGGAGCTCTGCACTCGGTCATTAAAGCGGCATCGGCACCATCACTTGTGTCGATGTCGCAATGTGCCATCAGCTCTTAATCTGGCGTTGGCAGCCCGCTTCGCGGTCGCACAACCTTAATGGGCCAAACGAAAATGCCAGGGCTTTAGGCGCCTTACGAGCCGCATAGCATCACTTCATGCTTACGAAAATCTCCGCCCGTGTCCGCCTGGTGCGCGCTTTCGATCACCTCCCCTTGATCTCCGGATCATTCTGATCTAAGTGCGCCATCCCGCGCGCAACCCGAAGTAGTCTTTTCCTTCCTTTCCGTGAGGGAGTTAATAGATCGCATGAACCATAGGAAGACAACGCGAACATTGAGGCCTACCCAAGCGGCTCGAATTGAACTGCATCATCTGCGCTCCGCCATTGCGGCAGCCGACCATGGAAGCTTTCGTGCAGCTGCGGAAAGTACTGCAGTGCGCCATTCCGCGCTAAGTCGATCTGTCAAAAGCTTCGAACATCTCCTTGGCGCCACACTTTTTATACGATCAAGCGCAGGACTTAGGGCCACGTCCACGGGACGAAATGTCCTTCGCATAGCCAAGTTAATCCTGGAGCAAGTGGAAGTACTTGCGACAATGGGGGATCCCAGCGCCGAAGCGGGTGGAGGAAAGCTTTCCATCGGTTTCTATACTTCGATGTCTGCGGGCAATTTGAGGGCAAGTTTGCTCGAATTCAAAAGACGCTTCCCGGAAATCGAACTCGCGACCGTCGAGCGTTCCCGAACACGTCTCATACATGCATTGAGGACTGGGACTCTTGACGCAATCATTATGACGGGAGCGATTCCGTTTCCCGCGGATGAGAAATTATCACTCTGGAGCGAGCGTATCTTGGTCTCGGTTCCTGAGGGACATCGGCTCGCTGACCGAGAGGCCGTCTTCTGGACCGACTTGCGCGACGAAACACTTATATTGAGCCACTACGATCCTGGCGCGGAATTTGAGGATTTACTCATCTCAAAGCTTGTGTCGCTGGAGCACCGTCCGAGGATTGAACGGCATGACGTTAGCCGTGGGATTATTAAGAGTCTCGTCACCATGGGCTTGGGTTTGAGTCTCGTAACGGAATCGGATGTCGGCGCTAAATTTGCAGGCTTGATCTATCGTGAGCTGCGAGATGGATCGGGGCCAAGCCGCATCGGCTTTTCAGCGAGCTGGAGGCGCGACAACGAAAATATCGCGCTCAAACACTTTCTCGCGCTTCTGACCGAACGCTATCCCCCTCCGGCTCCAGACTGAGACGCGCGCCGTAACTTCGTAAATCCTCGATCCGTGGCCATGAACCGTGCCAGCATAGGTGCGACAAGCTTGGCCGGATCATTGATGGGTTGGCCAGATTCCCTCGCGAGGGCATTCGCATAGGCAACCAAATCTCGATGCACTGAAGCTGGCAATTCGAGATTGAGCTTGACAGGCTTGTCGTCGGGAAGCGTTCCAATCTTGAGCTTGGCCATAATTTTCGTCATCCTCCGTATGGCGCAAGAACGAGATCCCGATTGACGATCACACGGACGGGAAATCCCGGACGGATGGTCAGCGTCGGCTGAATATTGAGGCTGCGCCGCACCACCTGCTGTCCAGTTTGGTTTACTGAGTCGGAGGCGCCGTGCCGTAATGCCTGAATGATTGCACTGTCGTTGCTATTGGAATCCGAACCAGCTCCCAACTCCGTCCCGACAGCCAGAAGCGTCGATAGTGCCGCAGCCTTGAACAGCTCACCCCAATGATTGTCGACTTGGTCTTCCACCCCCGCGTACCCTGCGCTGTCAGCACCGGGCTGCCGCTCGAGAACGATCGAGCGGCCGTTCGGCATGATAAGCCGGGTCCAGACCAGCAGCACTCGCGACTGACCGAACGAAACCTGGCTGTCATAACTGCCGATCAGCTTCGCTCCCTGCGGCACGAGCAAAAAGCGGCCGGTCGGAGTGTCGTATAGATTCTCGGTCACTTGCGCCGTGACTTGGCCGGGAAGGTCTGACCTGATCCCGGTGATCAGCGCTCCCGGAATCACCGTCCCGGCCTGCACAATGTACGGTGAAGCGGGCCTGCTGACGCGGTCAGGGCTCACCGTGCGGCGGTCCACAGAAGCGTTCACAAAGGCAAGTTTTCGGTCCTGCGCGTTTTGCGCAGGTCCTTCGTCGCTGGTGCTCGTGGCGTTCGGCGGCACGCGCTCGCCTCCAACAGCCGCAGCGGCGGGCGGACGCACTTCTCTCCCATTGGTCGAAGCGAACAGATGGCTGATACGGGCCGCCTCGCTCTCTTGATCATCCCGGCGTTGCTGTTCGGGATCTCCGCCGGTCGCCGGCGACTGGCCTTGAGCGGCCAGGATCGGTCGACCGAGGTCGCCTGGGAGCGGCGGGCCAAGCTGCGGCACGTTTGGCGTGCAACCCCAGTGTAGTCTTTCGGTAGCGCCTCAACGCCGTCAGCGAGATTGTGGTGATCGGTGCTATAGAGCTCGTCGGCCACCTGGTTGCGGGAGCGATTGCCCTGTAGCGACCACAACACGGCTCCGCCGACGACCAGCAAGGCGACAGCACTGCCGCCGGCGAGAACTTTGCGAGACAATCGGGTGACCCGCGGAGGTTCGGCTCGGAGGCGGAAGCTCCTGGATTGCTCCTCCGGTGTTTGCGGCGGAACCGCCTCTGGATGATGTTCGTTCTTCGTGTTCATGACGACGGCCTCCCGTCGGTCCGGACAATTCTGACCTTCTGCTGGTGCTCGCCGCCCAGCCGCAGTTCTGCGGCTGCAAACAGCCGGTCCACGATCAGCACATTGCCGTAGGCGCGATAATTGACGAGCTCGGTCTTGCCGTCGGGACCGATGACGAACAGCGGTGGCATCTCCCCCTGAACGATCCCTTGCGGAAATTCGATATAGACCTTTCGGCCGTCATCATAGGCCACGAGCGGCCGCCAAGGCGGGCTGTCGCCCTCGACCGCATAACGAAAGACACGCTGCGCTGGATCTGGAATGACGGGCCTGGGAGCGACTGAGCGCGATCGTTCGCGAACCGTTTCGGGATAGTACCAGGCAACAGACGGCATATACGACCGCTCGCGGGAGCGGAGCTCGATCAGGTAGGTGCGCCGGTCGGTGTTGACGACAAGATTGGTCTCGATCGAGGCCCTGGTCGGTTTCACCAGAATGTGGACGCGACGCGTATCCCCACTCCCGCTCTCAGTATCTCCTACGACCCAGCGCACGGTATCTCCGGCCGCGATCGGTCCGGATCCCGTCAATTGCTCTCCCTCTTCCAGCGCAATGTCCGTGATCTGTCCGGGAGCAGCGTAGACCTGATACAGCGCCCCGGGGCTGAAGGCGTAGATCTGCGCCGCATTGAAGTACCCCCTTTTCCGCGGTTCGACGCGCGCCGCGCTGTTTGCGGTCTCAACCCGGCTTACGGGCTCGGCGTCTTCCTTGGTGCCCGACTTGCCGCCGAGAACGGGCTTCCAAAGCGGTGGAACGTGAAGCGGGTGAGGTCGATCGTCGAGCGCCACTGGAGCTGCTGGCAACGGCGGGACCTCGGCGTCATAGCTGATTTCCGGCGGAATGTAGGTGGCGCATCCGGCGAGGGCTGATGTGCCAAGCAGCAGAGCTGGTAAAAGGGCTCGCCTCAAAGCCACGAGCTTGCACATGCTCGAGTTGAACCTGCGGTGTTGGATCGGACCTTTTGAACACATGTCACGCGTCGTCTTGATCACTGACCCAACTCCTTTGACCAGTTGATGGCGCGCACGTAGACGCCGAGGGGATTCTTGCGCAGGCGTTCGGCATCACGCGGCGTCTCGATTGCGACCGTCAGAATCGCGGTCCAGCGCTCGGTCGCGCTCAATGAGCCGTTTTCGTAGATGCGTTGGGTCCATGCGACCCGGAAGCTCTCTGAAGACGCACGGATGACGCTCGATACATCGACAGAGATCTGCGCCTTGCCCAGCTTGGCAAAGGGGTCGTTGTTACGCGCAAAATCGTTGAGCGCGGCCGCGCCACGATCGGTCGTAAAGTCATAGGCTCGCAGCCAGTTCTGGCGCAGAACGATGCCATCGGCTGGTAAGCCTCTGACGTCCTCGATGAAGCGCGCCAAATGGTAGGCGATCTGAGCATCTGTAGGCTGATAATCGATGTTGGCTGGCGCAACCCGCTGGGCCTGGCCCAGGCGATCGACCTCGACGACCCATGGCGTGATCGATCCCTGTGCTGACTGCCAAACAAGTCCACCGGCCAGGCCGCCCGAGAGCATGAGGCAACCGAAGGCCATCAAGCGCCAATTCTTGGCCTGCACGCGCGCCGATCCAATGCGTTCGTCCCAGACCTGCGATGCTTTTTGGTAGGGCGTGATCGGTTCGGGCATGCGCCCGTAGTGAACGGAAGGTCGTCTTAACATGGATGTTGCCCCTGAGATCGAGTGCTTGGTTTAGAGTGTCGCAGTGTGTCGTTTGCCCCCGCTGCTGGCGCCAGGCGCACCGGCGGGTTGGCTGCCTCTCAGCGCTCTCCTTCCGAGAGATCGACAGAAGAGCCGCTGCCGCCATGATCGCCGGAGCGCACCGCATGACCGGCCGCCGACGCGCCGTGCCGAATGGTCTGGGCGCGTTTCATGCGGCGCGCCCAGTCGGGCTGCCCCTCTGTGGATGTGCTCGCAGCCGGCTCGCTCGCTTGCCCGCTGCTGGCGAATGCGGCCGCGGCTCGACGTAACGGGCTCAACACAGCCGAGCCACCCGCCTCCGCGACGCCTGCAAGGCCGCCGCTTCGATACGCGGTGGAAGCGCCACACACCATGGCAGCCCCACCACGCCCTACACCTGCGAGCGCACCACCGGCGAGACCAGCGCCACCGGCCGCAAGGCCGGCACCCGCCGCAACGATTCCACCGGCGGCAAGGCCGGTCCCGATCGGGGCGCCGGCACCGAGCTGCGGTCCGCCTGACACCAGGCCGTTTGCGATTCCCGGACCGAAGATGCCGAGACCCAGCAAGGAGAGCGCCGCGAGCACCAGGGTCATGGCATCTTCGATTGTAGGCTGCGCGCCGCCAAAACCGGCCGTGAACTGTGAAAATAACGTTGAGCCAATGCCGACGATGACGGCCAGGACCAAGACCTTGATCCCGGAGGATATGACGTTGCCGAGGACTCGCTCCGCCGCGAATGCCGTCTTGCCAAACAAGCCAAACGGAATGAGCACGAAGCCGGCCAAGGTCGTGAGCTTGAATTCGATCAATGTGACAAAGAGCTGGATCGCCAAAATGAAGAAGGCGAGCAGAACCACGATCCAGGCGAACAGGAGAACGACGATCTGGACAAAGTTCTCAAAGAAGCTGATGTAGCCCATCAGGTTCGAGATCGAATCAAGCATCGGCCGGCCGGCGTCGAGTCCGACCTGAGCGATCTTTCCCGGCCGCAGGAAGTCTGACGCCGAGAGGCTTGAACCAGATGCCTTCAGGCCGAGGCCGGCAAAGCTCTCGAAGACGATCCGGGCGAGGTTGTTCCAATTACCGATCAGATACGCGAAGACTCCAACGAACAGCGTTTTCTTGACAAGACGCGCGACGATGTCCTCGTCCGTGCCCCAACTCCAGAAAACGCGGCAAGCGTGATGTCGATGGCGGCAAGCGTTGTCGCAAGATACCCGACCTCGCCACCCAAGATCCCGAAGCCGTTGTCGATGTAGCGGGTGAATGTCTCAAGGAACTGGTCGATGATGCCGGTGCCGGTCATGGCTTATCCTCCTCGGGCACCGAGGCGGACGGATATCCCTGCGGCATCCGGCTCTGATCTTTTGGCGCGGCTGTCACCCCGGTTTCCGCAGCGGCAGCACCGTCCCGACTGAGAAAGAAGCGACGGCGATTTTCGGCCCAGATTTTCTGGCAATGCTGATAGTCAACTGCATCTTCGGAGGAGACAGTGCGGCAGCGCGCAAGCTCGGAACGGTCGACGTCTTTGGTCTGCTCTGCCGTTGGCGGCGCAGAGGTATTTCCTCCGCCACGAAGCTGGATCGCGCAGCCTGCGATGACCAGCACCCCGACCGACACGAGTAGCGATAGCGCTTTGAATGGGCCTGTATCAGTCATCAGTGGAACATCCGCACGTCCTGGGATTGATAGCCCTGCCCCGGCGTCAAAAAACGCCGGAGCTGTTCGCGCCCCTGGTCTTGAGCTGCCGCGCGCTGCGCCGCTTCAAGGCTGTGTGCCCTGCCCTGTGCCGCGACAGTGGCGGTAAGATCGGCAAGCTGCTGCGCCTGAAGCGCGAGGATCTGATTGCCGGCCTGGGTCGCCTGCAGGGCGCCGCTGGCACCCTGGCTCGAGATCACGAGCGCCGATGTTTGGACGCGATTGGTATCGAGGTTGCCCACGACTCCAGCCTGGACCCGGAGCGCGTCCTGCAGCGCCGCGACAGAATTCTGCCACCGTGTTTGAGCATTGATGATCAGCAGCTGGCTGGATTGGTTGCCGCTCGCCGGCGCATAGCTGGTCGAGAACGCGCGATCGATCTGCTGGACGTCGTAGGCAATCCGCTGGGCCTGGGCCAACAATTGCTGGGTTCGCTGGATCGAGGATTGCAATTGCTGGAGCGAGGAGTACGGCAGACTTGCCAGATTCCTGGCCTGATTGATCAGCATCTGCGCTTCGTTCTGCAACGAGGTAATCTGATTGCTGATCTGCTGCAGCTCGCGCGCGGCAGTCAGCACGTTCTGGACGTAGTTATTGGGATCGAAGACGATCCACTGCGCTCGTGCAGGCTCCGTGACGCAAAGCGTGAGGGCGATCGTGCCGGCCGCGGCAAATAGACCAAGGCGCCTCATTGCGATTTCTCCAGATTGACGAGACTGGGAATCAGGTCCGTGGCCCAGGCCACGCCGCGATGCCGGAGCCAGGCAGGCACGAAGCCGTCAGTTCCATGCTCGGCGAGAAGCTGTGCAATGGCCGCCTGGTCTGTCTTGGATGAGGCCGCTGTGAATGCGAGCGCAATTTCACCAAGGCCGAGCTCGAACATGCGGTTGCCGCGGCGCGATTGGCAGTAGTAGTCACGCTTGGGCGTTGCCCGACCCAAAAGCTCGATCTGGCGATCATTGAGGCCGAAGCGGCGGTAGATGGCCGTAATCTGCGGTTCGATCGCCCGTTCGTTCGGCAGCAACAAGCGTGTTGGGCAGCTTTCGATGATCGCCGGGGCGATGGCCGAACCATCGATGTCCGAAAGCGATTGGGTGGCAAAGATGACGGAGGCATTCTTCTTGCGCAGCGTCTTCAGCCATTCGCGGAGCTGGCCGGCAAAATCGTCGTCGTCGAGGGCGAGCCAACCCTCATCGACAATGAGAAGCGTCGGACGGCCGTCGAGACGATCGCCGATGCGATGAAACAAGTAGGCCAGCACGGCCGGGGCCGCGCTCGTTCCGATCAACCCTTCGGTCTCGAACGCCTGGACGGAGGACTCGCCAAGGCGCTCGAATTCAGCATCAAGTAGGCGTCCGGACGGACCTCCAAGGCAGTAGGGTTGCAGAGCGCGTTTCAGCGAGTTCGATTGCAAGAGGACTGACAGGCCCGTCAGGGTGCGCTCCTGTATTGGTGCCGAAGCGAGAGACGTCAGCGCCGACCACAGATGGTCCTTGACCTCTGGGGTGATCTCGACCTTTTCCCGTGCCAGGATCGCGCCGATCCATTCCGTGGCCCATCCGCGCTCGGAGGGGTCGTCGATCCAGGCCAGCGGCTGCAACGCGACGGGCTGATCGCCTCCGTCAGACAAGGCACCACCGAGATCATGCCAGTCGCCACCCATGGCGAGCGCGGCCGCGCGGATCGAACCACCGAAGTCGAACGCAAATACTTGGGAGTTGGGGTAGCGGCGGAACTGCATTGCCATCAGCGCCAGCAGGACGGATTTGCCAGCACCTGTCGGCCCAACCACCAAGGTGTGGCCGACGTCACCGATATGCAGCGAAAACCGAAACGGTGTTGAACCCTCGGTCTTGCCGAACAGGAGCGGCGGTCCGCCAAAATGCAGATCCCTTGCTTCGCCTGCCCACACGGCCGAGATCGGAATCATATGGGCGAGGTTGAGGGTCGAGACCGGCGGCTGCCGCACATTGGCGTAAACGTGCCCGGGCAGGCTGCCGAGCCAGGCTTCGACGGCGTTCACCGTCTCGATCATGCAGGTGAAATCGCGGCCCTGAACGACCTTCTCGATCAGGCGGAGCTTTTCATCGGCAGCATTGGGATCTGCATCCCAGACGGTGATCGTTGCCGTGACAAAGGCCTGTCCGATCTGGTCCGAACCAAGTTCCTGTAGCGCAGCGTCGGCATCCAGCGCCTTGTTGTGGGCGTCGGTATCGAGCAGTGTCGACGCCTCGTTCGTCATGACCTCCTTGAGGATGGCGCCGATCGACTTTCGCTTGGCGAACCACTGCCGGCGGATCTTGGTCAAAAGCTTGGTGGCATCGGTCTTGTCGAGCATGATCGCGCGCGTCGACCAGCGATATGAGAATGGCAGGCGATTGAGGTCATCCAGAATTCCAGGTGTCGTCGCGCCCGGGAAGCCAACGATGGTCAGAACCCGCAGATTGGCTGAGCCCAGCATCGGCTCGAGCCCGCCGGTCAGCGGCTGGTCAGCCAACAGCGCATCGATGTACATCGGAATTTCGGGCACGCGGACGCGATGACGTTTGGTCGAAATCGTCGAGTGCAGGTACGTCAGCGTGGCTTGATCATCGAGCCAGGTGCATTCGGGCATGAACCCTTCAAGAAGCCCGAGCACGCGGCCGGTTTGAACGACAAAACCGCGGAGCACTTCGCGAGCGTCTGCTCCGAGAGTGCGATCGCGCCCCTCATAGAGCAATCGCTCTGCCTTCGCTGTGCCCTCCTCTGGTGGAAGATAGAGGAAAGTCAGGAAATAGCTGGACTCGTAGTGGGCACCCGCCTCTTCGAACTGGGCCCTGCGTTCTGCATCGACCAGCGCGGATGCGGCATCCGGAAAGATGCTCGGAGGATAGGCTCCCGCAAAATGGCGCTGCGCCTCGACAAATACGGCCCAGCCCGATCCGAGGCGGCGCAGGGCGTTGTTCAGACGGCCGGCGACGGCGACGAGTTCGGCCGGCACTGCGCTGTCGAGGTCGGGGCCACGGAATTTCGCCGTTCTTTGGAACGAGCCATCCTTGTTCAGGACGATGCCCTCATCGACCAGGGCGGCCCAAGGCAGGAAGTCGGCAAGACGCGCGTTGGAATGACGATATTCGGCAAGGTTCATCATGACCGATAACTCAGAGGTTGAGATGGCCGGGAATGCGCAGATGTCGGCGCACCACGTCGACGAAGGCGGGATCGCGCTTGGCGGCCCAGACGGCGGCCATGTGGCCGATGAACCAGAGGACCAGACCCGCGATCCACAGTCGCAGTCCGAGCCCAAGCGCGGCGGCAAGCGTGCCGTTGACAATCGCGACCGATCGCGGCGCACCGCCCATCAGGATGGGCTCGGTAAGCGCGCGGTGGATGGGCACGACAAAGCCTGCGACCGGCTCATCCATCAGATCACCACGCCGCCGCCGAAGGAGAAGAACGACAGGAAGAAGCTCGAAGCCGCGAACGCGATCGACAGACCAAACACGATCTGGATCAGCCTGCGGAAACCACCCGAGGAATCTCCGAACGCGAGCGTGAGGCCGGTGACGACAATGATGATGACGGCGATGATCTTGGCGACCGGCCCCTCGACCGACTGCAGGATCTGATTGAGCGGTTGCTCCCACGGCATGTTCGAGCCGGCGGCCCATGCCGGCGGTGCTGCCAAGAGCACCGTGCCGAAAGCCGCCAACGATGCCCCACGAAAAAAGCGAAATTGCAGACGCATGTCAGTCTCCTGCTGATGAAAGGCTGTAGTCACCGGCGGCTCCAAGCCCCGAGACGATGGCGAGCTCGGAGAGACGACGGTCGGCGCCGCGCCCCGCAAGGACGGCGACGAGGTTGATGGTCTCGGCGATCAGGGCACGCGGAACCGTAATGACGGCTTCCTGGATGAGCTGCTCAAGCCGCCGCAAAGCACCGAGCGCGGTGCCCGCGTGAATCGTGCCGATGCCGCCAGGATGACCGGTGCCCCAAGCTTTGAGCAGATCCAGTGCCTCCGCACCGCGGACCTCGCCAACCGGGATACGATCGGGACGCAGTCGCAGCGAGGACCGAACGAGATCCGATAGCGTCGCCACGCCATCTTTGGTCCGCAATGCTACAAGGTTGGGCGCCTTGCACTGAAGTTCGCGCGTGTCTTCGATCAGAACGACCCGATCGGAGCTCTTTGCCACCTCGGCCAGGAGCGCATTCGTCAACGTTGTCTTGCCGGTCGATGTCCCACCGGCGACAAGGATATTCTTACGAGCGGCGACCGCACCCTTCAGGATTGTGGCCTGCTTCGAGGACATGATCTCTCTGGCGACGTAGTCGTCGAGTGTAAAGACGGCGACAGCGGGCTTGCGGATCGCGAACGCCGGAGCTGCCACGACGGGAGGCAAGAGACCTTCGAAGCGCTCCCCGGTTCCGGGCAATTCGGCCGAGACGCGAGGCGCGCCGGCATGCACCTCGGCGCCGACGTGATGCGCCACCAGGCGAACAATGCGCTCGCCATCTGCTGCGGACAAAGTTTCGCCTGTATCGATCAAGCCGCTCGACAACCGATCGATCCACAACCGCCCATCCGGGTTGAGCATCACCTCGATGATCGTTTCATCCTCGAGGTAGCTGGCAATCGCCGCGCCAAGCGCGCTACGCAGCATTCGCGCACCGCGCGAATTCGCTTCCGATTGGATGGAATGGATTGCCACCGACGTCCCCACCGAATGAGGACCTCCACAGCGGGCCCTCAGGTGGGGATGATTAGAAAGGGCACCAATGGGCTTGGCGCAACGAGCGCTTTCGGTGATCGTAGACTGGCGTAGAAAAAGAAAGACCGAGAACCGATGTTTGAGGCTTACTCAACCGCATCGGGTCGCTTGCGAGTTGCTGCTCACCACTCGGCCTCATCGTGAGCGCTCATAGTATGGCGCTATTCATTCAATCACTGCAACGTCCGCCTGCGGTGTGATCGGCCAAAGCGCTATACGCGATTGCGTATATCGATGTTCTATACGCGATATCGTATATTGCTCTATATACGCATCCCCGTATATTGACATTTTATACGCATTCGCGTATCAAGCTCCAATGGATACGATCGCTCGCACCCCGCAGCAGCTCGGCGCCGCCATTAAGCGGCACCGCCGGCAAAAAAAACTCACCCAGGGCGGCCTAGGCAACAAGATGCACGCGCGCCAAGCGACCGTCTCGAAGCTGGAGGCCGGCGAACCAGCGACGCAACTGCGCATCCTCATGGATGCGCTGGCCGCGCTCGACCTGGAACTGGTCCTCCGACCACGCACGAAGGTGTCGGCCAAAGCCATCGAGGATCTGTTCTGATGGGACGCCGTCCTATCCGAGCGCCTCTCAACGTCTACCTGAACGCTCGTCTGGTCGGGCGGCTGCGGCGGGAGAGCAGCGGCGCCATCGATTTCCAATACGACGAAGCCTGGCTGGGATGGGAGAACGCCATCCCGGTCTCGGTATCGATACCTCTACGCGAAGACCGCTATATCGGTGACCCCGTCATTGCGGTCTTCGATAACCTGCTTCCCGATAACGACGACATCCGCCGGCGGGTCGCCGAACGCGCGCATGCCGGCGGAGCCGATGCTTACAGCCTGCTTTCCGCGATCGGCCGCGACTGTGTCGGCGCCCTGCAATTCCTTCCGGATGGAACGGCACCTGGAGCGGCGGGCGCGATTGACGCTCGCGTCGCGAGCGACCAGGACATCGCGGCGATCCTTGCCAATCTCGCCAACAATCCGCTCGGCATCGGTCCCGATCAGGAGTTTCGTATCTCTCTGGCTGGAGCCCAGGAGAAAACCGCCCTTCTCTACTGGAAGGATAAGTGGCACGTGCCGCACGGCACGACGGCCACCACGCACATCATCAAACCGCAGATCGGCAGGTTACCGAACGGCGTCGACCTGACCCACAGCGTTGAAAACGAGCATCTCTGCCTGAAGCTCGTCGCCGCGCTCGACTTGCCCGTCGCCAAGTCGCGCATCGTTGATTTCGCGGGCCGGCGCGTGCTCGCCATTGAACGCTTCGACCGCACATGGGCTCACGACGGACGGCTTTTGCGCCTGCCACAGGAAGATTGCTGTCAGGCGCTTTCTGTCCTGCCCGGGCGCAAATACGAATCGGACGGCGGCCCGAGCATCCGAAATATCTCTGATCTCCTCAAAGGCAGCGATACGCCGGCGGACGACCAGGCGACCTTCTTTAAGGCACAAATCGTCTTCTGGCTTCTGGCGGCGACTGATGGCCACGCCAAGAATTTCAGCATCCGCCTCTCGCCCGGCGGACGATTCGTCCTCGCCCCGCTGTACGACATCATCTCAACGCAACCGAGCCTCGATGCCAAGCAGATCACGCAAAATCAGATGAAGCTCGCCATGGCGATCGGCAATAGTCGCCACTACGTGGTACACACGATTCTCGGCCGACATTTCGTCCAAACCGCAAAGACTTGCGGCCTGTCCGACAGCGTGGTTCGCCGTATCATCGAAGAGCTCGCGGATACGGCTGGCACGAAGATCGACGCAACGATTGCGAAGCTGCCGAAGGATTTCCCACAGGCGATGGCAGAATCCATCGCGACCGGCGCCAAGCGACGCCTCAACAGCCTCGTCACGACGGAGAGTGGCGCTTAGGTCGCGCGGGTCACCACTCCACCTCGCCGTCCGATTGCTCGCAGAAAATGCTTGCTTCGACCACGTCGAAAGCACTGACCAGCATGGTGGAAGGGACTGAATTCATCCAGGAAGCAAAGGATTGGATCCAAGGTACCGCGAACCAAACCAACGCCGCGATCTGTAGTGCTACGTTTAGACTGAACGCGACTTGATAAGCCGTGATCGACCTATTGTCATGATTCGTAGACCATTGCTCCAGGATCAGGCCGGTCGCATATTGTGCCAGAAATGCCCAACCAAAGTGCAAGACGTTCAAGGCGCCATTGGCACGGCCGGCAAGCTCTGACGGAAAGTAATCAGCCATCACGGCAAAGCTGACCACAGTTGCCGTTCCGATGATTGCGACAACCGACCAGGGCAAGATGGACGGCAGAGGTACTCGCAGGATCAAGGCTAACTCGGCCGCGATAAACAGCACGGCCACCATCGCGAATATCGTCTCAGCCGTGAGGCCTGTTCGTTTGACGTGATGGATGGTCATACCGAACAACCAGGCACTGCCGCTGAGAAAGATCGACATGATGAACAGCTGTCTGACGAGGCCTGCGCGATCGAGCCCCTCCACGTCTGCAAGCCACGGTGATGCCCACAATCCCTGCAGCGACCAAGCTGAACCAACGCAAGTCGCCGATAACGGGGCTATCCGCCAGAAGCGCCTGTCGCTGAAAACCGATCCCAGGGTGGCGGAGACTGGTACTTTCGATAGGCTAACGCGTTGTTCTGGAACTACAACATAGATGAGGATCGCTGTGGCACCTGTCGCAGCCGCCAGGACCACAAAGAGCTGCCGCCAGCCCATCCAAGCGAGCAAGTGTTCGACGGGAACTGTGGCGGTCACCGCTCCTAGTGATCCCAGCATGATCATGTAGCCGTTCAGCAAGGCGACTCGTTCCCTGGGGAACCAAAGGATGATGGACTTAAGTCCTGCCGTCAGCGCCCCCGCCACGCCGAGCCCGATCATCGCACGCGCGATCAAAAACGACACGAAGCCAGTCGATACGGCGAACAGTCCCGCGCCCAGTGCTGCGAACCAGAGCAGCGCGCTCTGGACCCGACGCGGACCAAAGCGGTCCAACAATATACCGACCGGGATCTGAGCGGCCGCGAAGACCAGGAAATAGACTGACGTAAGCAGTCCGAGGTTGGCTGACCCAAGCCCGGCATCCGAGCTGAGATGACTCACGATCAAGGCGTTGATCGTCCGAAACAGATACGAAAGATAGTAGCCAGCAGCAAACGGTAGAAATACGCGCACGGTGAGACGCCACGTCCTTGTAACTTGCATGCCGGCCTTCTTGCTCATCAACTCATTCGAGCCGATAGCGTGTCAGCTTTTTATAGGCTCGGCTAAATTGCTGCGGTCGTAGGCCGGCGTAGAAAAAGAAGGGTTCGCGCGATGGCGCATTGAGAGCGATCAGTCAGGTCCGCCGGCGGGCTCCTGACGGACGATATCTTCCGGTATCTCACGCAGAAAGCTCTGCCCCTTTTGCAAACGACGCCCGAGCGCCTCGACAAATCCTTCAAACCGCTCCCGGCCTTTTGCCTGCGCAGCCGTCTGCGCGTCGTTCGGTAGCGGTGGCGTAACCGTCAGCCAGAAACGGACGAAGAGAGCCAGCGTCTCGGCCGTTAAACCGACGTCTCGCTCCAGTCTCTGCAGCTGACGCGACAGTCGATCCAGGCGACGGGTAAACGCCGCCTCCCGCCTGTCCGATCCATCCGGCGACAGAAACGAAGCAACGGCCGCCTCCACGATCGCAGACCGGGAGAGCTTCTGGCGATCGGCCAGATCCGAGATCTGCTTCAGAAGCTCTGGCGGGAAATACACGTTCATCCGGTCGCGCATATTGCCTCAGAGCTCCATGCCGTCATTCGGGTCCATGGCGGCTTGACGGGCGACGCCGCGCATTTGCTGACGGAGAAGCCGGGACTGGCGAACCGCGTCCTCGTCGTCGTCAAGAACGACGGCAAATTCCTCGGCTGGCGTCGGTTCGGCCCTCTCCTTGGCGATCGCGACGTGATCGGGGAGTTCGGGCTCGCGACGAAGGCCGCTATTCGCCGAATCTTCCTTCGCTCGCCCCCTTTCGGTTGGAAGCGACGCCGGCTTGGGCGCTCCCAATGCAGACCATCCGTCCGTTCGCGGTGACCGGCCGGATGCGGCTGGATCGGGCGGCGGCAGGACCCGCTCGGTAAACCGCCGATCTTCATAGTACCGAGCCTTCCGAGCTCGAATCGGCGGCGTACCCGCCACCATGACGATCTCGTCCGACGGCGAAAGCTGCATGACCTCGCCTGGTGTCAGCAGCGGCCTTGCCGTCTCCTGCCGTGAGACCATGAGATGCCCCAGCCATGGGTTCAATCGGTGCCCGGCATAGTTCTTCATCGCCCGCATTTCGGTCGCCGTACCAAGCGCATCGGACACACGCTTCGCGGTCCGCTCGTCATTGGTCGCAAAGCTGACCCGGACGTGGCAGTTATCGAGGATCGCATTGTTAGGCCCATAGGCCTTCTCGATCTGATTGAGCGACTGCGCGATCAAGAAACTCTTGATGCCGTACCCCGCCATGAAGGCGAGCGCGGACTCGAAGAAATCGAGCCGCCCAAGTGCCGGGAACTCGTCCAGCATCATCAGGACGCGATGCCGGCGGTCGCGGTCGTGCAAGTCCTCGGTCAGGCGACGACCAATCTGGTTCAGCACCAGGCGGATCAGTGGCTTGGTCCTCGAAATATCCGACGGCGGCACCACCAGATAAAGCGTCGTAGGGCGGCTATCTGCGATCAGATCGGCGATCCGCCAGTCGCACCGGCAGGTCACCTGCGCCACGACGGGATCGCGGTACAGCCCGAGGAACGACATCGCGGTGGACAGGACGCCTGAACGTTCGTTCTCGGACTTGTTGAGGAGTTCGCGGGCGGTCGAGGCGACCACGGGATGAGCACCCTGCTCGCCAAGATGCGCGGTGGTCATCATCGCCTTCAGCGTCGCTTCGATCGGCCGCTTCGGGTCGGACAGGAAGGCGGCGATGCCAGCCAGGGTCTTGTCGGCCTCCGCGTAAAGGACATGAAGGATGGCGCCGACCAGAAGCGAATGACTGGTCTTCTCCCAATGGTTCCGCTTGTCGAGCGAGCCCTCGGGGTCGACCAGGACATCGGCGACGTTCTGGACGTCGCGAACCTCCCACTCTCCCTGCCGGACCTCGAGCAGCGGATTGTAGGCTGAGGATTTCGGGTTGGTCGGGTCGAACAACAGCGCGCGGCTATGTCGCGCGCGGAAGCCGGCGGTCAGTTGCCAGTTCTCGCCCTTGATGTCGTGAACGATGGCCGAGCCCGGCCAGGCCAGCAACGAGGGAACGACAAGGCCGACGCCCTTGCCGGATCGGGTGGGCGCGAAACACAGGACGTGTTCAGGTCCATCATGGCGGAGGTAGTCGCGGTCAAGCTTGCCGAGCACCACGCCATCTGGACCGAGGAGCCCTGCCGCTCGAACCTCTTCCGCATCAGCCCAGCGCGCCGAGCCATAGGTCTCAACGTTCTTGGCCTCGCGCGCCCGCCAGACCGACATGCCGATCGCCGCCGCGATCGAAATGAATGTCCCCGACGCCGCGATGAAGGCGCCCTCGACAAAGACCTGTGGCGCATAAGCATCAAAGACGAACCACCACCAGAAGAAGACTGGCGGGTAATAGACCTTGAAGCCCAGCAACTCGAACCAGGGCTGGCCAAGCTCCGGCTGCCACGCGAGCCGCCAGGCCGTCCACTCGGTCGCACCCCAGATGGCCAGCAAGACGATCAGGCCGACAACGATCACCTGACCCCAGAGGATCTTGGTTCCGGACATCCCAGACGACCTTTGTGCAATTAAATTTGGCGAGTTCAAGCTAGAGGCCTAGGTCGCGCTTGCGACCAAAACCCCATTCGATTCCGCCGCCGTCTTTCACGACGCCAGTGACGTGTTGGCCGAGCTTCTGTTCGAGTTCGCGCGACCAGGGCACGAGTTGGAAACCGAGCCCATTATCAATCATGGCGAAGCGTCCCGAGGTAAGCGTCAGCCGCCGGCGATAGGTGCCCGCCACGTGCTCTCCAGAGGCGGCGTTCACATGAGGCAAGCCGGTGTCGGCCGAGACTTTTGCAGCCACCTCGTCAAGCTCACGCCGGCGCAACGTATTCAGGAGGTCACGCTGCAAGATGATGCGTTGGCCCTGCCGCCGCGCCAGGCCCTCCTGGATCAGGTGCTCCGTACGGGCTTCCATGGCATCGCGGGTCTCGCGGCCGAATCCGCCCATGGCAAGCGGTATGGGGTCGCGTTCGACCAGCCTGTGGTCGAGCCAGGTCGCGCCCTTTGCGGTGACCTGTCCACCCAGATCGAGATCGGAGCGGGTCGCGAGTACCACGGTCGGCCGCGGTTCGCCGGCTTGACCGAAGCGTCGGACTTCGACGATTCCGCCGATGGGCGGTGCATGTTCGAAGGCCTCGATCCCTCGCAAGCGGACGTGGTGCGCGCGTCCGTCAGTTCCGTCTATCAGGGCATAAGCCTCACCCGTCAGCTCGTCGTGCAATCCGCGATCGACCAGGCGTCCGATGATTTGGGACGAAGGCTGTCCGCTTTCGATGACGAAGTCGGCAATGCCGCGCGCTTCTCCACGCTCGGTAAAGGCACAGTGCATGGTCTTGATGATGTCGCCGCGCATACCGAGGTCACGCAGGCTACGCTCGGCCTCGAGCCCGACCATCCATTCCCCCGGTGCGGCGGATGCGGCAAGGCCCATCTTCTCCAGGTGCTGAAGGCGGCCGACCATCAGGCGCCGGATCTCGGGATCGGACTTGCCCGGATTCTCCGGGCGAAGATCGACATACCCCGCCTCATCGGCCGCCAGCCGGATCTCCCGATCGAGCCGTGTCCATCGTTCAGCCGAAACCTCCCTCTCCAGTGAATTGCGGATCTCGTGCTCGGGTTTTGGGCCCAGTTCGATGGCGACCAGTTCCTCGGCGCGCGAGCGCAGGCCCTGGCTGATATAGTCGCGGGAGATCACGAGATCCGCCCCTTCCTCATCTATTCCCCGCACGAGGAGATGGACGTGAGGATTGTCCGTATTCCAATGATCGACAGCCACCCAATCGAGCCGCGTGCCGAGATCGGTCTCCATCTGCTTGGCAAGGTCACGGGTGAACGCCCTCAGGTCGGTCATGTCGCCGGCGTCCTCTGGTGAGACGATGAACCGGAAATGATGCCGGTCGTCCTTGCATCGGTCAGCAAAGGCCGCGCTATCGGCGCGGTCGCAGCCCTCATCGAACATCTCGGCTCTCTCGCCGCTTCGAGTCACGCCGTCGCGCTTCAGATATGACAGGTGGGCGGTCAGGGGGGCTGAACGGAAGGCTCGCCCTTTGTGCCGGACAACACGCGCCTTCACCACAACGAGCCGCGTTGGGCTGAACAATCTGGCGCGGCTGAAACCGAGTCTGCCGCGGCCAAACGTCGAGCGCCCATAAGCCGCCGAACGCCTGCCGGTCACGCTCTGCCCCGAGGTGTGCCCGGCTTTCTTCGCCGCACGCAGCACCTGGTTGATGAAGCTCTTCGGATTCGGCGAGCGCGTGTTGCGAATGCGCCCAGGCCGAATACGCAGATCGCTGTCGCCTGTTGTCATCCCCAGCGCTCCGAGCGAGCAAAAATGCCTACAGTGCCGAAAATCGTTCTGATTGCATTGTTGAAAACCGAAGGCGCGGCACGCGCCTCGACCGACCGGCACGCCAGGGCCCAAGCCATGTCAATGGCTTGCGGTTCGACCGGCGAGCCCCTTTTATCTCGCCGTCCTGCTGTCGTGCCTTCCCACTGCTCTCCCCATTCCCTCCATTCTTCTCCAGAGCACGCCAATGCATGCCAGCTTGCGCATTCAGTCATTGCGAGCCTCCCGCATCAGATCTCGCGACGAACAACCCTGCTGTCCGTGGCACAATGGCGGAGATGTCGTGAACCGAAGCGGCCGTCGGAGATAGGGTCGGCGAGCGCACAGGCTGCAGACGGGCAGCGGCTTTTGAGCTTTCAAGCCGCACAATGAAGATCGATCTCACCGATGGCCGCAGACTTGCAGCGCTGGAAATGGCAATGTCGCTGCCGATGCCGGGCACAAGCTTCTGCAAATAGGCCTGGGTCTCAGCTGGTAATGGACGGCCGGCGAGATGCTCTCCATAACGAGCAGGTCCCGCGTTGTAGGCTGCAAGGAAGCCTGGCGCACCGAAGCGGTCGCGCAGTTCGCGCAGGTACGCCGTACCTGCAAGGATGTTCTCTTGGGGATCGTAGGGATCGTTGCCGAGGTCGTACCGCAGACGCAGCTCCGCCCAGGTTTCCGGCATGATCTGCATCAACCCCATGGCGCCCCTGGCTGACTTGGCGCGCACCTCTCCGGCGCTTTCGACGTCTATGACTGCCAGTATCCAGCGCACCGGCATGCCAAAGCGACGCGAGGCCGCTTCAACGAAATCCGCAAATGAATTGTCAGTTCGATAACTCGCTGTGAGCTCTGCCGGTCGCGTCTCGGCGACAGCAGCAGCGTTACTCACAGTCAGTGCCACGAACAGGGGCACGGCAGCGCACAGGCTCCTCTCGAAAAAATGCAAGAGTGCCGGCGTGCTCGCGCCCGTCCAGGGTAAAGCCGCTTCGCGCCGGCCTTTCGGCCGGGCTGGACCGCCGCTGCGCGCGTCGGGTCTGCAAGCTTTGGTCGGGACGGAGGAATGGTCCTGCACTTGTTCGAACAGAGGAATGACAGAACGGAAACGTAGAACACGCACGATCACTCCTCCCGCGTCCACACCGGGAGGGCACGGCCGATCACGCCTGACGCCGGAAGAAATCCAAAATATCGGCCGTCAAGGGAGGCATCCGACTGCCAATTCATGAGAAAGAGCTCGCCCTCCCCGACGACTCGGCAGCCCTGCCATTTCGGCAGCGGCCGGCCGCGTCCGTCACGATCCCGGGCCTGGCCGACTTCAATTTCATTCACCGAAATAGTGAGACCGCTTCTGCAGACCGTCTGCCCCGGCAGCGCCAAGACCCGCTTGAGCATGGGGACGCCGACCGGCAGATAGCCGTTCAGGTCTAGAAAGGTCGCAAGTGGTTCCGGCGGCTGAATGGCGACCAGCTCTGTGACATGAAAGAGTTTTGCCGATCGCAAGCGATAGAGACCGATAGGTACGCTCGTCGATGCATTCCAGATGTAGAGCGGAAGCGGCTCCAGAAAGATTGTCGTGACAAGGGCGGCAACAACCACGAACGTCGTTATCAGCATGATGAAACGGCACGTCATCGCATCACCTTTTGACGATTAAACCAGGCCTGATGGCGCGCTTTCGTATACGGACGCGGATTCTCGTTCACGGACAGACGGTTGTGAACGTGATGCCAATGATCAGGAGCGACATCGGCGGGATCGATGCCGAGCGCTTCGACCGCATCGACCATCTGCAGCACTCGTTCGACCATCGGCCAACCGGAGAGCCGCAGCAAAATCTCTCCGCCCGGCTTCACATACGGCACGGTCGAGCAGCGCTGTCCTGGCGCGACCGCGCGCAAGATGTCAATCCGCGAGATGATCGTGCCAAAGTCGCTGGAGGTCCAACGGACGAAGGCAAAGATGCTGCCAGGCGCGAATGACAGTACACGCCGGTGACCATCAAGCTTCCGTTCATTGACGACGCGACCGAACCGAATGCGGTTTTCGATGCGCTTCTCGAGCCACAACACTTCCACTTCCGTGAGATCGCTCATGCGGCGGCTCCCTGACGCTGGAGCTGGTAGCCGTGGGCTTGAGGCTCGATGGAGAGTGTGCGTGGCCTGCAAAGGCAGGCTGAACTGTCGGACTGCCGTTGCCGAGCGCCGCCAACGTGGCTTTCGGCCTGCTCCCTTAGAAGAAATCCGAAGGATTTCTGGTTAGTAAAGTTAGACCAGCGGGAAGGCGCTGAAAAACAAGCTCTTAAGCTCGATTTCGGGCCCCGATAGCCCCAGTATCGTTTCTCCGATAGCACGAGGGTTGCGGTCCTCGATAGCACGAGCTGATTCACAGGTTGTCCTCCGAATTTGGAATGAGACCGCGGCGGCGCAAGCGTGCCGTTAAGGGATCAACAGGCGTAGGTGCGAAGTTCAGTCGCTCCGTACCGTTCGGATCGCGCGTGAGCGCGAGCTGATAGCCGCGCAATGTCTGGCGCTGGACGATCTGGCGGACGTCGTGAGCAAAGAGCTTGAGCGGCGAGATGATGCCGGACTTCGCATGGAGGGTGCACAAGATCAAAGCTCCAGCCGCCATCTTGGCATCCACCGTGCTTGCGCACGAGCCGGTAGAGCCACCGCTCAAGCCCGCCCGTGAGATCGAAATAGGCGCGATCGATCGTCAGAACGAGTGCTTCACCGATGACGCTGGCATAGAACCAATCCGGCAGGATCAGCTCGAGCCCAAATGGACGACCATTTGCATCGGCCGTCTCCTTCCACTCGCTGATCCAGGAGAAGCGATGCCGCCGGCGCTCTGCCGGCTGGCGGATCGAGGTCAGCACGGTCGTTGACTGAAGCCTGTCGAGACCGGCCTTGAAGTGATCATAATCTCGGGCGCTGGTGCCGCGGCCGACAAACGTCAGAATCTCGTAAGGCGTTGCAGCCATAAGGCGCGACGTCTTCAAGCCGGCGTCGCGCGCCTCGACGATCTGCGACGTGGCCCAGATCAGAACATCGGCATCCCAGATGGTTGCCATGCCGTGTTCCGGCACGGCCTCGACCCGAATTGCGATCGCGCCGGCACGGAAGTCGATCGGTGCAATCCGCTTCGTTTTTGCAAGCGAGAAGAAGGGATAAGCCATCAGATCCTGCGCATCGCGCGGCGCGAGATCCCCAGGGACCGCCCGAAAGAGCTCCAGCTGGTCGCGCTCGGAATGGTGTTTACGCCGCATGGTCACTGCTCTCGCCCGAGATCAGCGACGTTCCTGGCCCGCATATGGGCGCAGTACCGGATGCTTCTTGGCCGGCAGCACGGTCCCCTTCCCGGGGTCAGACGTCGACGTTTTGGCGCCGAGGTCAGCCCAGGCTTTCAGATCGTCTACGGCGTAGACGACGCGTCCGCCGATCTTCCGATACGTCGGGCCGGTGCCGTACGTGCGGTGCTTCTCGAGCGTGCGACCGGAAAGGCCAAGGTAACGCGCAGCCTCCGGTGTTCGCAGGAAGCGCGGAGGTAGACCGGCCGTCGAATCGGGCATTTGAGAACTCCAGGTTGACAGCGCACCGCGGATGGTGGCGCCGGCGTGTGTGCGGTCATCATGGAGAAGCGCGATCTCGGACGGGGATGCCGAATATCGGTGGGTCGATTTTCGACACCCCAAGGAACGGCGCTACTTGACCCTGCGCCTGGGCCGAAGCAGCTTGCGATAACCTCCGTGCACAAATGCGAGGCCGCTTTGTACAAGGCGACGGGTTCGGCTGCGCAGATCGTGTGTTTTCCAGCCACGATCCGATATGCGCGACTTGCCAAACAGAGCTTCTGCGATGCTGCGATAAGTCGCGCCGGCCAGATACGCGGTCACCGCGCGAAGGGCTGCGCACAGTCGTTCGCGCCGCTGTTTGGGCACGCGATGAAGCGGAGGTCCTGGCGTGTGTCCATTCATCGCGCGCCACAGCCGCGTGGCGGCATGCGCGCGCGCCTCCAAATCGCCGTCAAATGGCAACTCGGCCGCATAGCGAGCGCCTGCGGTCAGCGGCTGTTTCGACCAGATGCGATGCTCCACCGAACCGATTTGCAGCACGGCATGCCAGCCGTCAGCGGCACGGCGCACCTGACCAGATGCAAGATCAAGCGGCGGCGGAGACGTTGGGCTTTGACCAGGCGTTGAAGCGGTTACAGTGACCGGGACGACGGTCGGGAGAACCTCGGGCGCCCAAAAGATTGTCTGCTCGTGGAACGACCCCTGCGGGTCATGGGCGAAAGCAGAGGCCCCACCTCCTCCTGAATTCCTCGGTCACCTCGCCATCTGAGTTGTTTGCGATGATCGCATCGTAGTCACGTTGGTAGTCCACGTTCATACGAAGACCTACCCAGGCGATTTCAGTGATCTCAGCATTCTCTAGGCTCTTAAACGAATCCGGCGACCGCCAGTCGAATTCAGGCATTGCTTCCGTCCCCATTGCACTTAACGAACAAGGATTGCGGCGCAATAACTATAAACGAGGGGGTTGTAGGAAGTCCCTAGTTTGGCACCACGTGGTGCATGAAAATTACCACCGGTAAGCGGAAGAAAATCATTCTGACTGCAATCTCCAGCCAGCGATTTCCTTCTAGTTTGAGCCGGCGCCGCGTAAAAGACGTCCCTGCTCGGTGACCCATTTTGCGCGTGCAAGATGACTCTGATATGCGGTCCGCGCACGGTCCGGCTCTCGCTCTGGATCGATATGCAGGACGATTCGAGTGACCTCCTGCCAGTCCGCTCCCTGACCCTCCGCCTGCAAAAGGCGAATGTACGTGACGACATGCTGTTCGTCATAGGCCGTAAGCACCGCGTCATTCGGCGCACAGTCCGCCACGTCTGGATCGAGGGAGGGTTTCTGCATCATACCCGCTTTAAAACTCCCAGAAACTACGCCATGGTTTGGTCGCAATCCAGACCTCCGTTGCCCGTTAGAATCCTGGATGTTCATTCAGTAGATCGGCAGCCAAGGGCGGCCGCGCTCATGGCGTTGGGACAATGGATAGCACGTTTTGATACGAATAGGAACGATCGTTCCTAGAACGATCGTTCCGGCTCAGTTCCCATATCGCCATGGATCTCAAAGAGATCATGGCTGTGAACCTGCGTCGGAAGCGCCACGATCTACAAATGACGCAGGAGGAACTGGCCGAGCGCGCATGTTTAAGCGCGCGTTACGTCGGCGCCATCGAGCGCGGCGATGTATCGGCAAGCGTCACCGTGCTCGGGCAAATTGCTGAAGCTTTGGGGGTCGAACCGGGAGACCTGCTCAAAAAGGTTGCGCGGCTTAGCAAATCGTAAGCTGGCTCAGGTCAGCGCCCCGCCCGGCGGACCGGACGGGACTTGGCGGAGCGTCTATTCGCCGCTCTTGCGCGGCCGCGACCACAGGAGGGTGTAGCCTTCACCGCCTTCGTCATCGAACAGGTTCGCGTAGATCGGCGCGTTGAAGGAGGGATCGTCGAGCTTGAGCGAGAGGTAGTCGCGGCCTTCCTCCGAGCGCTTCGACCAAGCTGCACCGATCTCAGCCCGGCCCACATAGATGCGGTGGCTGGGAGCGTTGTCGTTGGAGCGGTTGGACTCGGCGACGATACGGACGCCCCTGGCTTGCAGGCTCAGGGTGACGATCTCGCCCTGGAAATCGTTGCCGACCTTCTTGAAGGAACCGATGTTAGCCATGTCACTTCTCCTGTTGTGTTTCGAGCCCGCGACCACCGCGGCCTCGATGGCGATCTAAAGGCCGAGGACGATCGGCGACGCACCCGTTCGGGTCGGAGCGCAGCGGAGGACGCCGTTGTTGCGACTTTCTTGCCTCGCGAGGAATGGGCGAAGCCCAGGGGAAGAAAATCGCATCAAAGGCGTTGCGGCTCAGACGATCGAGGCGCAGCCGGTCTTTGGCCAGATCAAGCCATCAAAGAGGCCACTTGGTCTGCGTGCTGAATCGCAATCTTGAGGAGAAGACTGGCGAATCTCGGTTCTGCTGAACAAGGGGTTGGTAGGATTCGGCGCAGAAAGAGAAACAATCTGCCGCAAAGGGCGGTATCGTCCCGGAAGGAATGATCGAACGGAGCGCCGCTCCGCCGCAGCTATGTGGGCCAGACAGAGACCGGTACGGCTTGCTTAAGCGCCCCGAGAGGGAACGCGGTTACCTCTCGCTCAAGCTCGTCGACCCCTCGTTCAACGTGACGCTCTGTGCCGTCTTGCTCGGCCGATGATGGCGACGAAGCCTCAACGCCCGTGCGCGGCGGCTGTGAGAACTGGTTCAGGCGCATTCTCCACCACCCCGGCCGACTCAAAAATCACCTGATAGCCGGTGATCGCTGCGGGGACCGCGAATACGGTTGCCATCGCAACGCGCAAGGTTAAGGACGGACTAACGGCGACGGCGACCTGACCAGCGGCAAGCGTCAGCGTGCCAGAAGCAATTCCGATAAGCAGTGCGCCGAAGACACCCGCGCCATGACGAAATGCCAACATCCCGACACTGAGTGCGACGAAGAACTGTAGCGCATACACCGCGAGCGCAAAAATGGCCCAGCAGAACAAGCCAATGCCGAGTGTGTTGAGAACAAGCCCAAGCGCGAGCATGGCGGTGGCCCCATGTGCATGGATCTATCAATCGCGCCTTCCACCACCACCACGGCGCAGTTTGGATGTAAAAACGAAACGAGGCGGAGTTGCGGCGAGCAACTCCACCTTGGCGTCTTCGAGGCGACGGCGCTCATGCGCCGCCGAACTTCCAGACGGGAATGCCGAGCCGCTTCGCCTTATCGGCGAGATTGTCCTGAATTCCCGTGCCCGGGAAATGCATGACGCCGATCGGCAGGAGTTCGAGCATCGCATCGTTGCGCTTGAACGGCGCTGCCTTGGCGTGCTTCGTCCAGTCGGGCTTGAAGGCGATCTGCGGCACCTTGCGGTTGGTCGCCCATTTGGAGGCGATCATTTCGGCGCCTTTCGGCGACCCGCCATGGAGGAGGACCAGGTCGGGGTGCTTGGCGTGAACCTTGTCGAGGCGGCCCCAGATGAGGTTGTGGTCGTTGAAGTCGGGCCCACCGGTGAGTGCGATTTTCGGTCCGGCTGGCAACATGACCTCGGTCTCGGAACGACGCTTGGCGGCGATGAAGTCGCGGGAGTCGATCATTGCCGCGGTGAGCGTTCGGTGATTGACCAATGATCCCGACCGCGGGCGCCAGGCTGAACCGGTGTGGACCTCAAATTGTTCGATGGCCTGGTCGCGGAAGAGCTCCAGGCAGTTGCGGCGCTCGATCAGCGTTATGCCTTCGGCCGTCAGGCGCTCGAGTTCGACCGATCGCACTTCCGAGCCGTTCTGCTCGCGTTGGCTCTTATGCTGCGCTTGTTCGTTGTCATCGAGTTGCCGTTCGATGCGTTCGACGGCCCTATGGAACAGGTTGACCGTCGACCAGAGCAGATCGTCAAGGTCGGGCTCAAGCCGCGTGTCGTTCAAGGTCGCAACAACGGCGTCAAAGATATCCGCGACGGCGACGGCGATCATCTTGCCTTCCGGTAGCGGTCTCGGATCGGGCTGGTCGTCGAAGGGACGATAGCCGAAGAGCTGTAATTGGGTGAGCATGTGGTCGGTCGGAGACGAGGCGTGCTGCGGTTCGATGTCGTCATGGTCGGTCATGGGAAGAGGTCCTTTGCCGGATCGGCCGCGACCATCGCGGCCTTCGTGGCGATCCTCTGACGGCGGGCGGAACGGGCCAGCACCCGACAGGGCCGAAGCGGCAGCGGAGGATGGCGGAGGCCGGCTATTTTGCTTCGCGATGCAAAGCGCGCGGCCAACTGCATGATGTGTCTTCACATCGCTGGCGCGCGGCGGAAAATAGCCGGACGTTAGCCATTGCCGGCCCGGGCCGCTTGCCGTCCGATCGCCCCCTAGAAGGCCGAGGTCGCGTCCTCTTCCGGTATTGACCTCGCCTATGACCGGCCTATCAACGTCGATCGAAGACCGGGAGCTATTCCGCGGCCACCGTCGACGAATGCAGGAAGTGAACGACATCCTCTGGCACAAGCTGAAACCGCAGAGTTGCTCGGACGGCATCGAGACCAAAGACATGCAGATCTTCGTTGAAGTCGCCCAGCCGGGGCGACAGCGCGATCGCCTCAATGCCGGCCTCTGCTGCGCGCTGGCTGAGAGTTGCCAGCACCGCATCACCGGCGGCATCGGCATCGCGCACAATGTAGAGCCGGCGCAGGCTAGACGGCAGCAGCATGGCTGAGAGGTGATTGGCCGAGAGTGCAGCAGCCATAGGCAAGGTCGGCAGCACGCAGCGCAACGAAAGCATCGTCTCTATACCCTCGCCGGCAGCGAGCACGTTGTCCACCACGCCGAACCGAACGGCATTGCCGAGAAGATCGCCCATGGCCCGTCGTGGCGTGTCGACCGGAGCCTTGCCGAGCCGAACACGATCGAATCCGTCCGGATCGAGCCAAGTCCGGTGCACGCCGGTGATCCGACCATCAAGATCCGTGACGCGGGCGATCATCGCCGGCCAGGTTTCAGTCGGCAAATGCTCGTCGGGCCTATAGTAGCAACGTGGGTGGAAGCGCAGGCTGCCATCATGGTGGACGCGGGTTATTCCGCGGCGCTGCAGGTACGTTTCAGCCAGTGTCCCCTCGATCGGGCTGGATATCGCAAAGAGCCGACTGGCGGCTAGCTGCGATCCGGGCGGTACGGCTGGGGGAATAGGTCTTGGGGCGGGTTTCTGCTCAGAACGAGGCAGGTTCAAAAAGCGCCTCGCCTCCTCGGCGACCTCACGAAAGTCTCGCAAAGCCAGAGTTTCGCGGATGATGTCGAGGAGATCACCATGCGCGCCGGTTGCAGCATCGGTCCACTTGCCCGCCGCTCCCTTCGGCGATTCCTGGAGCCGCACAAATAGTGAGCGGCCCGGGTTGTTGTGGACGTCGCCGACCACCCAATACCGCCCCGTCCGCTTGCCATTGGAGAGATAGTGTCGGCATACCGTCTCCGCCTCTCGCGCGAGGCGGCGTGCCAGTTCGCAAGGTTGGCGGGACATCAGGCCGCCTCCTGCCAACTGGCACCTTTGATCGGATACCGGTCGCGTACCTTCGACAGCATCTCTATGCCGCTTGCGTGCATCCCCACGCGGAGCTTACAAAAGGTGATCTCTCTAAAGAGGCCGTGGCCTCGCAAGCTCTTGCGCAACTTGGACTTGGATCCCGACACTTCGATGCGCTTTCCACGGATCATTCCGACATCGGCCGACTTAATTTTTTGGACAGCTTTGGGCATGCGATGCTCCACGACGGGCAGCCGGGAGCCTTTCTCTCGGCCTCCAACCCGTCACGGAAACGACCCTGCCCCTCTTACTCTTGTGCCCGCAGCCACCGAGCAGAGCCTCACGCCGCCTGCTGGTCCTCCGTCGGCATGACGCCGACGGGTTCTGGAAGAAAGCCAAGGAGATAATCGGCAACCTTGCTGGCCTTGGAGGCAGCCCGGATAATGGCGCGATTGTCCTCGCGCAAGACTTCAAGCCATGAGCCGATGTAGTCGGCATGCCGCACCGTCGGCACGATGCCGAGCGAGGCGCAACTGAACGCAGACGAGATTTCCGCAACCAGCTCCTCAAAGGCATACTTCTTGGTACCGTAGCTGCCTGACAGGTCACGATTGAGACGCGATGGATGGCCACTGGCATGCGCCAGCTCGTGGAGGGCCGTTCGATGCCAATTGATTGGTTCAAAATAGGCCTGCGAAGGCGGCACCTGCACATAATCTTCCGTCGGCATATAGAAGGCACGGTTGCCGCCGATGCGGAAGTCGATGCCGGTCGCCTTGATAAGGTATTCGACCTGCGGCTCGATCAGGCCCGGCGGCGGGGGTGGCGCCGTTGTCGCGATCTCTGGAGGCAAGCCGTTGCATTGATCACAGTTGAAGACTGTGAACTGCTTGAGGAACGGAATGGCCTGCGCTTCCTCGCCGGTCTCATGTACGCGGCGCTTTTCGCAGGCAGGCACGAATCGGTTGGCATAGACGACGGTCGTGCCGCGCTCGCCCTTGCGGACGTGACCACCGAGCGACAGCGCCTGGCGGAAGGTAAGCCAACTCTGGCCTGTAAATCCGTGTTCGGTCGCGGCACCCCATAGAACTAGAATGTTTATGCCGCTGTATTGGCGGCCGGACGCCGCGCTCTTCGGCAAAGCCAAAGGCGCCTTCCCCGCCGCGGTGCCCCAAGGCTGGACCCACGGCACTCGGCCAGCCTCCAACTCGGCGATGATCTTGTTGGTGATGTTGTCATAAAGGTTGGCCCGGTCCTTACCGGTGCGCGCGTGAGGATAATATCTGGACATCGCGGGTCTCCGCGACGGGGACCGCGAACCTCTCTCGCAGCCTGTAACCCGTCATGGCAAAACCCGGCCGACACTCTGACTCTCCTCCTACTTGAAGGAATGCGAGACCTGTGACGCAGCCCGCCTTCCATCGTATCTTCATGGGAATTGAGTTGAGCTACCGGGCCGCAGGCCTCACGAGGCGTGCGCCAGGCGCGCATCGCCTCAACGGAAAATGGCACCCGGAAAGCGTGAGCATAGCGACCCGAAGGGGCACGCGGGTCCGAGTGCAGCGACGAGACCGGTTCAATAGCGGCACCCGGGAACGGGGCAGTGATAGCGGTCGCTGCAAGGCGAGCCCCTTTTCCGAGTGCCCCCGGCGAGGAGCTCCGCTATCCCTGCGCGAGGGATCGAAGCCGGATGGCCGAGACGCAGCGCGGCTCGGTTCACAAGAGCCCGTTGCGGCGCAGCCGCACGCGCGCAAGCGGGAGAACTCGCCAGGGCTTGACCAGAGGACCTCGTTTCGTCGATTGAATCGTCGGCGCGTCGAAAAGTCTCTTAGTCCCTATTTACCGATCCCGGCGAAGTTCGGGTTGCATTCCGCCTTGCATCGTCCATCCGGCTCAAGTGCATCAGGAGAGGCCTGCAGCTCCCGGAGATCTGCAACTATTCAGCCCCAATACGTGAGCGACAATTGAACCATTTGAACAATGGCCGGCCGAGCAGTACTCAGCCCCCGCAATCATAGCCTGCTGAGTTCAACCCGCACGTCCAAATTCCGACGCCCGAAAGCGATCCGAAGGCTTCGATACGAGTCTCCCATCGGACCTGTCGGATTGACTATTGATCTATCATCCAAAGCAGTTGCCTGCCTGCTACCGGCCCCTGCTACACACCCAAGGCTTCCTTTTCGCGCGCCAATCCAGCCCTTTCCCGCCCGGGCGCGCTTCGCAGTAGAGGTGCAAACTCTTTGGCCGTAACACTCCGCTTAATCCGCGATCTGAACTCTCGCTCCCCCGATCAGGGGCGAAGAGCAATCTGGATCGACCAGATCCCCTCTCGCTCGTCAGTGAAATCAGCACATGTTACACCACGGGCATTCAGCAGTTAGATCAAACCGCATGGGCTCGCCGCGCACCGCACTACCTGCCCGCTACCCTCTCGCTAGAACCTGGCCCACGATGATGAGGGCGGACATGGCCGCCGCCTACCTTGACTTTGTAGACACGAGCGAATTCATGCGCGCGATCAGCCGAGGAGACGCCCCCCCACCAATCGGCTTTCGCGGAACAGGGCGCCTGCGCCAGCCAGTTTGGTCGAGGGCGACTATGGATCACTTCGCAGCGTCGATCGGAAAAGGAGATCTTAAGCAGGGGGAAGATCTTTTATGCCTGGTGTGATATCGCTTGGGAAGGCACCGCGTCTGCCTCGGTATTGTCGCCGCAAAATATTGGCGAAGAATAGAATAGCCTACTATTTTGAGCCCCCAACCTGGGCTCGTCGACAGGGCTGCGATTTAAACTTTGAAGCTCTGGGCTGCGATTACACAAGTGCCGTCGAGCGGGTGGAGAAAGTTCTCTTGCCGGCGTTCGACAGTTGGCACTCACGGGGTCTAAGCGACATCGTGCCGGCGACTATCGAACCCGGCACGTTCGATTGGCTCGTCGGCGTCTTCCAAGCTCACCAGAAGTGGACAGAAATCGAAAGCGCTACACAGCGGCACTACACAAAAAGTCTCGCGCTGTTCGCCAATCACGAGCTGAAAGATGGAAGTCGCGTTGGGTCTAAGCAGCTGTCCGATTTCACCAAAGCGTTCGTCGACGCAGTTTATCGAAAATTAATGTTCGTGACGAAAGTCGGAAACAGTGGAGAGGTCGTCGTTCGCGAGCGCCGTCGCTATGTAAATATGGCTATGGCGTCCTGCCGCCGGGCTTGGTTCGTTGGTCAGCGTGCTCAAGAAAGGATTGTACCGGCGACCAATCCGTTTTCCCGGATGGGATTAAAATCTCATCCGCCCGGGCGGCCGATAGAGCCCACACCGACCGCAACTTGGGATGAACTCGTCGCCTTCAGAGCTGCCGCGAGAAGGCTTGATTACCGCTCGATCGCAACAGCTGCTCTACTTTCGTGGGAGTGGCTGCAACGAGAGCAGCACGTTTTTGGCGCCTTCGACATTTCGCACTATCGCCCCAGCGAGCGGCCAAATAGCGTCAGAATCGTGCATCCGAAGAATGGAGAGGAGGCCTGGTGGCCCCTAACGGACGAAACTGGCGCCCCTCTCTTCCCTGAACTTATGGAGGAACTTGACGAGATCAAAAGGACCACCCTCTCCGGCCTGGTATTCCGGCGTGACCATGCGCATCGTCAGTCGGCAATCCCGCTACCATGGATTACCCCGCGCAAGGATCTCCGCTATCTACGTAGCGTGGTAAAAACAATTATCACAGAGGCTGGCCTACGTCAGGAGCTTTCTTTTCGGTCCTTCCGACACGGAGGATTTACTGAAGGCGCCGACAGCGATCTCACGGATGCAGAGTTGCGTGCGGCTGGCCGTCATAGATCAAGTCGCCAACTGCCAACCTATGCTAAGCGGACTGGCAGGCAGTTGATCATTGCCACAAAAAAGCGTCGCGAGGAGCGGGCAAGATCTCTGCTTATTCGGCTCAACTCCAATCTCTCCTCGGAATAAAGGCACGTCGGCCGACGGCAGCGCCGACGAATGCGCTGAAAGGATCGCCTATTTTCCCGTCCATACCGGCTTGCGCTTCTCGTTGAACGCTTTCAGCCCTTCCCTGGCGTCCTCGGTCATCGCGAGCAGCGCGATCTGGCTTTCGGTGTAGGCGATGCTCTCGTCGAACGACATCGAGGCGATGGCGCGCATCGCGTATTTGCCGCGGCGGATCGCGGTCGGGGATTTATCGACGATGCGGCCGATCAGCCAGTCGACCTTGGCGTCCAGCTCCGCCGCGGGCACGACGTAGTTCAGCAGGCCAGCTGCCAGCGCTGCCCTCGCGTCGAACGGCTCGCCGGTCAGCGCCCATTCGTTGACAAGGCGAGGTGGCGCGATGGACTGCAACAGGCTCAACACCTGCATCGGGAATACGCCGACCTTCACCTCCGGCAGGCCGAAGATGACGTGATCGGCGGCGACGGCCATGTCGGTCATGCAGAGCAGGCCCATGCCGCCGGCCATGCAGACGCCGCCAACGCGCGCAATCGCGGGCTTGGTCGCGTTCTGCGACAAGCGCAGGAGGTCGGCATAGTCGACATTCGGCTGCGAATGATCCATCGCGAAAGCCGCGCCGGAGTTCTGCAAATCCGCGCCGGCGCAGAACGCCTTGTCGCCCGCGCCGGTCAGAACGATGATTCGGACATCCTTGTCGTCATGGGCGTCGCGATAGCCACGCGTGATGCCGGCGATGACCTCGCCATTCAGCGCGTTACGCTTCTCGGGCCGGTTGATGGTGATCCAGAACGCCTGCCCGCGCTTCTCGGTGATCACGGCTATGGTGTCGGTCATGGCACGCTCGCTTCCTTGGCTCCCGTTTAGCGGCCATTTGCGGCAGCTCGGGCCGAAGGTGCAAGGGCAAATTGCGGCGCGGCGCCGCTTTAGCGCCTCGACACAAACTTGTAACGTGATCGAAGCGCGGGCTCAGGCCGCAACCGCTTTCCTGATCCAGACCTTGTTGTCGTGGAAAGCGGCGCCGCCGATCGGCGCGATGGTGTCCGCGCCCGTCAGCATGTTGATGCCGCGCTCACCGATATGGTTCTTGTTGGGATGAACGGACTCCGCGATCAGCACGCCGCGCCGCACGCCTTCGAACAGTTTGGCGATCAGCGTGGTCTCGCCGCGGGTATTGCCGAGCGTCACGGCATCGCCATCGGCGATGTCGAGCGCGGCCGCATCCAGGGGATGGATCATCACGCTGGCCTTGCCCTCGCGCGCCTGAGAGGACGGCGTCTCGTTGAAGGTGGTGTTGAGGAAGCTGCGCGACGGGCTCGTGGCAAGCCGGAACGGATGGGCCTGGTCGGAATGCTCGATCACCGCCCAATGGTCCGGCAGCGCCGGCATCTTGTCGAAGTCGCCCATCTTCTGACCGAACGGCGGATGCGCCCAATCGGCCTTGAAATGGAATTTCCTGTCGGCATGGGCGAAGCCGTCGAGATAATGCGACGTGCGGAAGTCCGGCTGCAGGTCGCGCCAGAGATCGGCTTCGAGGCCGGCAATGTCGCCGTGGTCGCTGAGCTTCAGCGTCGCGTCGATCAACTCGCGCGGCGTCAGCTCGAATCCCGGATGCCTGGCGCCAAGCCGCGGCGCCAGCGCCTGCAGGACCTCGTGGTTGGAGCGGCATTCCCCGGGCGGATCGATCAGCTTCGGTCCGACCGAGATGTGCTGGTGACCGCCGCCGTAATAGAGATCGTCATGTTCCATGAACATCGTCGCCGGCAGCACGATGTCGGCCATCTCGGCCGTCTCGGTCATGAACTGCTCGTGCACCGCGACGAACAAATCCTCGCGCGCAAAACCCTCGCGCACCAGCGCCTGCTCCGGCGCCACCGTCATTGGGTTTGTGTTCTGGATCAGCAGCGCCTTGACCGGACCCCTGCCGTGCAGGGCGTTGGCATCGCCGGTAAGGATGCGGCCGATCTGCGACTGGTCAAGCGCGCGGATAGTTGGGTCGATGGCGTCGTGACCTTCGATGATGGATTCGTTGAAGTGCCACAGCGCGTAATTGTTGAAGAAGGCGCCGCCGCCTTCATATTGCCAGGCGCCGGTCACCACCGGAATGCAGTTCGCGGCATGCATCTGCGCCGCGCCGTTGCGCGAGCGGGTGAAGCCATAGCCGAGCCGGAAAAAGGTCCGCTTGGTCTCGCCGACCAATTTGGCAAAAGCCTCGATCTCCGCCACCGGCACGCCCGAGATCGCGGACGCCCATTCGGGCGTGCGCGTCTTCAGATGCGCCTCGAGCTCGCCAGGGCAATCGGTGTACTTGTCCATATAGGCGCGATCAGCATAGCCGTCGCGGAACAGGACATGCATCACGCCGCAGGCGAAGGCACCATCGGTGCCGGGCCGCAGGATGATCTTGATATCCGCCTGCTTCATGGTCTCGTTGTCGTAGATGTCGACGGCCGCGATCTTGGCGCCGCGCTCCTTCCGCGCACGGGCGGCGTGCGTCATCACGTTGACCTGGGTGTTGACGGGGTTGGTGCCCCAGATCACCACCAGATCGGACAGCGCCATCTCGCGCGGATCGACGCCGGCGATCTTGCCGGTGCCGATCGCGAACCCGATGCGGCCGACATTGGCACAGATGGTCTGATAGAATCGCGAATATTTCTTCACATGCGTGAGACGGTTGAGGCCGTCGCGCATCACCAGCCCCATCGTGCCGGCGTAATAATAGGGCCAGATTGACTCCGCGCCGAATTCGCGCTCGGCCTGGTTGAAGCGGTCCGCAATCTCGTCCAGCGCCTCGTCCCAGCTGATCCGCGCGAATTGGCCGGAGCCCTTCGCACCCGTGCGGCGCAGCGGATACATCAGCCTTTCAGGATGATGGATGCGCTCGGCATAACGGGCGACCTTGGCGCAGACCACGCCGGCCGTATAGGTCTGCTTTTTCGAACCGCGGACACGACCGATGCTGCGTCCCTCGACCACCTCGACATCGAGGGCACAGGCCGACGGGCAATCATGCGGACAGGTCGAATGGCGGATTTCGATCTTGGCGTGCTGGTTCATGGCCAATTTGGTAACACCAAAATACCCCTCAGCCGAGGGTATTTATCCGGCAATGCCCATGCGATTTGCTCAGACCGCATGCGGCGCCGGTTCCTGCCGCGACCGCGAAGAGCGGCGCCGCCACACCGAAAACCACCCGATATTCCAGGCACCATCGGCCTTGTGAGGCGTCGACAGTCCGCCTCACCTGCCGCTACAGTGCCGGCCAACAAGAACGACATCAGGGAGGTGGGTGTGACGGCCCGACAATTCATGCTGGCGCTGGCCGCCGGCCTGCTCAGCGCCTTCTCCGCGGCCCCGTCCCTGGCGCAGGACTATCCCAACCATTCGGTCCGGATCGTCGTGCCTTTTGGCGCCGGCGGGCCGGCCGATGTCGCGGCCCGGCAGATCGGCAATGCGCTCCAGGAGAGTTTTGGCCAGCCCTTCGTGATCGAGAACCGCACCGGCGCGGGCGGCGTCATCGGCACGGTCGAAGCGGCGAAGTCGCCCGCCGACGGCTACACGCTGCTGATGATGTCCAACACCCAGACCGCGAACGAATCCCTGCTGACGCCGGATAAACGCAAATACGAGCTGATGCGCGACCTCGCGCCGATCGCACCAGTCAACTCTTCCGATCTCGTCATCGTGGTGAACCCGCAGGTCGCGGCGAAGACGCTGCAGGAGTTCGTCGCGCTCGCCAAGTCGCAGCCGGGCAAACTGAACTACGCCTCCTCCGGCCAGGGCACGCCCTATCACATGGCCGGCGAGCTGTTCAAAGCCATGGCCGGCATCGACCTCGTCCACGTGCCCTATCGCAACAGTGGCGAGGCACGCAGCGGCGTGATCGGCGGGCAGGTGCAGATGATGATCGACGCGGTGTCGGCGATGGCGCCGAACATCGGCGAGAACCAGGTCCGCGCGCTCGCGACCACCGGCAAGCAGCGCTCAGCGGTGCTGCCGAACGTGCCGACCGCGATCGAGGCGGGCGTCGCAGGCTACGAAGCCACGATCTGGCTCGGCCTGATGGCGCCGGCCGGCACGCCGAAACCTGTGATCGACAAGCTCAATGCCGCCGTGAACGCAATGGTGAAGCGGCCCGACATCGTCAAGCTCTGGACGGCGCAGGGCGCGGTGCCGATGTCGATGACGCCGGAGGAATTCGACAAATTCCTGCGCGGCGACATCGAGAAATGGGCCGAAATCGTCAAGAAGTTCGACAAGTCCTGAGGCTGTAGAGCGACAATGCCTACCATTCAATTCCAGCTCAACGGCGCGGCGGCGGCCGTGGATACCGATCCGGATCAGACGCTGCTCGACGTGCTGCGCGGCCGGCTCGGCGTCACCGGTCCGCATTTCGGCTGCGGAGCCGGCGAGTGCGGCGCCTGCCATGTCATGGTCGGCGACCACGCGATCGCCTCGTGCGACCTGCCGATGTGGTCGGTCGCGGACAAGGAGGTCGTCACGGTGGAAGGCCTCGGCACGACTGAGCAACCGCATCCGCTGCAACGCGCCTTCATCTCCGAGCAGGCGATGCAATGCGGCTATTGCGTCTCGGGAATCCTGATCAGCGCGGCGGCTTTGCTGAAGCGCAATCCATCGCCGACGGAGGCCGAGGTGAAAGCGGCGCTTGATCGCAATCTGTGCCGCTGCGGATCGCACAACCGCATGGTCCGCGCCGTGCTGCGGGCGGCCGCGGAGATGGCGACATCATGAGTGCGCCGTCCCCTGCCCCGACACTGCCGGTCAGCCTTGCGGCCAATCCCAAGCTGTCATCCTGGGTGAAGCTCATCGGCGACGGCCGTGTGGCGATCTCGCCCGGCAAGGTCGAGATCGGCCAGGGCATCGTCACGGCCCTGGCGCAGATCGCAGCAGACGAACTCGACGTCGATATTGGCCGCATCGAGATGATCCGCGCCTCCACGGCGGCAAGCCCGAACGAGGGCGTCACCTCGGGCAGTCTTTCGGTCCAGCAATCCGGCCGCGCGCTGCGCCACGCCTGTGCCGAGGTCCGCCAGCGCTTCCTCGCCGCGGCATCGGAGCGTCTCGGCGTCGATGCCTCGCTGCTCGACATCCATGACGGCACGATCTCGGGCCCCGGCAATGTCAGAACCAGCTATTGGGAGTTGGCCGGTGACGTCTCGCTCGACCACGACGCCAAAGCGGGCGCGACAGCGAAGATCGTCGCCAAACGCACTGTGGCCGGACATTCGGTCCAGCGCGTCGACATTCCCGATAAGGTGTTCGCACGGCCGCGCTTCATTCATGACTGTCCGCTGCCGGACTTGCTGCACGGACGCGTGCTGCGGCCGGACATCTCGAGCGCCAGGCTGATCGCGCTCGACGAAACGGCGACGCAAACCGTTCCCGGCCTCGTCGCGATCGTCCGCGACGGCGGCTTTGCCGGCGTGGTTGCCGACAGCGAGGCAGCGGCGGAGGCCGCGCTGAAAGCCTTGCGCAGGGGCGCGACATGGTCGGCTGGTGAGCCGCTGCCCGATGAAGCTGATCTGGCCGGATTCCTGAAGAGCCAACCGGTCGAGACCACTGTGATCGACAGCAGGACCACGGCGGCAACGATAAAGAAGGCTGCTCGCACCCTCCGTCGGCAATACATCCGTCCCTACATCGCGCATGCCTCGATCGCACCGTCCTGTGCGATGGCGGGATGGGACGGCGATCGTGTCCATGTCTGGACCCACAGCCAGGGCGTCTATCTGCTGCGCGCCGACCTCGCGATCGTTCTCAAGCTGCCGATCGAGAGCATCGTCGTCGAGCACATGGAGAGCGCGGGCTGCTACGGACACAACGCGGCCGATGACGTCGCGCTCGATGCCGTGCTGCTGGCGAAAGCGGCCGCCGGCCGTCCGGTGCGGGTGCAATGGTCGCGCCACGACGAGATGTCTCACGCGCCGTTCGGCGCGGCGATGGCGATCGAGATCGAGGCCGATCTCGATGCGGACAACGAGATCGTCGGTTGGCGCCACGCGATCTGGAGCAACGGCCACGCGGCGCGGCCCGGGCGCGCAGCACAGCCCGCGCTGCTTGCCGCAACCGAGATCGCGAACCCCTACCCGCGCATGATCTCGACCAACCCGCCCGCGGCCAATGGCGGCGGCGGCGACCGCAACTCCGTTCCGCTCTACGATCTCCCGGCCTGGACGGTCACGAGCCACCGGCTGCTGACAATGCCGGTGCGGACCTCGGCGCTGCGGACACTTGGCGGACAAGGCAATGTGTTCGCCATCGAGTCCCTGCTCGACGAGATCGCCAACCTGCGCGGCGAAGATCCGATCGCGTTCCGCCTGCGTCATCTGCGCGAGGAACGGGCAAAGGAGGTCATTCGCGCGGTGGCACGACGCGCGCAGTGGAAACCGCAAAAGAAGTCCGGCATCGGTCATGGCGTCGGCTTCGCCCGCTACAAGAACACCGGGGCCTATTGCGCCGCGATTGCGGAGATCGAAGGTACTGATGACATCCGCGTCAAGCGGCTGACGCTTGCGGTCGACGTCGGCGAGGCCATCAACCCGGACGGCGTCATCAATCAGATCGAGGGCGGCGCGATCCAGGCGACGAGCTGGGTGCTGAAGGAACGTGTCCGCTTCGACCGCACGCGCATCACATCGACGTCCTGGACCGACTATCCGATCCTCACCTTCAGCGAGGTGCCAATGGTGGATGTCGAGATCGTCCAGCGGCCGGAGATCGAGCCGGTCGGCGCCGGCGAGGCCGCCCACGGTCCGGTGACGGCGGCGATCGCGAATGCCGTTTACGATTGCCTCGGCGTGCGCGTGCGCGACTTGCCGATCACCCGCGACAAGATCATTGCAGCCATGGAGCTGGCATCGTGACGACAGTGAGCATTTTGAGCGGGGGCGCGGCGCAAGGCCTGGTGCGCGGCCTCAGCGATCCCTTCAAGATTCAGACCGGCTTCGGCATCGACGGCGAGTTCGGTGCGGTCGGCATCATGGCCGACAAGCTGCGGGCGGGAACGGCGGCCGATCTGGTGATCCTGACGCAGGCGCTGCTTGCGAAGCTTGCCGAAGAGAAGCTCGTCAGTCCCGCCTCGATCTTGGATGTCGGGCGGGTCGAGACCGCGCTGGCGGTCCGCAGCCGCGATCCCAAGGTGACCGTGAAGACCGAGGCCGATCTGCGCGAAGTACTGCGCAGCGCCGACGCGATCTACGTCCCGGACACGAAAGCTTCGACAGCGGGACAGCACGTTGCCGAGGTGCTGGATCAGCTCGGCATCGCCTACGAGGTCGCTTCGCGCCTCAGGATCTTCCCCAATGGCGCGACCGCGATGCGGGAGCTTGCGGCGTCCACTGCGACGCGTCCGATCGGCTGCACACAGGCCACCGAGATCGTCGCAACCGACGGCATCGCGCTGTCAGGAGCGCTGCCGCCGGGTTGCGAGCTCTTGACGATGTACACGGCCGGCGTGACCACGCGGGCCGCACATCCGCAAGAGGCGGCCGCGCTGATCGTTCTGCTGACCGGCGCAGACCGCAAGGATCTGCGCCAGCGCGCCGGCTTTGAAGACTAGATAACCGCCCTAGGTGTGCAACTGGGTGAGACCGGTCGGCGGACCGTCCACGGCGGTCCAGCCGCCATCGACGAACAGCGTGCTGCCGCTGACATAGCTCGCGGCGTCCGAGGCGAGATAGGCAACGGCTGTCGCGACCTCGTCGGCGCTGCTCCAGCGGTTGAACACGGTGTGGCCGGCGTAGAGATTGTAGATATCGGGACGCTGCTTGAACGGGCCGGTCAGCGCGGTCTCGGCGATACTCGGCGCGATCGCATTGACCCGCACGCCGGAGCGTCCAACCTCGGACGCAAAGCCCTTCACCAGCAGGCCGATCGCGGCCTTGGTCGAACCGTAGACGCCGAGGCCCGGCTCGATGGTCACCGCGCGCACCGAGGAGCAGGCGATGATGCTGCCGCCCTTCTGCTCGACCATGATGCGGCCGAAGGCCTGGAAGAACCACACCGTGCCCTTGATGTTGAGGTTGAGGACGCGATCGAGATCCTCCTCGGTGTAGTCGAGGATGGTCTTGCGGATGTTGAGCCCGGGCGTCGTCACCGCGATGTCGAGCCGCGAGAATTTCTGCATCACGGTCTTGGCCAGCGCGTTGACTTCCGCAGCGCTCGCGGCGTCACACGTAGCCGCCTCGGCCCAGCCGCCCTTCTCACGAATGCCAGCCGCGGTCGCTTCAGCGCCTTCAAGCGCACGATCGGCGCAGACGACACGGGCACCGAGCCCGGCCAGCGCCTCGGCCGACGACTTGCCGATGCCAGATGCGGCGCCGAGCACCACGGCCGTCTTGCCGGTGAGATCGAAGAGCTTGCGATAGTCAGTCACGGATAGATTCTCCCTGCGTTGCTGCTATCCCTTGTAGCCCATCAGCAGGCGGGGCAGCCACAGCGAGAAGGCGGGGACGTAGGTCACGAACATCAGAGCTGCGATCAGGGCGGCGTAGAACGGCAGGATGGTGCGCATCACCGCACCCACCGAGATGCCGCCGATGGCGCAGCCCACGAACTGCGTGGTTCCGACCGGCGGGGTATTCAGCCCGAGCGCGCAGTTGATCAGCATCAGCATACCGAACTGCACCGGATCCATGCCCGCCTTCATCGCGATCGGCAGGAAGATGGGCGTGCAGATCAGGATGGTCGCGGCCATGTCCATGAACGTGCCCAGCACGAACAGGATGACGTTGATGAGCAGGAAGATGACCCAGGGCTGGGTCGAGACCTTGCCCATCATCTCGCCGGCGAAGTCGGCGACCTCGTAAAGCCCCATCAAATACTGGAACATGGTGGAGACGCCGATCAGCAGCAGCACCACGCCCGTCGTCTTCACCGCCTTGGCCGCAGCGCGCAGGAAGTTCGGCAAGGTCATGGTGCGGTAGATGAAGAACGTCAGCAAGATCGTATAGGTGACCGCGACGGCCGCGGATTCGGTTGCCGTGAACACGCCGGACAGGATGCCCGACAGGATGATGCCGACGATCAGAAGGCCGGGCAGAGCGGCCGCGAACGAGCGAAAAACCGCGGGCCAGCCCGGGAACTTGCCGGCCGGATAGCCGCGCTTCACCGCGACCGCGTAAGCGGCGACCAGCATGCACACCATCAGCACCAGCGCCGGCAGGAGGCCGGCGGCGATCAGCGCGCCGATCGAGACCTTGCCGCCGGCGGCGAGCGCATAGATGATCATGTTGTGACTGGTCGGCATCAGTGCTCCGACCAGCGAAGCATGGGTCGTGACGTTGACGGCGTAGTCGGTGTCGAAACCTTCTTTCTTCATCATGGGGATCATCACCGCCCCCATCGCCGACACGTCGGCCACGGGCGAGCCGGACACGCCGCCGAACAGCGTGCAGGCGACCACGTTCGACATGCCGAGCCCGCCGCGGATGTGTCCGACGAGATTCTTGGCGAGCTGCACGATCTTGTCGGCGACGCCGCCATGCAGCATCAGCTCACCGCTGAAGACGAAGAACGGGATGGCGAGGAAGGAGAAGATGTTCATCCCCGACATCATCTGCTGGAAGATGACCGCGACCGGCAGACCTTCGTAGAGGATGGTGCAAATCGCCGAGAGGCCGATCGCGAAGGCGACGGGGACGCCGAGGACCAGGAAGCCGAAGAAAGTGGCGCCGAGGATGATCAGTTCCATGAGGGGACGACCTCTTCGCCGCGCAGGAGAGCGATGATGTGCTCGATTGAAAAGGAGACGATGAGGACGCCGGAGGCGATCAGCGGTACGTAGCGGATGACCTCGGGCAGCCCGAGATTGGGAATCTTCACGGTTCCGACCGACGCTCCGAGGATCCAGCCGTTATAGGCCATCGCGACGCCGAACCCGGCGACCAGGACGTGGATGACAAGCTCGATTTTCTCCCGCGCGTGATCCGGCAGCATCACCAGCAAACTGTCCATGCCGATATGCCCGGCATCGCGCACGCCGACCGCGGCGCCGATCAATGTGACATACAGGATCAGAACCAAGGCAAGGTTCTCCGTCCAGGTCGGGCTGGAATTGAGCACGTAGCGTCCGAACACCTGGTAGAAGACGATGGTGACGATGACGAGCAGCCCGGTCACCGACAGATACATGCCCAGCCGAGCGACGGGAGCATTGATCCGGGACAGCAGGCCGGTGGACGGGCGTCCGGCTACGTCCAGTTCGTGGTCTGCGACGTGAGGGTCTGTCATCCAAGTCTCCTTGCAAGTCTCCTTGCGCGCCTCCAACGCGTCGGTCCGGCGTCGCCAGTCGGCGCGCCGGACCGACGCTATGGCCTTACTTCGTGTCCTGGATACGCTTGACGAGGCCCTTCAGCTTCTCGTCACCGGCGAACTTGTCGTACACCGGCTTCATCGCGTCGACGAATTCCGTCTTGTTGGCGATCGTCACGACTTGAACGCCGGCCGCTTCGACGGTCTTGCGGGACGCCTGCTCGCGCTCGTCCCAGAGCTTGCGCATGACAGGAACCGATTCCTTCGCCGCCTTGCGGACCATCGCCTGGTCTTCCTTGCTCAGCGTGTCCCAGACCGTCTTGGACATCACGAGAACTTCGGGCGCCAGGGAGTGCTCGGTGACGTTGTAGAACTTGGCGGCCTCGAAGTGGCGCGAGGACTCGTAAGAGGGCCAGTTGTTCTCGGCAGCGTCCACCAGACCGGTCTTGAGAGCGGTATAGACTTCGCCATACGGCATCGGGGTCGGATTGGCACCGAGGCTCTGGATCATGCCGACCCACAGATCGGATTGCTGGACGCGAATTTTCAGACCCTTGACGTCCGCGAGCGACTTGATCGGAGCCTTGACGGTGTAGATGGACCGGGCGCCACTGTCGTAATAGGCGAGGCCGATCAGGCCTGCGGGCGCCATGGCCGCCAGGATCTCGTCGCCGATCGGCCCGTCAAGGACGGTGCGCATGTGCTGCGTGTCCCGGAAGATGAAGGGCAGGCACAACGCGATGGTTTCCGGCACGAAGTTGTTCAAGGGCGATGCGTTGATCCGCATCATGTCGAGGGCGCCGATCTTGAGCTGCTCGATGGTGTCCTTCTCGGAGCCCAGCGCACCGTTGGGGAACACCTTCACGCCGAGCTTGCCGCCGCTCGCCGCGGCGAGCTGCTTGCCCATGAACTTGACGGCCTCGACGGTCGGATAATCGGCGGGGTGGATGTCGGCGGAACGGAAATCGCGTGCGGTCGCCAAGGGGGCTGAGACCGCCAGCAGAGCGGCTGTGATGACGCCGGTAAGTATCTTCATCTGGGCTTCCTCCTGAGTTGATTATATCGTTGGGCAGATGCTGCGGGCCGCCTTTGGGTCGCTCCACTTCCGGTGTGAAGTCAAGCGCCATTGTCGTCCCTAGGGCGCGCGGCATTCTCTGTCCAAGCCAAATCCGGCATCGATCGATGCTAGAGTTGCATCGATGGATCAGACCGGCTTTGGGCGGACAACCGGCTCGTAGCCCGCTTTTTCCGAAATCATCTATCCATCTGCCGCGGAAAGCGTTGATGCGCGTTGCTTGACGCCGCCGGTGCGGCCCCCTCAAGATGCTGCGAAACAAAACGGACCATCCCGAGGAATGCCCATGCCGCGGAAGCTGATCGACATCTCCGTGCCGCTCAGAAACGACGTGACGGCGGATCCGCCGGGCAATCACCCGACGATCCAGTACATCGGTCACCAGCAGGGCCTACCGCGGATGCTGCAGTTCTTCGACGGCCTCACGGCACAGGACCTGCCGGACGGCCAGGGCTGGGCTGTCGAGCAGGTCTCGCTGTCGACCCATAACGGCACGCATCTCGATGCGCCCTGGCACTTCCATCCGACCATGAATCGCGGCGAGCGGTCATGGACGATCGACGAGGTGCCGCTGGAATGGTGCTTTCAGCCCGGCGTGAAGCTCGACTTCCGGCATCTCCCCGACGGCTACGTGGCGAGCGCCGACGACGTCGAGAAGGAGTTGAGGCGGATCGGGCATTCGCTGTCGCCGCTGGAGATCGTCGTCGTCAACACCGGCGCCGGCGCCAGGTTCGGCCAAGTCGACTATGTCAGCTCAGGCTGCGGCATGGGCTATGAGGCCACCATGTACCTGCTCGAACGCGGCGTGCGGCTGACCGGCACCGACGGCTGGAGCTGGGACGCGCCGTTCGTCCACACCGCGAAGAAATATGCCGAAACGAAAGATGCCGGCCTGATCTGGGAAGGCCACAAGGCGGGACGGCACATCGGCTATTGCCATCTCGAGAAGCTGCACAATCTCGACCAACTGCCTTCGACCGGGTTCACCGTCTCGTGCTTTCCGGTGAAGATCGAGCGGGCCTCCGCGGGCTGGACCCGCGCCGTCGCGATCATCGACAGCTAGCTGTCGAGCCCGCTCTCGGCGAGTTCGCGCAAGGCATCCATGTCGAGCACGACGATGGCGCCGTGCTCGAGGCGAACCCAGTTGCGGCCCGCCCAGGCGCGCAATTGCTTGTTGATGCTCTCGCGCGTCATGCCCACCATCTCGCTGATCTCCTGCTGCGTGATGGCAAGCGTGCCGCTGCCGGAGTCGAACTTGCGCTCTTCGGTGAGGCCGAGCAGCGCGCTCGCAAGCCGGCCCGGCAGATTTTGCAGGATCACCTGCTCGACCTGCTGGCTGGTCCAGCGCAGGCGCGCGCAGAGCAGCTCGATGAATTTCATTGCGAGCGCCGGCTGGCTCTTCACGAACGGCAGGAAGTCCCGGCGATCGATGATGTAGAGCTCGCAATTGGTGTTGGCGGTCGCATCGGCCGACCTGGGGGCGCCGTCGAGCACCGCGATTTCGCCGAAGATCTCTCCGGGACCGATCAGATTGAGAATGGCGTTGCGGCCGTCGGGCGACGAAGAGGAAATCTTCACCGTCCCTGTGATCACCGCGAACAGATTGTTGCCGGGATCGCCCTTGGCAGCAATCGTCGCGCCGCGCTTCACCGTGGTGTGCTTGGCGTAACGGCAGAGCTGATCCAGCGCCTCCGGCTCCAGATCCGCAAAGATCGGGTGCTTGCGCAGGACCGATAATTTGTTCCCCGCCGCTTGTCGGGGGTCGTCGCCGGTCTTGTCCTGAGGCACGCCACTGGGCTCCTAAGACTGCGAGGCACTGGGGTCCCTGCGTAGTCAGTGTAGCCCAGTTTTTCAACCGGAAAGCATGCTCCCTATTTGAAGCAAACGTGGCGAAAATGCCGCGGTCAGGCGCGAAGCCGGCAGCCGAAGGATGAGCCAATGCGTCCCGGTCGATGCAGAGTTGCAAGCGCCGCACGCCGCCTTGCGTTGAGGCGCTGCCAACCGTCCCGAACTCGCACGGCATAGCCGCGCCGCGGGCGCCCGCAAATGCGACCGTGATCTCAGGAGCTTCGATGCTTGACGTCTGACTTGAGCCGGCCTGCACTGGTTTGCCGGTCTGCCCAGACCAGTGCCCCGGCGAATGTGACAAAGATTGCCACGACAAAGATGCTCATAAGCAACGCGTCAGCCGGCATGATGCCCTCCCCTGTGGTTTCAGGCATTATTCGGGGCACGCGGCCGAATGCATTGATCCCGATCAAAATCGAGCCGCGCTGCGTCGGAATCAAGCTGCGGCCAGGGCCTCGACCTTCGCCGGATCGAGCAGGCTGATCCCGCCATGAATGATCTCGATCACGCCGTGGCGCTCCAGCTTGGTGAAGGTGCGGCTGACGGTCTCGATGGTCAGGCCGAGGTAGTCGGCGATGTCCTGACGGCTCATCGGAAGCGGGATCGTGTCCGATGCCCCCTTCAGCGAGACCAGCCGCTCGCGCCAGCCGAGCAGAAAGGCCGCCACCTTTTCGTCCGCCGAACGGCGGCCGAGCAGGACCATGTGGTCCCGGGCCTGGTTCAGCTCGCGAATTGCCAGCTCATTGATCCGCCTGAGGAGGTGCAGCCGGTCCTCGATGAAACGGCCGAAGGGTGCCTTCGCGAACTGGCAGACGGTCACCGTGCCGATCGCATCGGCCGAAAAATTGTGCCTGCCCGAAATATTCATCCCCAGGAAATCGCCGGGCAAGGCAAAGCCCACGATCTGCCGGCGGCCGTCGGACAGCAGCTTGTACAGCCGCATGACGCCCTCGAGGAGATTGTAGAACGAGGTCGTGATGTCCTCCTCGGAGAACACAGTCTCGTCCGAGGTAAAATGGACGCGCCGGCCGAGATGCTCGAATTCCCGAAGCTCGACGGCATCCAACGACGAACAAACCGCTGATGCGCGGACGGCGCAATCGCTGCAGAGCTGCCAGTTCGGCTCAATCGTGACTACGGGCTTCATCGACCGCTCCAAGCGCCGGGTGCCCATCGGGCCCATTCCGTCGCGCGGCTGCATTTTACTGCACTGCGCCAAAGCCGGTTGACCCAGATCAATTTTGGAGGGAATCCCCGCCCTATTCTTCTCCCGGACTTAAACGGGGTCGCTTTACATGCTGCAAGGAACGCTGCGTCACGGGTTGGTCGGGTTGCTTCTGATGACGCCTGCCCTGGCGGCCCCCACCGCCGAACAACGCGGCAAGGCCTTTGCGCGCGCCAATTGCGCGCGCTGCCACGCGATCGACCGTGCGTCGAACAGTCCGCTCAAGATCGCACCGCCGCTGCGAGCCCTGCACCAGCGCTATCCCATCGAGAGCCTTGGAGAGGCGCTGGCCGAGGGCATCAACACCGGCCACGCCGACATGCCGGCCTTCGAGCTCAGTCCGGACCAGATCCACGATCTCCTGTCCTACCTCAAGACCCTGGAATAGCCGCCCTCACACCGCCTGCACGGTCCAGCCGATCAGCTCCTTCGCGATGCGCGTGAAGGCGGTATCGAACGCTGCGACCGCCGCGGCCGGTTCGACCTTGTCGAGCTTTTCGCTGGTCTCGACGAGACGCGAGGCGATCACCTTGCCGTTCTTGTCGACGATCCGCGCCGATAGTCCGATCTCGACCCGTGCCTCCCCTTCGGTGGCGATGCGGAAGCGCCTGATGTCGATCAGCAGCTGATAGTCCGCCTGCCCGAGATCGGCCGTGCGCAGCGGCGCGTGGGCGATGTCGTAGTTCTCGAAACTGTCGGTCAACCGCGCCTGCACCAGCTTGGGAATGCTGTCGGCCCAGAGGAAGTCCGCAAAGCCCGGATTATCGCCGCCAGGGGCGAACAGCATGCGCTGGGTCTGGAGCATGGCGACCGCTGTCGGCTCGGGAATGGCCAGTGACGCCGCGAGCGTCTTGGTCGCAGGACCGAGGTTCTGCGGCGTGCGCAGGTCATAGGTGACTTTCTGCGCCGGCGTTCCGCCGCCGGTCATCTTCTCCAGGCCCGCCAAAATGCCGTCGATCTTGCCGGTGTTGCGCGCAAGCCCGTCGGAGAAGGTCTTGAGATTGGCGATGGTGTCCTTCAGCGGGCCCGAATTGTCCTCCAGCACGGTGTCAACCCGCCGCAGTGCATCCCGCGCGGCCTGCGTCATGCTCTGGCCCGCACCGGCCTCGGCAATCAAGGTCGGGGGCTCGCCGGACTGGGCGACGATGATGCCTCCCTCAAGCGTCACCACCGGCACGCCGGTCAGCCCCTGGAAATCGAGCCCGACCCTGCTGTCGGCGCGCACTGGCGTGGTTGAAGCAACCGATATCGTCGCATTGACGAAGCGTGGATTGTCCGGCGCAAGCCCGAGCTGGGTGACCTCGCCGACGCGGATGCCGTTGAACAGCACGCCGGCGCCGACCAGAAGACCGGGCACCGGGCCCTGGAATTGCACGTGATAGCTCGTGCGCGGTCCGATGCCGCCGGTGTTATTCAGCCAGTAGACGAAGCCGAACACCGCGAGGATCGCCGCCAGGACGAAACTGCCGATCAGCACGTAGGGAGCGCGGGTTTCCATGTCTCATCTCATCTCGTGTTGCAGCATCTGCGAGCGCTTGCCGTGGAAATAGGCCCGCACCCAGGGATGCTCGGATTGCAGCAGTTCGCGCATCGGACCGATCGCCACGATCTTGCCGTCGGCGAGCGCGGCGACGCGATCGCAGACCGTGGTCAGGCTCGCCAGATCATGGGTGACCATGAACACGGTGAGGCCGAGGGTCTTTTGCAGGGTCCCGATCAGCGCATCGAAATCACCCGCCGCGATCGGATCGAGGCCCGAGGTCGGCTCGTCCAGAAAGAGGATCGGCGGATCAAGTGCGAGCGCGCGCGCCAGCGCCACGCGCTTGGTCATGCCGCCGGACAGCTCCGCCGGATATTTATCGGCATCCTGCGCCCGCAGCCCGACCATTTCGAGCTTGGCGATCGCGATCTCGTCCATCAGCTCCTGCGACAGGACGAGATTTTCACGGAGCGGAAACTGGATGTTCTGCCGGACCGTCAGCGAGGAGAACAGCGCGCCCTGCTGGAACAGGATGCCCCATGTCGTGGCGGCGCCTTCGGTACGGCCGCCGATTGGCCGTCCCGTGACCTCGATGGTCCCACCTTGGCGCGGGATGAGGCCGATGATGGTTCGCATCAAGACCGACTTGCCGCCACCGGACGCCCCCACGAGTCCGAGGATCTCGCCCCGGCGCACGTCGAGCGACAGATGATCGAGCACGGTCTGCCGGCCGAAGCCGACCACGAGGTCGCGGACGCGGATCGCGAACTGCTCTTGCGGCTCGCCCATGATCACATTCCGATCGAGGCGAAGAAGATCGCGAACAGGCCGTCGAGCACGATCACCAGGAAGATCGACTTGACCACCGACGTCGTGGTCTGTCGTCCCAGCGACTCGGCGCTGCCCTTCACGCGCAAGCCCTCGCTGCAGGCGACTACTCCGATCACCAGCGCCATGAACGGCGCCTTCAGGATGCCCACCTCGAAATGGGTGACCGAGATCGCCTCGTGCAGCCGCGCGATGTAGATCGCCGGCGCCATGCCGCCGTAGAACTGCGCGACCAGGCCGCCGCCATAGAGTGCGGCGATCGATCCGATGAAGGCAAGGATCGGCAGCGCAATCACCAGGGCAGCAACCCGCGGCAGGATCAGGACATGGACGGGATCGAGGCCCATGGTCGAGAGCGCGTCGATCTCCTCGCGCATCTTCATCGAGCCGAGCTCGGCGGTGTAGGCGCTTCCCGAGCGGCCGGCGACCATGATGGCGACGATCAGCACGCCGAGCTCGCGCAGCACCAGGATGCCGACCATGTCGACGGTGTAGGACTCCGCGCCGAACCTGCGGAAATGGAAAAATCCCTGCTGGGCGATGATGGCGCCGATCAGGAAGGTGATCAGCACGACGATGGGGATGGCCTGCCAGCCGATGCGGTAGAGCTGATAGATCAGCGATGTCAGCCGCAGCGAGCGCGGCCGGCGCAGCACGCCGATCAGGGCCATGAACAGCGCGCCCAGCATTTGAAGAAAGATCGTGATGTCTTCGCGCGCGCCGACCGTGGACCTGCCGAGATCGTTCAGCCTGAGCAGAACAGGGTTGGGTGCAGGCGCCGGCGGAGGCGTGTGGCGGTTGACCTGACGCACCTCGTCCATCAGGCCACTGAAATGGTCGGCGACACCGATAAACTCGGCCGACCTGCCGGATGATGAGGCCCTGCGTGACAGCTTTTCCAGGACCCAGGCGCCGAGCGTGTCGAGCGCGCTGACGCCCGACATGTCCAAGCTCATGGCTCTGGATCGATCGACATCCGCCTCGACCGACCGGGACAATGTCTCCAGCATCGACACGTTCGCGGCAATCCACGGCCCTTCCGGGCACAATTTCAGCTCTTCGCCGGAGGGCGTTGCCAGCAACAGCGGTTCGGAATTCACGCTTCCACCTCATCGGGACAACCGGGTCCCCATTCAGCCGGTCATTCTAGGCCAGCATGTGGCAGCCGGTTTGACCTGTCTCAAGACCACGACGCGTCTGCCTCCTTGACGCAAATCAAGCGCGCTCGGGCCGGCGAGTCCTAGGTTTGTTTCCATTAACGGGGAAATCAGATCCATGTTCGACAACGACAGGATGAGCGAAGAACTGCGCACGCTGAAGGTTGACGTCACACGCTTGCTGAGCACGGCCGGCGAGGAGATGTTCGACAGTTCGAAAGACCGCGCGGAGGCGCTTGCCGATCAGATCAAGGCAGCGCTCGGCGAGACCGTCGACGAGGAGCAGGACCAGCTTCAGGGCCTCATTGCGGACCGCCCGATCACATCACTTGCCTCGGCCTTCGCGCTCGGCGTGGTCGTCGGATTTGCGCTGCGGAGGCACTAGGTGAACACGGAAAATGTCGTCAAACATCTGCGTGTGCTCTGGCGTACCGACAGGATCATCGCGGACATCAGGCTGCGCCACCTTCTGATCGGCCTAGGCCTGCGCGCCTTTGCGGCGCTGATCGCCGCGTTCGGACTCCTGATGCTGGAGCTGTCCGCCTATTTCGCACTGGTGCAGATCTGGAGTGCCATTGGCGCGGCCGCCATCCTCGGCGCCGTCAATTTTGCCATCGCCGCAATTCTCTTTGTGATTGCCGGCCGGCCTCCTGCAGGCCGCGACATCGAACTCGCCAACGAGATTCACGGCGCATCCATCGAAGCGCTTCAGCTCGAGGCACGCACATTCCAGGCCCAAATGTCGGGCGCCGTGCATCATCCGCTCAGCACGATCTTGCCCGTGCTGGTGCCGCTGATTGCGGTCCTGGTCAAGAATTTGCGGAGAACGGCCAAGGAGGCCCCCCGCCGCAAATTCGGCTGAAGCGCGCTCATAGCGGGCGCTCAGAGTTTCAGCCTGACGTCGCAAATATCCGGTTCAGTGGGATCCGGCTTCACCTCGAAGCCGAGCCGCCGGCACATTTCGAGCATCGTGGTGTTCTCCCTGAGAACATCACCGGAGATCGCTTTGAGCCCCTCCGATCTCGCGTAGTCGATGATCAGCTGCATCAGGGCCCATCCCAGCCCCTTGCCCTTGAGATCGGACCGCAGCAGGATCGCATATTCACCGCTCTCGTAGATCGAGTCCGAATGGAGTCGGACCACGCCGACCATCTCACCGGTCGCCTCGTCGAATGCGATAAAGGCCATCGCCCGCGCATAGTCGAGCTGGGTCAGGCGCGCGATGAACTCGTGGGTGAACTCCTTCATCGGCGCGAAGAAGCGCAAACGAAGGTCGTGCGCCGTGACATGCTTCAGGAATGCATGGATGGTCGGCTCGTCCTCCGGACGCAGGGGCCGCGCGAAGATCCGCCAGGCCTCTTTGAGCTTGAGGCGGCGCTCCCATTGCGACGGATAGGCCCGAACGGCGAAATTGGCCGCGCCGGAGCCGGCAAACTTCCGTTGCGGCGGCCCGACCGCGACGCGAGCGTCGACCGCGGTCACGCCGGTTTCGTCCGCCAGCAGCGGATTGATGTCGAATTCACGGATCCCGGGAATGTCGGCGGCCATCTGCGCCAGCTTGACCAGGACCATGGCGACCGCGTCGGGCTTCACCGCCGGCACGTCCCGGTAAGCGCGAAGCAGCCGTGACACGCGCGTGCGGTCGATCAGGTCGCGGGCCAGTTGCAGATCGAGCGGCGGCAGCGCAAGCGCCTTGTCGTTGATGATCTCGACCGCGGTCCCGCCGCGGCCGAACACCACGACGGTGCCGAAGGTCGGATCGTCGGCGAGACCCAAAATCAACTCGCGCGCCTTCGCCTTCACGACCATCGCCTGCACGATGACGCCCTCGATGCGGGCATGCGGACGCAGCTTGCTTGCCCGGGCGAGAATGTCGGTGGCGGCGGCGCGGACCGCCTCGACCGTCGTCAGATTGAGCACGACGCCGCCGACATCGGATTTGTGGACGATGTCGCGCGACATGATCTTCAGCACGACGGTGGCGCCTTGCGCAAAGATGTCGCTCGCGTAGGCCACCGCCTGCTCGATATCGGCCGCGGCGTATGTGGGCACCATCGCGATATCGTAGGCTTCGAGCAGGTGCTTGATCTCGACGGGTTCGAGCCATTGGCGCCCGTCGGCGATGGCAGCAGCTACGATCTGTTTTGCAGCACGTGCGTCCGGCACGAACGTCTCAGGCATCGCCGGTGGAACCTGGCTCAGCTCCTCCACGACTTCGCGGTGCCTCACGAGGTACATGAAGCCGCGCACGGCGTCATCCTCAGTCGGATAGTTCGGGATGGCCGCGCCGGACAGTGTTTCGATGATGTTCTGGTCTGCTCCGATCCACGAGGCGAGCACGGGCTTGGCCCAACTGCGGTGCTTCTCGCGATATGCCTTGACCCGTTCCGTCACCATCGTTGCGATATCCGCAGCCGAGGCAATCGCGGTCTGCACGTTGAGGACGAGGACCGCGTCGTTGTCGGGGTCGGCGAGCAGCACCTCGAGTGCCGCCGCATAGCGCGACGCATCGGCGTCGCCCACGATGTCGACTGGATTTGCGCCGGACCAGGTCGGCGGCAGCGCGTCATCGAGTTTCTTGCGGGCGTCGGCCGAGATGGTCGCCGGAATGCCGCCGAGCTCGACCAATCGGTCAATAGCGAGGACGCCGATGCCGCCGCCATTGGTCAGGATGGCGAGGCGCTTTCCCGCCGGCGACTCGACGCGGCCGAGCGTCTCGGCGCAATCGAACAGCTCGCGCAGATCGGAGACCCGCAGGACGCCCGCGCGGCGGAACGCCGCGTCATAGACGGCGTCGGCGCCGGCGAGTGCACCGGTATGGGTGGCGGCCGCCTTCGCGCCCTGCGCCATTCGGCCGGACTTCACCACGACAACGGGCTTCACACGCGCCGCGGCCCGCGCGGCCGACATGAACTTGCGCGCGTCCTTGATGGCTTCGATGTAGAGCAGAATCGCCCGGGTTTTGTGATCCATCGCGAAATGGTCGAGCAGATCGGCAACATCGACGTCGATTTGATCGCCGATCGAGACGATGCCGGAGAAGCCGACGCCGCGCTGCGCGGCCCAATCGACCATGCCAGCCGCGATCGCGCCCGATTGCGAGATCAGCGCGAGATTCCCCGGCCCCGGCATATGCGCGGCAAAACTCGCATTGAGGCTCACGCCGGGCATCATGATGCCCAAGCAGTTCGGCCCGATCAGCCGCATGCCGTATTTGCGGGCCGCAGTGATGGCGGCTTCGTGCAGGGACCCCGGTCCGTGACCGAGCCCGGCCGAGACGATCAGGGCGCCCGCCGAGCCGCGCCGCCCGGCTTGATCGACAATGCCGGGAACCGCGCGCGCCGGCGCGGTGATGATCACGAGCTCGGGCACGAACGGCAATTTGTCGAGGCTGTCCACGGCCGCGACGCCGCCGATCTCGGCATGGCGCGGATTGACGAGGCCGAACTGTCCCGTGAACCCAGCCTTGCGGATGTTCTCCAGAACGGCGCGTCCAACGGAGACCGGGCGGGCGCTCGCACCGACGAGCGCGACCGAACGCGGCGACAGCAGGTTCTTCAGACGATAGGTTGACATGAAAGCAAATGCGCCCGGTCGGTGGCGGTTCCGATGGTTGACGATCAGGCCGATAAACTGGCCACTCGCCTAGTACGAGAGCATAACCCAGCACGGTGGCTCGCCAATGACGGTCTTTGTCACACCGCCCCAAACGATCTCGTTCAGGCGCGAATGATGGTAGGCGCCCATCACGATCGCGTCGATGGCATGGGAATTCGCCCAGCTTCCGAGCACCTTACCAATCGAGCTGCCGCTGCCGTTCGTGGTTTCAAACGAGGCGTAGACCCCGTGTTCCCTCAAATGATCGACGAGAGCCGTCCCGGATTGCACGATCGCCTCGGACTTGTCGTCCGCCACGGTCACCACGCGGACCAGGGCTGCTGCCTGAAGGATAGGCAGCGCATCGCCGACCGCCCGCGCCGCACGCGCGGAGTGATCCCAGGCGATCATGACGTTCTCGAATTCCGGTCGCAGTTCGTCCACATGCTGCTCCGGGCAGAGCAGCACGGGCCGTCCGGATTCGAACAGGAGCGTCTCGATGATGTGCTCGGTTCGGCTGTCGTGCGGCTTCATGGGGAGCAGCGTGAGATCGCTGAAGCGTCCGTGCTCGGCCAGGACTGACGCGATCTGGTCTGGCGGCACCTTGGCCGACCGGCTTTGAGCGCGAATGCCGGTGCGGGAAGTTGCGCGGGTGAACGCATCCAGGAGATGCTGACTGTCGCCCGCCCCAAGCGCCCCGTTTGCCTCGGCCGCATCGGGGAGCAGCACCTTCGGCCGCACGAAAACATCCTCTTCGAGTGCCAGCGCGGTGATCCTGGCGCCGAGGTCGGCGGCAACGGCCACGCATTTCTCGATCGCAGCAAGGGCCGGGCCGCGTGGCTGGCCGACGAGCGGCAGAAAGACGTCCTTGATCGGCATCGGGATTCTCCTCAGGCATCAGAATAGGCTGGCTTTGGTCGGGACGCTTGATCCTCGTCAAGCCCGGGAACTTCGACCGGTTGGAGGAAGACAGGCGTTGACCGAAGTCAAGGACTGGCCGCGATCTGCTTCTATGGATTAACCTGATCGCGGGGCGAGCCGCCTTCCGACGTATCTGGACGTACCAGCTGGAATGACAGACGATTCTGCGACTCAGGACCGGATCTTTGCGGCGCTCACCAATTCCGCGGATCATCCAAACGTGAGGCGGATCGATACGCACGCAGCTTCGGTCTTCCTCGAAAGCCGACGCGCTCTGAAAATCAAGCGCGCCGTGAAATTTCCGTTCCTCGACTATTCGACGCTCGAGAAGCGCAAGGCGGCGTGCGAGGAGGAGATCAGGATCAACCGGCCGCTGGCGCCGCAGATCTATCACCGCGTCGTGGCGATCACGGAACAGCCCGATGGATCGGTGAAGGTCGACGGAAGCGGCCGGCCGATCGAGTATGCGGTCGAGATGTCGCGCTTCGACGAAAGCCGGACGCTGGATCATCTGGCCAACGCCGGAGCGCTGGATGACACTTTTGCCTCGGCTATCGCCGACGCGATCGCGGCTTCGCATGCGCAGGCTGTTCGCGCCGACGGCAACGCATGGGTTTCCGCCGTCCCCGGGCTGATCGATGGCAACAGCGATGGCCTGCGGACCGGCGGCCATTTCGAAGGCGAAGAGATCGCAGAACTCGGCAGAGACTCGCAAGCAATGTTCCTCTGCCTCCGGCCTTTGCTCGAAGAGCGCGGCCGTCAAGGCTTCGTGCGCCGCTGCCATGGCGACCTGCATCTTGCGAACATCGTGTCGATCGACGAGCGGCCGGTGCTATTCGACGCCATCGAATTCGACGCCCAGATGGCAACCACCGACGTGCTCTACGATCTCGCATTCGGAGTGATGGATCTGTTGCACCACGATCAGGCAGGCGCAGCCAACATCGTGCTGAACCGCTATCTCGCCGCGACTCCAGTCGAGAATCTCGACGCGCTCTCCGCACTGCCACTGTTCATGTCCATCCGGGCGGCGATCCGCGCCCAGGTCGCGCTGGCACGGCTGAAGCCGCCGCATTCCGATGATCCCAGCATTCTCGACGGTGCACGGCGCTATTTTGGCCTCGCTCGCGCGCTGATCCAGCCGCCGGCTCCCCGGCTGATTGCAGTCGGCGGACTGTCAGGCACCGGAAAGACGATCTTGGCACGCAGGCTCGCGCCGGACGTTTCGCCGCAGCCGGGCGCCGTCGTGCTGCGCAGCGACCTCGTCCGCAAGCAAATGCTCGGGGTCGAGGACACGGACCGCCTGCCGGCATCCGCATACACACCGGAGGTCACGGCCCGCGTTTACGAGATATTGGCTCAGCACGCCGGGCGGGTGCTGGCGCAAGGCCATTCAGCGATCATCGACGGCGTGTTCGCCCGTGAGGACGAACGAGACGCGGTGGCCACACTGGCGCGCGAGCGTAATTTGCCGCTGAGCGGCCTATTTCTGGGTGCAGACCTCGGGACGCGGCAGGCGCGGATCGGAGCCCGCCGGGGCGACGCATCCGACGCCACGCAAGAGGTTGCCGTGCTGCAAGAGCACTATAATATCGGCCATGTCGGTTGGGCGACCATCGATGCATCCGGGACGCAAGAGCAGACGCTCCAGAACTGCCGGGACGCGATCGCCGAGAGCAAGTAAGGCAGTCTGCAAATGGCGCGACCCAGCACGAATTCGACGGCCGCGCGCGTCAAGCCTGCGGCGAGGCACAATGTCCTGCCCGGCCGCCTCAGCCCCGGCATGGTCTGCGATACGGCGTTCCGGATCATCGCCCGCCGTCACCTCGCCGCCGTTCTCGCCCAGCATGACGGCACCTGCCGCGGCGATCCGGAGGCACTGCACCAGATCCGGATTGCACTGACGCATCTGCGCACCGCCATCCGCTTCTTCTCGCCGATGGTCGATGACGCCGCACGGCCCGAGGTCTGGACCGAACTGAAATGGCTGAACAGCCAGCTCGGCATGGTGCGGGATCTCGACGTGGCGATCGAGCGAGTCATCGCCGAAAGTGGCGGCGACTTGATCGTGATTGCCGAGCTCCAGCATTGGGATGAGAAGCGCGCCGAGAGTCACCGCCTGCTGGCGCGCGCGCTGCAATCCGCGCGGTATCGCCGGCTCGTCGAGCAGACGTCAGCCTGGATCGAGAGCGGCCCCTGGTCGACCCGGCGCAGCAAGGAGGCCATCAGGCTGCGCCGCTGCGCGCTCGCCGACCACGCTACAGCGAAACTCACGGAATGGGAAAAGGCGCTGCTCAAGAAAGCACGCAAGCTCCGCAAGCTCGATGTCGAGAAACGGCACAAGCTGCGGCTGCTCAACAAGCGGCTGACCTATTCGATCGAGTCCCTGGACGACCTGTTTGCCGACGAATCGCTAACCAAGCAGAAGTCGATCCTCAAGCAATTGCGCAAGGCGCAAAAGTCGCTCGGGCGATTGAACGACGACGCGCGAGGGCAAACCTTGGCGGCGTCATTGAACGAGGCCGTCCCCGAGGCGGGCATTCGCTTCCTCAACCGCAAGCGCGAAAAGAAACTGTTGCGGACCGCCTCAGACGCCTACCGGAAACTGGACAAGGCCAAGCCGTTCCGCTCCGCCGACCTTGCGCCGAATGCGGAGCCTGAGGATTAGGTGTGGACATAGTCTCCCGGCGCGTCGGGCAGACCGTCAAGTTCTCCGCCTCCGGTCTGCGGCGGATCGCAGGGCGCCCCGGAGTGTGCGGCCAGCCACTCGGCCCATTCCGGCCACCACGATCCCTCGACTTGCGGTGCCAGCTTCAGCCATTCGTCCGGGCCGACATAGCGCGCATCGGCGGCCTTGATCAGCACTTGATAGCTGTGGCCGGGCTCGTCCGGCGGCGCGACGACGCCCGCATTGTGGCCGCCGCTGGTCAACACAAAGGTCACGTCGGCATCGACCTGGTAGTGGATCTTGTAGACGGATCGCCACGGCGCGACGTGATCGGCGAGCGTGCCGACCACGAACATCGGCGCATGGATGTCGGAAAGCGACACACTCTTGTCCTCGACACGATAGCGGCCCTCGGCGAGATCGTTGCCCAGGAATAGCTTTCGCAGATACTCCGAGTGCATACGATAGGGCAGCCGCGTGGCGTCGGCGTTCCAGGCCATCAGGTCGCTCGGTGGCGCGCCCTCGCCCATCAGATAGTCGTGCGACAGCCGCGACCAGATCAGTTCATTGGAGCGCAACAGCTGGAACGCGCCGGCCATCTGCGTCGTGTCCAGATAGCCCCGCTGCCACATCACGTCCTCGAGAAAGGCGACCTGGCTCTCGTTGACGAAGAGCGTCAGCTCGCCGGCCTCAGTGAAATCCGTCTGTGCCGCAAGCAGGGTGGTCGTGCACAGTCGCTTGTCGCCATCGCGTGCCATCGCAGCCGCAGCGATCGACAGCAATGTGCCGCCCAGGCAGTAGCCGAGCGCATGGGTCTTCCGGCCCGGCACGATCCGGCCGATCGTGTCCAACGCCGCCATGACACCCAGCTTGCGATAGTCGTCGAAGGCAACATCCCGGTCTTTGGCATCCGGATTTCGCCAGGAAATCGCGAACACGGTGAAGCCCTGGCCGGTCAGATACCTCACAAGAGAATTCTGCGGCGATAGATCGAGGATGTAGTACTTCATGATCCAGGCCGGCACGATCAGGATTGGCTCGGGGCGCACTTGCGCAGTCGTCGGATGGTACTGGATCAGCTCGATCAACGCATTGCGATAAACGACCTTGCCCGGCGAAGCCGCGACTGTCTTCCCGACGATGAACTGTTCGTCACCCGCGGACGTTGCGGCGGAGAGAAGGCGCATCAGGTCGCTGCACCAATTCTGCCAGCCGAATACGAAATTCTCCCCGCCGCTCCGGAACGCCTTCTCCAGCACTTGCGGATTGGTCGCCGCGAAATTCGACGGCGCCAGCATGTCGAGCATCTGACGCATCGAGAATTCGACGACGGCTTCATTTGCGTGCGACACGCCGCGTACGCCGGTCGTGGCATCGTGCCACCAGCGCTCTCCGAGCAGGAACGCCTGCGCAAGCAGATTGAACGGTGCGGCTTCCCACTGCGGCCCCCTGAAGCGACGGTCCCGCCCCTGCGGCGCAATCACGGACCACGGCTTTTGCGACGTCGCATGCGCGGCGGCTTCCAGGAACTGGCCCATGTCGCGAAGCACGTTGCGCGACATCTCCACCTGACGCTGTGGCGCCGCAGCCAGATGAGAGCTCCAATCGAGCCAGGCGAGCGACAAGGCCAGCGGCGAAATCCCGCCCGTCAACCGCACCAGCATCGCATGAAACGCGCGGTCGAGAGGGTATGGCTCCGACAGAAGCGGGGGATCGGCGGCGACGGGCATTCCAGCCGGCGTTTCGGGGCCCGTCGTAGAGGCTTCGGGCTCAACGACAGGGCTAACGGAGAGAGCCTGCGCGGATGGCTCTTCGGCCCGTGGAAATATCTGCACGACGCTCATGGCTGAATGTTCCTGCCAGCTTCTTGGCTACGTGGCAGCAGGATATGGCGAGGCTTCGGATGCGCGTTGAGCTGCATCAAGTCCGGGCATCGGGAAGAGCCCCGCTTCACCCCTTGACCTGCATCAAGCCGCAGCACCACGCCGGAGCTAGGTTTTGCGCATCGACATCGACAAGCCAGCGGAGACTGCCATGCGTGCCCATCAGATCATGACCCGGTCGGTCATCTCGGTTACCCCGGACACCAGCATCGTCGAGGCGGCAAACATCATGCTGAAGCGGCATGTCAGCGGTCTCACGGTCGTGGACAATGCCGGCAAGCTGGTCGGCGTGGTCTCGGAAGGCGACTTCATCCGCCGCAGCGAAATCGGCACGGGACGCAAGCGCGGGCGCTGGCTGCGGTTCATTCTCGGATCCGGCAAATCGGCCAGCGACTTCGTCCACGAGCACGGCCGCAAGGTCTCGGAGGTGATGACCTCTTCACCGGTGACCATCACCGAGGATACGGCACTTGCCGAGATCGTCGACCTCATGGAACGGAACGATGTGAAGCGTCTGCCGGTGATCCGCGGCGACAAGATCGTCGGCATCGTGTCGCGGGCGAACCTGCTCCAGGCGGTGGCGGACCTCGCCCGAGACGTACCCGACCCGACCGCGGACGACGATCACATTCGCAGCCGCATCATCGATACCATGGAAAAGAATGACTGGTGCCCGTTCGGGCTGAACGTCATCGTCCGCGACGGCATCGTTCATCTCAGCGGCGTCATCACCGAGGAGCGCGTGCGACAGGCCGCGGTCGTCGCAGCGGAAAACGTCACCGGCGTGAAGAAGGTGCATGACCATCTCTGCTGGGTCGACACCATGTCAGGAATATATCTGAACTCGCCCGAGGACGATGACCTCGCCAAAGCAAGCTGAGCGCGCGCCGATCGCAGTTCAGCGCGGAATGACGGCGGTGGCTTCGATTTCGACGCGCGCCGCCTTCTCGACGAGGCGGACGACCTGAACCAGCGCCATCGCCGGGTAGTGCGCGCCGAAAATGGCGCGGTAGGCCTTGCCGAGCTCTTTCAGGTTCGTCAGGTACTCCTCCATGTCGACGACGTACCAGGTCAGGCGCACCAGATGCTCGGGCTGCGCACCGGCCTCCGCGAGGATCGCAGCGATGTTGCTCAGGGTCTGGCGCACTTGCGCGACAAAACCGTCCGCGAGACGCTCCTCGGCATCCCAGCCGATGACGCCGCCGGTGACGACGATGCGTCCCTCGGCCGCCATGCCATTGGCATAGCCTTTCGGCACCGGCCAACCGGACGGCTGCAGCACCTGCGCCCTGGAGCGGGTTTCGTCCTGGGCTGCTGTCGGCAGCACCGCGAGATGCGGGCCTTTCGGCGTCGTCACTGACAATTCTCTATCCTTCTCTCATTCCGCCGCGACGCCGGAGGACGTCACCGCGGTCTGCGCCAGTTGCCGCAGGGCAAAGCGCTTTAGTTTGCCGGTCTCGGTCTTCGGTAGTTGCGTCACGAACTCGATCGCGCGCGGATATTTGTATGGTGCGATCTCGCGTTTGACATGCTCCTGCAACGCAGCCACGAGTTCCGCGTTCGGCGTTACGCCCGGCGCGGCAACGACGTAGGCCTTCACGATCATGCCGCGCGCCTCGTCCGGCGCGCCGACGACCCCGCACTCGACGACGGCGGGATGCGTGAGCAGCGCCGCCTCGACGTCCGTGCCTGCGATGTTGTAGCCGGCCGACACGATCATGTCGTCCGAGCGCGACTGGTACCAGAAATAGCCGTCGCTATCCATCAGATAGGTGTCGCCGGTGATGTTCCAGCCGTTCTGGACGTATTTGCGCTGCCGCTCGTCGGCGAGATAGCGGCATCCGGTCGGCCCGCGTACCGCGAGCCGTCCCATCGTGCCCGGCGGAACGTCATTGCCGGACTCGTCGACAATCTTCGCCTCATATCCCGGCACCGGCTTGCCCGTCGCACCCGGGCGGATCTCGTCCTCGGTCGCGCTGATGAAGATATGCAGCAGCTCGGTCGAGCCGATGCCGTCCATCAGCTTGATGCCGGTCGCCTTCAGCCAGGCATCGAATGTCGGCTTGGGCAGCGTCTCGCCGGCGGACACGCATTTGCGAAGCGAGGAAATATCGCGGCCCGAGAGCTTGCCAATCATCGCCCGGTACGCGGTCGGCGCGGTGAAACAGACTGTGGTCTTGTACCGTTCGATCGCATTCAGAATGTCGTCGGGCGCCGTCTTCTCCAGAACGACGAAGGAGGCGCCGATGTGCATCGGAAACAGCACGCCGCCGAATCCGAACGTGAAGGCGAGCGGTGCCGAGCCGACGAAGCGGTCCTTCTGCTCAGCGCGCAAGATGTTGCGCGCATAGCCATCGCAGACCGCCAGCATGTCACGGTGGAAATGCATGGTGCCCTTGGGATCGCCGGTCGTGCCCGACGTGAAGGCGATCAGGCAGACGTCGTCGGAGGCGGTATCGACAGCCCTGAACTCCGGACTTGCATCCTCCATCAGCGCCTCGAGCGAGTCGCTGCCGCCGTTGCCCCAATAGACCACGCGCTTGAGGCCGGGGGCTGCGGCTTTCGCCTTCTCCATTTCGTCGGCGAGCTTGCCGTCGCAGAGCGCGAGTGTGATCTCGGCCTTCTGGATCGGATAGGACAGCTCCTTCGCGCGCAAGAGCGGCATCGTCGCCACGACGATGCCGCCGGCCTTGATCACCGCCAGATAGGTCGCGACCATCATCGGATTGTTGGCCGAACGTAGCAGCACGCGCCCGCCGGTGACGAGACCAAGCTTGCCCACCAGCACATTGGCGATGCGGTTCACGACCGTTTGCAGCTCACGATAGGTGTAGCTGACGGCGGGGCTGATCACGCAAGGAGCGTCGCCATGTCCCTGCTCGACCCAGCGGTCGAGGAAATAGCTGACGCAGTTGAGGCGCGGCGGATATTGCAGTTCCGGTCGCGTGAAGACGAATTCCGGCCAAAGCTCGGCTGGCGGAAGATGCTGCCGCGCGAACGTATCGACATGGGCTGTCGCGGCGTTGTCGTCACGCGAGCCCGAGACTTGAACCTTGGCAGCGTTGGCCATCGCACGCTCCTTTCAGCAGGAAAGCACCCGGCAGCACTCACTCGAAAACATTTTAGGCTTAAAGCAATTTCGCGCAATAGCGGATTTTGGGCATCCCATGCTTTTTCCGGCGGCAAACGGGATTGGTGGGTGCCTCGGCCGCGGACCTAGGCCCGGCGGCGAGCAGCCGATTTCTGCGCCGATGCCTTGGTCTTGGCGAGCAGCCGCATCAATTCGCGCACATCCTTCGGCGTCAGGTCGGCGAAGAGATCGGCGATCCAGGTCTCGTGTTCCGCGGCCATTCTGCGAAACTCGGCGCGACCGAGTTTGGTCAACCGGATCACCTGGACGCGGCGGTCCGTCTCCGACGTGCGGCGGTCGAGATGACCGGATTCCACGAGGCGCTCGACAAGGCCGGTGACGTTGCCGTTCGACACCATCATGCGCTTGGAGACGTCGGACAGCGTCATGCCGTCGGGTGCCTTGTCGAGCTGCGCCATCAGGTCGAAACGGGGCAATGTGACGTCGAAGCGCTGCCGCAACCGGCCACGGACCTCGCCCTCGATCAGGGTCGTGCAGGTCAAGAGGCGCAGCCACAGCCGAAGCTCTTCGGCGTGGTCCTCCGGAGTTTCGACGGCCTTGGTCTCGGAATCGAGCATCTCGATGTAGCCACTCACGGCCGGCATGGGCGCCGGCACGGATTCCCAACGTTTTGAGCTTCAAGTAAATCCGAGCCGGCTGCAAGCGTAAAGCCGCAACAATCGACCGCATGCCGATTTCTTTAGGCTTCAAATAATTGGCGCGCCGCTTGCATGCACCGCTGCTCGCAGATGACGACGCTTTGAGCTCGCTTGCCGCGGCAGCAATCATCGGCATAAACTTGGATTGGAGTAGCGGCTTGCAGCGCAAGTCCTGTTGTCACGGGGGACAGATCATGAAGACGCAAATGACATTGGCCGCAGCCGCCTTGCTGCTCGGCACCGCGGTGAGCCCTTCCCTCGCCCAGGAGAAAATCAAGCTGGGTGTGATCGTGACCCTCTCGGGACCCGCCGCCGCGCTCGGCCAACAGGTTCGCGACGGCTTTGCGCTCGGGATGAAGGATCTCGGCGGCAAGATGGGCGGCCGCGATGTCGAGGTCGTCGTGGTCGACGACGAGTTGAAGCCGGACGCAGCGGTCACCAAGGTCAGGGGCCTTCTGGAGCGCGACAAGGTCGACTTCGTGGTCGGCCCGATCTTCTCCAACATCCTCCAGGCGATCCATCGGCCGGTCACGGAATCGAAAACCTTCCTGATCAGCCCCAATGCCGGCCCATCGACGTTTGCCGGCAAGGACTGCAACCCGTTCTTCTATGTGACCTCGTATCAGAACGATCAGGTGCACGAAATCCTCGGCAAGGTCGCGCAGGATCGCGGCTACAAGCGCATGTATCTGATGGTGCCGAATTATCAGGCCGGCAAGGACTCGGTGGCGGGCTTCAAGCTCGACTACAAGGGCGAGATCGTCGAAGAATCCTACATGCCGCTGAACACGCTGGACTTCCAACCGGAGCTTTCCAAGATTTCATCGCAGAAGCCGGATGCGCTCTTCACTTTCATGCCCGGCGGCCTTGGGGTCAATCTCGTCAAGCAATACAAGCAGGCTGGCCTTGCCGACAGCATTCCGGTGCTCTCGGCTTTCACGGTTGATGAATCGACGTTGCCGGCGCAGCAGGACGCGGCGGTCGGCATGTTCGGCGGCGCGAACTGGGCGCCCAATCTCGACAATCCCCAGAACAAGAAGTTCGTCGCCGCCTATGAGGCCGCCTATAACGGCGTGCCCGGTACCTACGCCTTCCAGGCGTATGATGCCGCGATGCTGATCGACAGCGCCGTCAAGGCCGTGAAGGGCGATCTCTCCAACAAGGACGCGGTCGCGGCCGCTCTGAAAAAGGCCGACTTCACCTCGCTGCGCGGCGCCTTCAAGTTCAACACCAATGGTTATCCGATCCAGGATTTCTACCTGACCAAGGTCGCCAAGCGCGCGGACGGCAAGTTCCAGACCGAGATCGTCCAGAAAGTCTTTGAGAATTACGGCGACCGCTACGCCAAGGACTGCAAGGCGGCGAACTAAGCCGCACGTCGCGTCGAGGGAGGATCACAATGAAGAGCGAAATCACCGGCATCACGCGGGCCAATGAGGGGATCCAGGGCATCTCCTGGAACATCCTCGGCCAGACCTATGTGCCGAAGAGCAACACGGAGCACAGCTTCTCCTGGCATGCGACGCTGCCGCCGGGCACGTTCGTACCGCCGCACATTCATCCCGACCAGGATGAGTATCTCTACATGCTGGAGGGCAAGCTCGATTTCATGCTCGGCAATTCCGAGTCGCAGGCGACCGCGGGCGACCTGATCCGGCTCGGCATGGGCGTGCCGCACGGCATTTTCAACAAATCGGAGCAGACCGCGAAGGTGTTGTTCTGGGTGTCACCGACCCGGAAGCTGTTCGACCTGTTCTGGGGCCTTCACAACATGAAAGAACAGAAGCCCGAGGACGTGGTGGCGATGGCCGCCGAGTTCAACATCCACTTCCTGCCGCCGCCTCCCGGCGGCTAGCAGCGCAAGTCAAGCCCTCACCGCCGCAAGTCCCGGCACTGCGGCGAAGCCGGCCTTGGTGGCATAGCCGCGCACGATCGCCTCACGCTGAGAATAGCTCAGCACGTTGTCGACATTGTCGAAACCATCAGGCGCGAGCTGCTCGACGGCGTCGATGACGCCCTCGGGGCCGCCGCGCCGGTTGGAGCGGACAATGTCCGCGGTCATGGGCAGGCGCTTCTTCTCGTATTCAAGCAGCGCCTGGCGCGGATGCTCGGCGCGCACCAGCGCGTCGGCGAGGCAGCGCGCATCGAGGATGGCCTGCGAGGCACCATTGGAGCCAACCGGATACATCGGATGCGCGGCATCGCCGAGCAGCGTGACTCTGCCCGACGACCAATAAGGCAACGGATCGCGGTCGCAGGTCGGATATTCGTAGAACTCGGGCGTGGCCGAGATCAGGCTCTTCACGTCGACGTAAGGTACCGAGAAGCGCGCCACGTGAGGCATCAGCTCCTCGCGACGGCCCGGCCGGGACCAGTCTTCCTTGCGTGGCGGCGGGGCATTGCCCTCGCCGACCTTCACCAGCACCGCCCAGTTGGTGAGACGGCTCGCCGGGCTCGATCCCTCCGCGATGGGATAGATCACCACCTTGGCGTTGAGCCCGCCGGCCACAATCATCGACTTGCCGGTGAGGAATAGCGGCCAATCCCGCGCACCGCGCCACAGCATCAGGCCGTTCCAGCACGGCGGACCCTCGCTCGGAAACAGCGTGTCACGGACCCGCGAATGGATGCCGTCGGCACCAATCAGGATGTCGCCGCGCGCGGTATGGATGTGCGCGCCTGAGCGGTCGAAGAAGTACGCGGTGACGCCGCCCTCGTCCTGCGTGAAGGCGCCGAGGCGGCAGCCGGTGTGGATGGCCTCCGGGCCGAGCCGCTCCTCGACGGCGCGATGGATGACGCCTTGAAGGCGGCCGCGGTGGATCGAGAATTGCGGCACATCGTGGCCGGCGTCGATGCCGCGGGCCTCGCGCCAGACTTCCTGGCCGTGACGGTTGAGGTAATAGAGCTGGTCGGTGCGGATCGCGACATCGTCAAGCTGTTGGAGCAGACCGAGGCCTGCCAGCTCGCGCATGGCATGGGGCAGCGTGTTGATGCCGACGCCAAGCTCGCGGATGGTGTCGGACTGCTCGAAGATCTCGCAAGCGAGGCCCCGCGAGCGCAGCATCAATGCGGTGGTGAGACCACCGATACCGCCACCGACGATAATCGCCTTCATCGCCCTCACTCCACTCGGTACACACCAGGCAATGCGGCCAAAGTCGCACGGGCGGTCACTCGGCCGCAAGCGGCTTTGTCGCCTCCGCCTTGAGCTCGGCCCGGGTCTTGGGCTTAGCCTTAATTCTCAGCTCCTCGAGATCCTGCCGGTCGCGCACGCTGTTGCGGAAAATCTGATCTTTTCCGGGAAGATATTGCGGCGGGCAGAACGCGTCGTCCGCCCCGTACCAGGCCGCCGCCCGCATGGTGAAGGAGGGATCGACCAGATGCGGCCGCCCGAGCGCGACGAGGTCAGCCCGGCCGGCAGCCAGGATGGTGTTGGCCTGGTCCGCCGTCGTGATGTTGCCGACGCACATCGTGGCGACGCGCGCCTCGTTGCGGACCTGGTCGGAGAACGGCGTCTGGAACATGCGCCCATAGATCGGCTGCGCATCGCGCACGGTCTGCCCGGTTGAGACGTCGACGAGATCGACGCCGGCCTCGGCAAAAGTGCGCGCGATCGCCACCGCATCGTCGCCGCCGATGCCACCCTCGGCCCAGTCGGTCGCGGAAATGCGCACCGACATCGGCTTGTGCGACGGCCACGCGGCCCGCAGCGCCTCGAAGATCTCGAGCGGGAAACGCAAACGATTGGCCAGCGAGCCGCCATACTCATCCGTGCGGGTGTTCGTCAGCGGCGAGATGAAGCTCGCAAGCAGATAGCCGTGGGCACAGTGCAGTTCGAGCATGTCGAAGCCGCAGCGTTCGCCGCGCTCGGCCGCCGCGACGAAAGCGTCCCTCACTGCGTTCATGCCGGCCCGATTAAGCTCGCGCGGAACCTGGCTGTCGGGGAAATAGGGCAGCGGCGACGCCGAAAACACCTCCCAGCCGCCCTCCTCGAGCGGACGGTCCATGCCGTCCCACATCAGCTTGGTCGCACCCTTGCGCCCGGCGTGCCCCAGTTGCAGGCAGATTTTTGCGGCTGAATTGCCGTGGACGAAATCAACGATGCGTTGCCAGGACGCCTCCTGCTCGTCATTCCACAGTCCTGTGCAGCCGGGCGTGATGCGGGCGTCGCGGGCAACGCAGGTCATCTCCGTGAAGATCAGGCCGGCGCCGCCTATCGCGCGCGATCCATAATGCACCAGGTGGAAATCCGTCGGCACGCCCTCCTTCGCCGAATACATGCACATCGGCGACACCACGGCGCGATTGGCGATCTCCATCTCGCGCAGCCGGAAGGGCTGGAACAGCGGCACCATCGGCTTCTCGGTGTCCACTTCGAAACCGCTATCACGAACACGCCTGGCAAACGATCTCTCGACCTCCGCCACGAAGTCAGGGGCGCGAAGCTTCAGATTGTCATAGGTGATCGCCTTCGAGCGCGTCATCACGCCAAAGGCGAACTGCACGGGATCGAAATCCCAGAATCGGTCGACATGCTCGAACCAGACCAGCGAGACGTCAGCGGCGTGCTGCGTCTTCTCGACCTCCTCACGCCGTCCGTGCTCATAGACGTCCAGCGCCGCCTTGATGCTGGGCGCCTTCTCCATTGCGTCAGCCAGCGCGATCGCGTCTTCCATCGCGAGCTTGGTGCCCGAGCCGATCGAGAAATGCGCGCTCGCCTTGGCGTCGCCCAGCAGAACCATGTTGTCCTTGACCCAGCGCTTGCTGCGGATCATTGGGAAGTTGCGCCACGTCGAGCGGTTGGTGAGCAATTGGTGCCCATCGAGGAACCAGCCGAAGATCTCGGCCATTCGCGTAGCCGACTGGGTCTCGTTCAGCCCTGTCAGCCCCGCGCGTTCGAACGTCTCCGGATCGGTCTCGAAAATCCAGGTCGAATGTCCGGCTTCATATTGATAGGCATGGGCGATGAACGGCCCCCACTCCGTCTCCTGGAAGATGAAGGTGAAGGCATCCAGCGGCCTGGTCGAGCCCATCCAGGCGAATTTGTTGGCACGGAGATCGACTTCCGGCGCGAAATGATCGACGTATTTGTCGCGAAAACGGCTGTTGATGCCGTCCGCGACCAGGATCAGATCGGCGTCGGCGAAGCGGGATTCGTCCTCGACGTCCGCTTCGAAATTCAGGACGACCCCCAGTTCGCGCGCGCGCGCCTGGAGGATCAGGAGCAGCTTCTGCCGCGAGCAGCCACAAAAGCCGTTGCCGCCGACCCGATGGACCGTTCCGCGGAAGTGCACGGCGATGTCATCCCAGTAGGCGAATTCCTGGGTGATGCGGCGATAGCTCGGAAGGTCGTGCTTCTCGAAATTATCGAGGGTGGCGTCCGAGAACACCACGCCGAAGCCGAAGGTGTCGTCGGCGCGGTTGCGCTCGTACACCGCGATCTCAGCGCTCGGCCGCTGCTTCTTCAGCAGGATTGCAGCGTAGAGACCCGCAGGTCCGCCACCGATGATCGCGACTTTCATGGGAGCCTCGCCAATTCAACCCGGCCAAACTATTTTAAGCCTAAAATAATCTCGCGCAAGTCCCCATTGCGGCAGGCTGCCGGCAAAGCCCCCGTTTAATCGCCCCTGAAGACCGGCTTGACCTTGTTGGCAAAGGCCTCGAAGGCCCGTTCAAAATCGGCCGTCGTCATGCACAGCGCCTGAGCAACGGCTTCCGCCTCGATCGCCTCCTCCACCGACATCGCCCATTCCATGGCCAGCATCCGTTTGGTCATGGTGTTGGCGAAGGTCGGTCCCTCAGCAATCTGCTTGGCCAGTAGCTGCGCCTGGGGCAACACCTGCTCCGGGGTGACGAGGCGGCTGAAGAAGCCCCAGCGCTCGCCCTCCTCCGCGGTCATGAACCGGCCAGTGTAGAGCAACTCGGAAGCGCGGGACTGTCCGACGATCCGCGGCAGGATCGCGCAGGCGCCCATGTCACAACCGGCAAGGCCGACCTTGTTGAAGAGGAATGCGACCTTGGTCCCGCTCGCCGCAAGCCGCATGTCCGACGCCATGGCAATGATCGCGCCCGCCCCGGCGCAGATGCCTTCAACCGCGGCAACGATCGGCTGCGGGCAGGCCCGCATCGCCTTGACGAGGTCGCCGGTCATCCGCGTAAACGCCGTCAGCCCCTTGGTGTCCATCTTCACGAGCGGACCGATGATCTCGAACACATCGCCGCCGGACGAGAAATTGGCACCAGCGCCGGTCACGACGATGGACTTGACCGCATCGTCGAACGCGCAGGCGCGAAAGAAATCAGTGAGTTCGCGATAGCTCTCGAAGGTCAGCGGATTCTTCCGTTCCGGACGATTGAGCGTCACGGTTGCAACACCATCGACCACGGCCAGCAGGAAGTGCTGCGGCGAATAGTCCGCAAGCGGTAAGGTCACGGGATTGGCTGGTCTGCTCATACGATCTCCTTGGCTTTCTTGTTCCGTGCCGGTGCCATGCGCGCTAAATCTCACCACCGGCAACAGCGATCGCCTGCCCGGTGATTGCGCCGGCGCCCTCGCCGCACAGCCACACCACGGCATCCGCGACCTGCTGAGGAGAGATCAACCGCCCCTGCGGATTATGCTTCGCGAGCTCGGCAACGGCCTGCTCGCGGCTACGGCCCGTCTTTTTCATGATGCTCTCGATGCTGCCGGCGACCAGATCCGTGTCGGTGAAACCGGGGCACACCGCGTTGACGGTCACGTTGCTGCCAGCCATTTCAATGGCAAGGGAACGCACGAGACCGACCACAGCATGCTTGGCCGCGGTGTAGGCGCTGACATAGGCATATCCCTTGAGCCCCGCTGTCGACGCGATCGCGACGATACGGCCATAGGGACGATCCTTCATCCCGGGCAGCACAGCGCTGACAGCATGGACCACGCCCATGAAATTGACATCCATCATGCGCGCGAACAGGGCACTGTCGGATTTGGAGAACGGCGCGGACTCGGCGCTTCCCGCGTTGGCGATCAGGATATCGATCGGCTGCCGCGCACTTGCTTGAGCGATGGCGGCTTTCAATGAGGTTTCGTCCGATACGTCGGCGACGGCCGCAAAATGCGCGGCGCCTGCGCTGACGGCCTGTTCAAGCATCGCAGCGTTCCGCCCAAGGACGGTCACCGTGGCACCGGCCTCGACGAGCGCTGCTGCGATGGCGCGACCGATGCCGCGACCGCCACCGGTCACCAGCGCGTGCGGCGAATGCGGTAATCCGGACATGCTGGCTTCCTTGCATTCTGCTGATCGCCCTCTCGATATATTTTAACCTTCAAACTTTTGCAAACAAAGCTCGACGCGACCCCGCGAAAGGCGGCACGCCGAAGACCGGCCCGAAAATTGCTTTAAGTATAAAATTATCTCTTCCCATCCCTCACAGGCCTGTTAGCATCGAAGGGCCAAGCAAAAGGATGTCGCGTGTCGCAGCCTGCGCCAATGATAACAAAGGACGGCCGCTTCGCCTATGAAGCAGCGGGCGATCCGGGCGGGACACCTCTGATTTTCCTGCATGGCATCGGCGGTGCGGCACGGGCCTGGCTGCAGCAGCTTGCGACATTCGGCGACCGCTTCCACGCGATTGCATGGGACATGCCCGGCTATGGCGGATCGGCGCCGCTCGCCAGCGTCAGCATCGCTGCCCTGGCGGATGCGCTTCAGCGATTCATCGAGCAGCTTGGTGCGAGCAGGCCGATTCTGGTCGGCCATTCCATCGGCGGCATGATCGTCCAGAAATGGCTGGTGCACTCCCCAAAACTGGCGCGCGCGATCGTGCTGGCGCAGACCAGCCCGGCGTTCGGCAAGGCCGACGGCGATTGGCAGAAATCGTTTATCGCCGCACGGCTCGGGCCGCTCGATCGCGGCGAAACGATGAAGTCGCTGGCGCCCTCTCTGGTGAAGGAACTGGTGGGCGACGATCCTGATCCCAGGGGAATGGAGCTTGCACGCGAGTGCATGGCAAGTGTGCCCGAGGCGAGCTATCGCGCCATGATGCTGGCCTTGATCGGCTTCGACCAACGCAGCACCCTCAAGGATATTTCCATACCGACGCTGCTGCTGTCCGGCTCCAAGGACAACAACGCGCCAGCGCCGATGATGGCGAAGACGGCGACCTACATTCCATCTGCCGAGTATGTCGAGTTGGCCGGTGTCGGCCATCTCGCCAACCTGGAGCGTCCCGATGCCTTTAACGAGGCGCTCGGCCGGTTCCTGAATTCCGTCGCGACCAACACGTAGGATGACTGCGCGATGACCATGCAAGTCAGCAAGACCATCGGCGCGACCGACAAGGTTGCGCTGGATGCGCCGATCTTCGATCCCGTTGCATTCCGACTGAGCGACGAGCAGGCCGGCATCATCGCGCGGGCGCGCGAGATCGGCCAGAGCGTATTCGCCGGCCGCGCCGCGACCTACGATCGCGAGGCGATCTTCCCGTCCGAGAATTATCGCGACCTGCATCGCGTCGGCCTGCTTGGTATTGCCGTGCCCAAGAAGCATGGCGGACTCGGCGCGAATTATCAAACCTACGCACTGGCGGCAGCCGAAATCGGCCGCTATTGCGGCGCGACTGCGCTCACCTGGAACATGCATGTCTGTTCGACGCTGTGGTCGGGCCCGCTCGCCGACGATCTCGACATGGATGCAGAGACCCGTGCCGAGCACGAGCAGCGGCGTGCAGTCCACTACAAGCGTATCGTCGAGGACGGCGCGATCTATTCGCAGCCTTTCTCGGAGGGCGGTGCGGCAGCGGCAGGCGGCGTCGCTTTCGGCACGGAAGCAAGGCCGGTCGAGGGTGGCTGGATCGTCAACGGCAAGAAGATCTTTGCATCACTCTCCGGCCATGCCGACTATTACGGCGTTCTCTGCACGGAGATCGAGGAAGGCGAGAAGGCTTCGCGCCGCAATACGCTTTACCTCGCCATCCCCGCAAAATCGGCAGGCGTTTCGGTCGTCGGCGACTGGGATCCGCTCGGCATGCGCGGAACGGTCTCGCGCACGCTGCTGTTCAAGGACGTGTTCGTGCCGGCAGATTCGGCGCTGATGCCGCGCGGCGTCTATTTCCAGGCCGCGATGCGCTGGCCGCACATGTTCCTTACGCTGTCGCCGACCTATATGGGCCTTGCTCAGGCCGCCTATGACTTCACCGTGCGATATCTGCGCGGCGAAGTGCCGGGCATGCCGCCGGTCAAGCGCAGGATGTATCCGACCAAGCAGATTGCGGTCGCGCAGATGCAGATCAAGCTCGAGCAGATCAAGGCGATCTGGTTCCAGGCCGTCACCGAGGCGCGCGCCAACCCGAGCAAGGAGCAGGTGCTGCGCGCCTATGCCGCGCAATATTCTGTGATGGAGGGCGCCAATGAGCTCGCCGCGCTCGCGATCCGCACCTGCGGCGGACAGGCCATGCTGCGCTCGTTGCCGCTCGAGCGCATCTATCGCGATAGCCGCTGCGGCTCGCTGATGCTGCCCTGGACAGCCGAGCTCTGCCTCGACCGGATCGGGCGCGAGGCGCTGTACGAGGCCGGCGAAACGGACGACTGACGGTGGACCTCTGCAGTCTGATCGATCGCAACGCGGCGTTCGCGCCAGACAAGACAGCCATCGCCTTCGAGGGCGAACGGTTGAGCTATGCGGCATTCGCTGCACGCATCGAGCGGACGGCGGCGACGTTGAAGCAGGAGCTCGGCGTCGTCAGGGGCGACCGCGTTGCGATCCTCAGCCTGAACCGGCCGGACTATCTGGTTCTGCTCTATGCCTGCGCGCGGCTCGGCGCGATGCTGGTGCCCCTGAACTGGCGGCTCGCTGTCGCCGAGCAGCTTTTCATCCTCAACGATGCCGGCGCCAAGGTCCTGGTGCTCGAGCAGGCATTTGAGGGGGTACTTGCCGAGCTTGAGGGAACCGCAATCGTCGGGCTCGATTTCGAGCCGCCCCGCGGCACGACGTTCGAAAACCTGTTGGCTCGAAGCCGGGGCACCGGCCGCAACCCGCACACCGATCTCTCCTGCCCGCTCCTCATTGTCTACACGTCGGGAACGACCGGACGGCCAAAAGGCGCGGTGTTGCGCCAGGAGGCGCTGTTCTGGAACGGCGTCATGAGTCAGCACATGCACAACATGACGTCCGATGACCATGTGCTGACGCTGCTACCGTTCTTCCACGTCGGTGGCCTCAACATCCAGACCACGGCGGCGCTCCAGCTGGGCGCGACGGTCACGGTTCACGCACGCTTCACGCCGGACACCGCGCTTGCAGCCATCGAACGGGAACGGCCGACCTTGACCGTGATGGTGCCGGCGATCATCCAGGCGGTGAGCGAGCATCCCGCCTGGCCCACGACCGACCTTTCGTCACTCAAAGCCGTCGCGACCGGCTCGACCATCGTGCCGCCGCATCTGATCGACCGCTTCGTAGCGCGCGGCGTACCCGTGCTTCAGGTCTACGGCTCGACGGAAACTTGTCCCATCGCAGTCTACACCCGGCTTGGTGGCGATCTTTCGCGCGCGGGATCGACCGGACTTGCCGGACTGTGCTGCGAAGCGAAAGTGATCGATCACGCCGGCAACGAGGTGCCGGCGGGCGCACCGGGGGAGATCGCGGTGCGCGGCCCCAACGTGTTCTTCGAATATTGGGGCAATGCGGACGCCACGCGCGATGCGCTGCACGACGGCTGGTATCGTACCGGCGATATCGGCCTGTGCGACGCGGACGGCTATTTCTGGGTGCGCGACCGCAAGAAGAACATGATCATTTCCGGCGGCGAGAACATCTATCCGGCGGAGGTCGAACGCGTCCTGCTGGAACATCCCGATGTCAGCGAATGCGCTGTGATCGGCCGGCCCGATCCACGCTGGGACGAGGTGCCCATCGCCTACGTGATCCCGCGATCCGGCTGTCGGCTCGAAGCAGACGCATTGAAAATACATCTTCAGGCCCAACTCGCCCGCTACAAGGTTCCGCGCGACGTCGTTTTCGTCACCGACCTGCCGCGCACAGCGCTGGGCAAGGTCCAGCATTTCCTGCTGAAGCAGCTTGATGCGCAATCGCGCACGCAAGGAGAAGCATCTTGAAGATTGCGGTTCTGGGTGGGGGGAACGGCTCTTTCGCGGCCGCGGGCGATTTTGCGCTGTCGGGACATGAGGTCCGGCTCTGGCGCCGCGACGCGGATCAGGTCGCAGCCCATCGCGCCGCCGGCTCGCACATCCTGGTGAAGGATCATAACCGCCGTCACGACGTGAAACTGGCGCTGGTCACGACCGATATCGCCGAGGCCGTCAACGGCGCAGAGCTGATCCTGTGCCCCGCCCCCGCCTTCGCGCAGCCTGATATTGCGCGCCTGCTTGCTCCACATCTGCGGGACGGACAGGTCGTGTTTCTGCCGCCGGCTACCTTCGGCTCGATGATCTTCGCCCAGGCCGCGCGGGATGCCGGCAACCGCGCCAAGGCGTGCTTTGCCGAAACCGGGACCTTGCCTTGGCTGACCCGCAAGCACGGCCCGTTCGAGGTCGCGATCACCATCCGCGCCAAGCGACTGCCGGTCGGCGTTTTCCCGCTTGATCAAGCGCCGCGCGCACTTGAAGTGATTGGACAGGCTTTCCCCGGCGCAATCGAGCCGTGCGGAGATGCTCTCTCCGGCGCACTGATGAACGCAGGCCCGATCATCCATCCGCCGCTGATCGTAATGAATGCAGGTCCGATCGAGCATTTCGAGAAGTGGGACATCCACAAGGAAGGAACGCAAGCCGCGATTCGCCGGGTCACCGACGCGCTCGACGCCGAACGAATGGCCGTGCGTGAGGCGCTCGGATATGGCGCACCGCATTTTCCGCTCGCCCATCATTATGCCAAGGAAGGCGAGATCTGGATGTACGGCCGCGGCTCGCATGACCGGCTGACCGATTCCGGCGACTGGCGCGAGCGGATCGTGCTGACCGAGCATCGCTACATGAGAGAGGATTTGCGGCTTGGGCTATCGCTGCTGGTCTCCGTCGCCGGCCTGGCGGGCGTGGCTACGCCGCTGGCCAAAGGATTTCTGGCCATCGGTGGTGCAATCTGCGGTGAGGATTTTACGCAAGGCGGCCGAACCCTCGAGACGCTGGGCCTCGGCAATCTCGACAAGGCCGCTTTGCAGACGCTTCTTCGCGGGGGATTTTGACCGATGACCAGCCGAACCACCATCGCCTGTCTCGGGGCCGGCCGCATGGGCCGCGGCATCGCCGTCGCGTTCGCCTACGCGGGGCATATGGTCACGATGATCGACATCAAGGCCCGTCCAGCCGAAGATTTCGCGAGGCTGGAGGCAGATGCGCTCGGCGAAATCAGGAAGACCTTTGCCAGCCTGTCGAAGCTGGGACTACTGACCGAGTCGGATGTCGACCCGCTCATCGCGCGGGTCTCGGTGGTGCCGGCCAGCCAGAGCGATGCGGCACTGTCCAATGCTGGAATAGTCTTCGAAGGGGTCCCCGAGATCGTCGAGCTCAAGCGGGATGTGCTGGGGGCGGCCTCAAAACAGGTCGGGCCCGATACGATCATCGCATCGACGACATCGACCATCCTGGTCGACGATCTCTCAGGCGCGATCGTGAATCCCCGCCGTTTCCTCAATGTGCATTGGCTCAATCCAGCCTATCTGATTCCGCTTGTGGAGATTTCGCCCGGTAAGGCCACCGATCCAGGCATCGTCGAGGAGGTCAAGGCGCTACTCGAAGGCATCGGCAAGGTCCCGGTGGTCTGCGCGGCCACACCCGGCTTCATCGTTCCGCGCATCCAGGCGCTGGCGATGAACGAGGCCGCGCGCATGGTCGAGGAAGGCGTCGCTAGCGCCGAGGAGATTGACAAGGCGATCCGCTACGGCTTCGGCTTCCGCTACGCCGTGCTCGGGCTGCTCGAATTCATCGACTGGGGTGGCGGCGACATTTTGTACTACGCCAGCCGCTATCTCGAAGGCGCACTCGGCAGCGACCGCTATCGTGCGCCGGAGGTCATTTCGCGGAACATGCAGGAGGGCCGGATCGGCCTGCGAACGGGCGCAGGCTTTCTCGATTATTCAGGTATGGACATCGACGCCTATCGGGCAAAACGGCTTCAGGCCATGGTCGATTTGCTTCGGCACTTTGACCTGGCGCGGCCACCAGTGCTCGATCGCGGTTAGCCGAAGACGTCCTGCAGCACCCCTTCGCGCACCACCGCAATGCCGTCGAGCTCGATCGTCGTCCCCATCATCGGCAGATCGAAATGGCCCGCCGTGTAACGGCCGGCGAATTCGTTGGCACCGGTCGAGAACAGGAAGTTGCCGGAGACGGCGCGAATTTCCGTGCCGTTGGTGTCGCGCTGGTCATACATCGACAGTGCCTCGTAGCGCGCGCCGGGATTCATGCCGAAGCCGACATGCGACACCGCATAGGCTTCCCGATCGCCCCAGGCGGCAAGATAGGCACGCATCATTGCGGCATCCGTGCCCTCGCCTTCCAGCTCGACGACATAATCGTCCTTCAGCGTCATCTTCACCGGCGAGGTCAGGTAACGCTTGAAGGTCAGGTTGATGTCGCCGGGCGCCATCACCAGCGTGCCGTTGATCGTTCCGCTCTTGGGGAAGCTGACGACGATGCCGCCGGGCCAATGCGCCAGCGTACCGGGCTTGTCCGTCCACCCCCACACGCCGACCGTGGACGCGCCGACCATATCGACGTCGAGCGCCGTGCCGGCTTTTGACGTCACCCGCATCCGCTTGGTCCCGCGCAGCATCTTCGCCGCCGCGCGAACGCGCTTCTCGAGCGCGGAATCCGGCACCATCCGCTCCAGCGCTTCGGGATGCTCGTTGGAGATCACCAGGATGCGCGCGCCGGCTTTGAGGATCTCGGGTGTCTCCACCGCATGCATCAGTCCCTCTATGGTGCAATCCACCACAAAGCCGGCTTGTTGAAGCGCGGTGATGACCGGGCCGAGCCGCTGGATCGCCTCGCTCGCCCCTGTCGAGCGAACCGGAACGATATTCCGGTTACGCGGGGTCGGCATGACCACGTGAAACGGTCGCGCGCCCATCCGCAGCAGCGCGAGCTCCGCCAGATGAACGTTCAACGCACGTGACTGGGTTTCCGAGAGAATCGCCGCGGTATCGCCGGCCTTGACGGCGCATCGCTCAAAAATCTCGCAAAATGCGTCGATCCATTTTGCCTCGATGCGATCAGCCAGCATGGTCTACTCCCGTCTTTCTGTTTCTTCTTCGTCAGTTCATGCTTCGGGGAAACCCCGCAGCAGATACGCGCGCACTGCCCCCAGCAGACCATTGAGGATCAGGCCCAGCAGCGAGATCGTGATCAGCGGCACGAACATGTCGACGGCCTGAAAGGTCCGGGCCGCCGTGACGAGGACATGTCCGAGCCCGTCGCTCGACGTGATCATCTCCGCCAGAAACACCACGATGCAGGAAATGACAAGGCCGATCCGGCAACCGGTCAGGATCGACGGCATCGCGGCCGGCAGCACCACCTTGAACAGGATCTCATAGCGCGGCGTTCCCGCCGCCATGGCCGACCAGATCAGCTTCTGCTCCACCGTCGATGCGCCGTAATAGGTAGACAACAGAATGGGAAAGAGGGCATCCGCCGCCACCAGCGTGATCTTCGATCCGTGGCCGAAACCGAGCAGCAGCAGCAATGCTGGATAGAGCGCGACCTTGGGCAAGGGTGCAAGCACGCGAACGATCGGCCGAACCACGGCGTTGATAGCCGGATTGGCGGCAGCGGCGATGCCGATGCTGACACCGAGCACGACCGCAATCGCAAAACCGGCAAACAGCCGGATCAGGGTCGCTGCGATCTCCTGCTGAAACGTCCAGGTCAGGAGTTGCTGAAGCAACCTGCTGAAGACGTATCCCGGCGGCGGCAGCAAGACCGCAGGCGCAAAGCCAAATGATACGAGGCCCTGCCACAGGGCGATCACCAGCACGATCGGCGCAAGCCCAAGGATAATGCTGGTGGAGCGAAGCTGCGGGATCATGAGAAGCTCAGCGGCATGTCGAACTGCGGTTCGGACCAGCGCACCAGCCTTGCGCGGACCCGCTCGAAGATCGCATCGAGGCAAATTCCCATCGCCCCCACGATGATGATCATCGCAAAGACGGTGTCGTATTGGCCCATGTCGAGGGCATTGAACAGGATATTGCCGGCGCCGGACTGACGGGCGATCATCTCGCTCGTAATCATCGTGATCAGCGCCAGCACGAGTCCCGTGCGGCAACCGGTCAGAATTTCCGGCAGCGCCGCCGGCAGTACGATCCAGACCAGCCGTTGCGCAGGCGAAAGCCCCATCGCGGCGCCCGACCACAGCATCTTCTCTTCCACCGCCTTGGCGCCCTCGAAGCTGTGATAGATCACGGGCAGGCTGACGCCGAGAAAGATCACCAGCGTCTTCGTGATGTCGCCGACGCCGAGCCACAGCATGATGATCGGCATCAAGGCCGCCTTCGGCACAGGGTAGATCACCATCAAGAGCGGATTGAAGAATGCCGCGACGGCCCGGCTGCGGCCCATCAATAGGCCGAGCGGAATCGAAACCAGCACCGCGACCGCGAACCCGATCGCCATGCGGCGGAGCGAGGCCAGGATGTTGATCAGCGATTCCTTGTCCCCGAGGATGTCCGGGATTGCACGGATCGCCTCGACTGCCGTCGGGAAGCTGTCGTTCTTCAGCGCGAGTGACGCAACCTGCCATGCCGCCAGAAGCCCGATACAGGCAAACACCGGAGCGGCACGCTTGCCCAAGGCCGCCAGCGACGTCACGACCGCGATCCCGTCTCGTCGACCTCGTCGAACATGCGCTCGATATCGACAACGTATTTCTGGTAGCGTGGATCGAGCAGCAGCTCGCTGCGGCGGCGCGGCCGCGGCAGATCGATGTCGATGACCTCGCGGATACGGCCGGGCGATTTCGACATCATCACGACCTTGTCTGAAAGGAAAACCGCTTCGTCCACAGAATGCGTGACGAACAGCACTGTCTTGCGATCACGCTCCCAGATGTTCAACAGATCATTCTGCAGCCGCGTTCGCGTGTGAGCATCGAGCGCGCCGAACGGCTCGTCCATCAACAGAACCTCAGGATGGTAAGCCAGCGTTCGAGCCAGTGCCACGCGCTGCTTCATGCCGCCGGACAGCTCCTTGGGATAGAAATTCTCGTAGCCCTTGAGCCCGACCATTTCGATCAAGGCCCGGCTCTGTGCTTCCGCCTCGGTGGTGCGCACGCCCTGCTGGCGAGGGCCATACATCACATTGCCCAGCACGGTCTTCCACGGAAACAACGCGAATTCCTGAAATACCGGGCCGCGATCCGGCCCTGGTCCCGTGATCGTCCGTCCCCTGATCTTCGCTGAGCCGCTGGTCGGGCTGACGAAGCCGCCGACGACGTAAAGCAATGTCGACTTGCCGCAGCCGGACGGACCAAGGATGGAGACGAAGGCTCCTTCGTCGATCGCCAGCGAGATGTCCGATAGCGCTACATGGTCCTTGCGCGCCGAGGTCTGAAATACCTGCGAGACGTTCTCGATCTCGATGATTGCAGAAGCCGGTTTTTGCGGCGTCACCGGTCTCACCCATTCGCTCGATCTCGAAGGCACTACCTTCATCCCGTCTCACTTCATTCGCGCAAACCCTGCGCAACAGGCTTGCTAAACATCCTTCGTCAGCGACGCGAGCTTAGCAAGAAACTTGCCAGACCATTGGCTGTTTTCGGGCAAGTGCGCCGCGTCATCCGAACCAGGGCCATTCCGCGGGCCCCTCATGCGTCACGGCCCCGCCCGGTGCCTGGCCAACCAATCGGGCATATTTCGCCAGCGCGCCAGCACGGTGACGAGGCGGACGCGGCTTCCAATCGTGCCGGCGAGCAGCGAGTTCCTGCTCGTCGACCAGCATATCCATCCGCCGGTTCGCAGCATCGATCCGGATCCTGTCGCCATCGCGAACCAGCGCCAGCGGACCGCCGACGAAGGCCTCGGGAGACACATAGCCGATGCACATTCCGCGCGTGGCGCCAGAGAAGCGTCCATCCGTGATCAGGGCCACCTTCTCGCCCATGCCCTGTCCATAGATCAGCGCGGTGACGCCGAGCATCTCGCGCATGCCGGGGCCGCCCACCGGCCCCTCATTTCGGATCACGAGAACCTCGCCCGCCCGATAGGTGCGATCACGAACCGCAGCGACGCAGCCCTCCTCGTCTTCGAAAACGCGCGCCACGCCTTCAAAGAACTGACTCTTCAGGCCCGCGACCTTGATGACTGCGCCGTGGGGACAGAGGTTTCCCTTCAGCACAGCGACGCCGCCATCTGGCATGATCGGCGCGCAACTCGCGTAAACGACCTCTCCGTCAGGTGCATTGGCAGCGCCGTATTCTTCGGCAAGCGTACGGCCCGTGATCGACAGGCAACTGCCATCGATATGCCCGCTCTGGATCAGCTCCCTGATCACCACGGCGGCGCCGCCGATATCGTAGACATCTTTCGCCGTATATTTGCCTCCAGGCCGCAGGTTTCCGATCAGCGGCGTCCTGGCAAAAACCTCGCCGACATCATCGATCGTGAATGCGATGCCGGCCTCGTTCGCGATCGCCGGCAGATGTAGCGCAGCATTGGTCGAACCGCCCGTGGCGGCTACGATTGCCGCACCGTTTTCCAGCGATTTCCGCGTCACGATGTCGCGCGGCAAAGGCCCGCCGCGCTCCAGCATTTCCATGACGAGGCGCCCGGCCCGCCTGGATATCTGCGCGCGTTCGGCATAGACACCCGGCACCATCGACACGTTAGGAATGGTGAGGCCCATCGCCTCCGAGACCATCCCCATGGTGTTAGCAGTGAATTGGCCGGCGCACGCGCCGATGGTCGGCAGGCAGGCCCGCTCAATCCGCTCGAGCGTGGCACTGTCGATCTCTCCGGTCATGAAGCTGCCAACAGCCTCATAGGAGTCGAGCACGGTGAGGGTCCGCCCGTCCATACGGCCCGGCAGCGCGCTGCCGCCATAGATGAAAATGGACGGGACGTTGCACCGGACCATGCCCATCATCACGCCGGGAAGCGTCTTGTCGCATCCGCCATATCCGATCAGCGCATCGTAGGCGAGACCATGGACGACGGCTTCAATCGAGTCGGCGATCAGCTCCCGCGAAAACAGGGAGAACTTCATCCCCTCGTGATTCATGCTGATGCCGTCGGAGACCGACACGGTCGAAAACTCGCGCGGCGTGCCGCCGGCCTCCTCGATTCCGGTCTTGGCCGCCGCGACCTGAAAGTCGTGCGTCATGTTGCAGGGCGTCTGTTCGCCCTTCATGCTGACGACGCCCACCATCGGCTTGGCAATCGCAGGGTCGTCAAGCCCCATGGCGCGCATGAAAGCGCGGTGCGGAGCCCGGTCGAGGCCATCCGTCGTGATCCGAGATCGGAGCTTCTTCATACGTGCATCTTCTTCATGCAACGTCCCGGATCATCCTGGACGCCGCGACCTTCTCGCTCGGTTCATTCGCCCGATCGCCTATTGCAGCGGAGCGACAATCGTCGAATGCTTGAATTGCGCGACATCCAATTTTGGCAGCATCCCTGTCTCCGCGTAGATGTCCAGCATCTTCTGGATCGCGGGGAAATTCGGTGCAGCGCCCGGATCGCGGCCGAAATCATTGTCCTTGAGCAGATAGGTCTCGAGAACCGGAATAGGTGCCTTCAGGACTTCGTTGACGACCTTCAACGTCTCTTCGCGGTTCGCCAGCGCTTTCTTCATGCCAGAGGTAATGTCACGCACGTAAGCCTTGACCAGTTCCGGGTTCTTGTCGACAAAATCGGCACGGCAGGCTTCCAGGATGTGCACGATGTTCGGCATCGCCTGCGACAGCGAGAACAGTTTGCGCGTGCCGCCCTTTGCCTCCGCGCGCGCGGCAAACGGCTGGTTCATGTTGACCGCATCGACGCGGCCCTGCCGCAACGCATCTTCGGAGACGGCAAAGCCGACTTCGACCAGCTTGATGTCCTTGGCCGGATCAATGCCGTTCTGCTTCAGCAACAGATTGAACGGGCCTTGGGTGCCGCCGCCGATCACGGAGATTCCGACCGTCTTGCCTTTGAGATCGGCGATCGTCTTGATCGGGGAGTCGTCCATGACAGCCCAGTAGACCGAGAAACCGCCGGCCTTCTCGAAGACGTGCTGCGCCACGATGTAGGCCTTGAGGTTGCCGCCAACTACGCCGTTGGCGAGCGACAGCGGCGCCTGCGTCGCGCAATCCAGCGCGCCGGCCGCCAATGCCTGCGTCATCGGAGCAGTGCCCTGAAACTGGGTCCATTCGATGTTGTAGGCCTTGCCGATATTGGGAAACTCAGCCGGGCGGCGCATCATCCAGTACTTGGATTCTTCGGCCGGAATCGTCCAGCCGACACGAATTGTCTGCTGCGCCCATGACGGGCCTGCGCTCGCGCTCACGGCCGCTGCCGCCCCCAAAGCCAGGATCCACTTCGAAACGGTTCGCATCGTGCCCACTCCGCTGCCCAGGCGCCGACCGGCGCCATCCAACCCGACCGCAGCAAATGTTTCATGGTTCAAACAATCAAGCAAGCCATGCCGGCCGGGGCGGTTTCGTCGTGAGTTGCGCGATATATGGTAATGCAGCGCCGCGGACCGACAGATGGAGGCAACCTATGGCTGAAGCGAGCAAGACAAACCCGCAAGGCGCCGAGCGGCTCGGCTATCTAGGCCTTGGACTGATGGGGACACCGATGAGCCGACGCCTGCTCAACGCCGGCCATCAGGTCGCTGTCTGGAACCGTTCGGAAGGAAAGATGGCCGCGCTCGTGGAGGCCGGTGCCAGGCGTGCAGCCACCCCCCGCGCCTTGATGGAGAGCTCGGACATCGTCTTCATGTGCGTGACGGATGCGGCTGCCGTGGAAGAGGTGATCTTCGGGCCCGAGAGCATCTCAACTGCGCCCGGCGCGGGTAAGCTCGTGGTCGACTTCTCGTCGATCCATCCTGACGCCGCACGGGACCTTGCAACGCGACTGTCAGCTGCGAACGGCACGGGCTGGATCGATGCGCCGGTGTCCGGTGGGACCAAGGGCGCCGAGGAAGGCACACTTGCCATCATGGCCGGCGGAAAAGCCGGCGATATCGAGCGGGTCCGCCCCTACGTGCTGGCCATGGCACGCAGGTTCACCCACATGGGCCCGACCGGTGCGGGGCAGACCACAAAGCTGTGCAACCAGGTGATCGTCGGATGCGCGATGGCTGTTCTTGCGGAGGCAACACGCCTTGCAGTGAACGCCGGAATCGATGCCAACCGCTTGCCCGAAGCACTCGCCGGCGGCTTCGCAGACTCCATTCCGTTGCAGCTATTCGTGCCGCGAATGGTTCAGGGCATTCACTCACCGCCGCTTGGTCACATCGCCACAATGCTCAAGGACCTCGATACCGTCGCCGATGTCGCGCAGACGACGTCGACCCCGGTGCCCATGGCCTCGCTCGCCGGACAACTTTTCAGGCTCGCTAAGGCCGCGCGAGGCGCGGATGCGGATGCGCTCGAAATCTACAAGCTTTCGGCAGGGGTGCGCTGAACCGTCGAGCGCGAACTGAAGCACGCTTGCAGTGACTGCTTGCGCTAGCCGTCGGCGAGAAATCGGCCGAACGCGCCGCGCGCGAAGAGCAGCGGCTCCTTCGCATTGTAAGTATACGCCTCGACTGCACCGAGAAAGATCACGTGGTCGCCGCCGTAATAACGATTGACTGAGCGGCATTGAAAATTGGCGACGCTCTCGGCGAGCACCGGCGCGTTGCCGAGGCCCGGCGTCCACTCGACACCGGTGAACTTGTCATCAGACGACTTGGCGAATTTGCTCGCAAGCGCCTGTTGCGAAACGCCAAGAACGTTGACCGTGAAATGACTGGCGTTCTGGAAGATGGTCAGACTAGAGGAATAGACGACGAGGCTCCAAAGAACCAGCGGCGGGTTCAGCGAGACCGAGGCAAACGAATTGCACGTCAGGCCATAGGGCTTGCCGTCAGGAGCCGCGGCCGTGATGATCGTCACCCCCGTGGCGTAGGTGCCGAGCGCACTGCGGAAATCACGGGGATCGATCGGCGAGTTGTCGCTCGCGAGTTCGTTGGCCGGATCGGGAACGGCCGGCTGCTTCGGCAGATCATTCATCGGCCGGCCTCACAGCGTGAGATTCTCGGACGGCAGGCCCAGTGCCACACGTCCATAATTGGTCCCGGCCGCATCGAAGTTGAACGCGAGATGCGAATTGATCGCGTGCGCATCGCGGAACTGCCGCTGCAACGCGCCCGTCGTGAACAGGCCCCGTGCTCCGCTCGCGGCAAACAGCGTCGACACCGCATCCGTACAGAAGTTCACTGAAAAGGCGCCGTCGCGCCGATATCTGGTCTTGATCGCCATATCGGGGAGATGACCCCGCCTTGCATCCTCCATGGCATTCAGACAGGCCGAGCGCATGATCAGGCGTGCAGCGTCGATCTTCGCCGACGCCTCCGCGATCTTGATCTGGGTGCTTTGAAAGTCGCTCAGCCTGGCGTGATTGTAGGTGGAAATGCGATGACGGACGACCTCCGCATAATCGTCGAGACACGCCTGCGCGTTCCCCAGCGCGACGCCAGAGAGGACGTAGGGAAATAGCGAGAACACGGGGAGCGCATACAGCGGGTTGGGATTGAGCTTGCTTCCCGGCGTCGGACCGCCGTCAAGATCGCCGACCGCGACCGTCATATCGTCGGGCACGAAAGCGTCCCTAACCTCCACGTCGCAGGACCCTGTCCCGCGGAGCCCCGCGACATTCCAGGTGTCGAGGACCTTGTAGTCGGCTTTCGGCAGCAGAAATATCCGATATTCGATGCCGTCTGCCTCATCGTCGGAGTAGACCACGCTCGCAAGCATGTTCCATGCGCAGGAGGCAACGCCCGAGGAGAACGGCCAGCTGCCATGGAGCCGGTATCCGCCCTCGACTCTCTTGGCACGTCCGGCGGGAAAAATGAACGAGGACGCGATCAGCGCGTCCGGGTCACGGCCCCAGACCAGCTCCTGCGCCGTCGGCTCGAACATGCCGAGCATCCAATGATGGCTCGCCAGATTGGCCAGATTCCATGCCACCGAGGCGTCCGCTTGTCCGAGCAGGTCTGCGCAATCGATCAAGGCGACATAATCGAGTTCTGCGCCGCCAATGCGCTTGGGCTGAAGCATTCGGAACAGGCCCGCGTCGTGCAGATCCTTCTCCGTTTCGGGCGGCAGATGCCGCAACTCCTCCGTCCGCGCCGCCCGCTCCCGCAGCCGTGGGACGAGCGCGCGGGCCTTCGCGACCATTGCCGCATGGGCAGGCTCATCGGGTTGCGCCCCTGCGGGTCGGCCCACGCTCGGCTCTTGACTAGGCGCCATTCGCATCCCTCGCTTTCATGCATTTATGCGGCGAGACCCTTGCCAAATCAAGCCGAGGCGGCGCTGTCTGGGTATGGTCGCCCTGAACCTGGCTGCCCAGGAAGGATGCGATGCCGCGAAGGTGGCGGCATCGCCAATCCGTGATCCGCAAGCCGCGCCGGGCCTGGCCTTTAAGATCAACCCCTCAGGCTCAGCCCAACGTCGAGGGTTTGCCCGAGCCGAACACGCCCTTTTGGGTAAACTGCGATATCCGACGCTCGTCGTAACCGAGCGTATCACGCAAGACCTGCTCCGTGTGTTCGCCCAGCAATGGAGCAGCCACAGGATCAATCGGGCCGGTCAAGCTCATGGCAATCGGCGGCTCGATGTTCGGGACCCACTCTGCCGTACGATGTGGAATCCGGTTCAAGCGATGGCGCTCTCGCGCCTCCGGTGCATTGAACCCCTCCTCGACCGTCCGCAGATAGCCGACCGGGATATTGGCCAGCTTCATCTTGGTCATCCAGTTCTCGAGGGTGTCGCTTGCAAAGACCTCCGCGATGGCTGCCCGCAGAAGCTCCTTGTTCTCGGAACGCGCCTTGCGCGAGGCAAACTGGGGATCGGTGATCAGTTCCGGCCGGTTCAGCACCTCGACAACCAGCCGGCGATAGAGCCGGTCGTTCGCGCAGGCCATGTAAAGCGCCCCATCGGAGGCCTCGTACACGCCGACGGTAGGAGAACCACTCGGCGAATTACCAAACCGGCCAGGATTTTCGCCGTTGATCAGATAGGCCATGCCATAGAAACCGGTCATGCCCATCGCGACGTCGAACAGGGCGACCTCGACATGCTGACCGCGACCCAGCCGATCCCGCGCCAACAGCGCCATCAGGATGGCATTGCAGGCAGACATCCCCGTCGCCATGTCTATGATCGGCGGGCCGGTGCGAACCGCCGGGCCATCAGCAAATCCGTTGAGCGACATGAAGCCGCTTTCCGCCTGCGTGATCGGATCAAAGCCGGGACGCGAGGCAAACGGTCCGGTGCGCCCGTAGGCGGAGATCGAGCAATAGACTAGCCGCGGATTGAGCGGCGCAACTGTTTCATAGTCCAGCCCAAATTTCTTCATGACTCCGCTGGAGAAGTTCTCGACGACCACGTCCGCCTTGCGAATCAAATCCAGCGCGATCTCACGAGCCTCCGGCACGGTAAGGTCGAGCGTGATGCCACGCTTGTTGCGATTGAGACTCAGATAAGCGGCACTCTCTCCACCGATCTCGGCGTGTTCATACGCACGCGTGTCATCGCCTCCGTCCGGATTCTCGATCTTGATGACGTGCGCGCCGAAATCAGCAAGCGTCTGCGTACAAGCCGGGCCGGCAACCACACGCGTGAAATCGACGACCAGCAGACCGTCGAGCGCGGTAGGCGCCCCCGTCGCCCGCGACGAACGTTCCGGCAATTGAGGCTTGGTGGGCATCGACGGCGCTCCCTTACATCGGTTTATCGTTGCCGAATTCCCGCAGGAGCAAACTTAAAGCCCGGCACCGCTGACTTCGCAAGTCCTTCGCCCGCATCGCTTCAATACGCAAAAAGGGCCCGGCAGCTGTCAAGCTGCCGGGCCCTTGGACGTTCGGTGTTGCGCTTCATCTCGCGCGAGCCATTTTTACGTTGCGGGAATTGCGTTCCGTACCACGGGAAACCTGGCTCCATTCGCTCAGCGAAGCCGCTTTCGCCAGTAAAGCGTATGGGCCCAAGCCCAGGGCACATGGGGTTCAAAGAGCCGATAGCCCGCCCGGATGAAATTATTGGCGGACACCGGATTGTCCGTCGTATCCGAGACGATGCTGTCCCACCCGATACGCCGTGCCCTTGCCTCGATCACCCGCATCAGCCTGCACTGGAGGTCACGTCCCCGGTGCCGCTGCAACACACCGACCCTGGAGAAATTACCGCCATTTCGAATGTGCGTTGACGGCACGACACCGGCGAAGGCTACTGGCTCATCGCCGTGATAGGCAAGCCACCACGCCCCTAACTCGAATTGTGACAAGAGAGCCGCATCGAAGAACGTCAACCGGTGAAGGTCGGCCAATGTATCGGCGATGTCGTCATCGGATGCATCCACGATGCGAATTCTGTACATGAGACGGTCCGTTGGCGAAGGACGACGTGAGTGGATGCAGCAATGTCGTCGTGGCTGAGGCTCACTTGCCGAGCACGACCTTGACGCTTAGCCCAATCACACCCATCAGACCGGTGGCGATCACCGTAATCACGGCCTTGAGCGTGTAGCTCTGCGCCTGCTCGACGCTCGTTCGCCATCGGCGCAAGTGCTGAAAATCGGCCCTTAGCTCCTTTCGGTCGTCATCTTCGATTCCGAAAGACGCCAGCACCAATGCCACCGTCCGCAATACGATGGCATCGATGTTCGCCTGCTGAAGCCTGTGTTGCTCGGCCAGCGTCTCGGCAACGATCGCCCTGATTTCGTCATCTGCCATCTTCACCGCTTGATGATCCTTTCAATGTTCTCGAAGCCGCGCATGGCGAAGTAGGAGACAACCAGATTGGCTCCGAAGGCCGCAGCGGCGCGAGCACTGGCCCAGCGCCGCGGGCCGGCACATTCGCGCGTGCGCGGTCAGCAATAGTACGGCCGGCGGCGCACCAGGTTTGACGAGTGCGTGGCCGCAGCGCGCCGCCGCCGTCCGATCTCGATCGAGACGAAAAAAAACCGCGGCGAAAGCTTTCCGCGCGGGTGAACTAAGCTCGTTTCGATGATGCCATTCTGCCAGTGTTTTCGCAGACGTGTCAAAAGAACGAATTCGCTTAAGCAGCGTTAGCTGATCAGGAGGGCCGGCAGATGACACTCAAGACGACCTCACAAAACACGTCGCTAAATCTTGCAGGACGAAAGCCGCGCATCGACAAGGAGCGCGACACTCAAGAAGCCGTCGTTGAAAACGCCGGCGACACGGAGGACAAGGACTGCGATCTCGTGCATGGCGAGGGCGGCCCCATCGACCTTCCCAGCAAACCCGGCGATTTGTCGAAGGACGACTAGGCCGCTCCGCTGGCGGGGGCGCATCTTGATCTTGCCGTTCTGCGGCGCCTTGCACGAGGTGTGAAACATCGCTCGTTCGACCAGGCCGTGCCGGAACTTACGCCACGGCGGGCGCGTTTATTCCTTCAGAAGGAACGTTGTGCGATGAGCCATACCGTACTGGTTGTTGACGACGATCCCAGCGTGCTCGACGTCATCGTGGACATGCTGGAAGATCTCGGCTGCGAAGTCATCAGCGCCCGGAGCGGCCCCGATGCGCTCGACCGGCTCAAGCAGAACCAAGATATCTCAATCCTCATCACTGACATCAACATGCCCGGCATGGACGGTCACGAACTGGCCGAGCGGGCCAGGCGAAACCGCCCGGAACTGAAGATCCTGCAATTGTCCGGGCGTGAACCCCGGCGCGACGGCCTTCCCATGATCAGAAAGCCGTTTTCGTTCGAGGAACTCGCCAGCACCATGCAGCGGACCACCGGCATCTGCTAAAGGGTGCAAGCTCAGAAAACCCAAAACAAAACCCGCAGCGGATCGCCTCCGCGCGGGTTAAACCAAACTCTTCCCGATGATCGCATCATGCCGGTGTTTTGCCCGACGTGTCAACGCGGCGAACGCGGACAAAGGATTCCCTCTCCCCACTCAGATATGTGGTGTGCAACGGGCTTGCTTCAAGCCCCCGACCCTGCCGTAGAACCCTCGACCCGAACACCATCAAACGCGAGGGGTCATCACATGCCTGTACTGCTTCCGACGTCCCGGACGCGCGGCCACGCCAAAGGGGTCGGCGCCCGCCACACGCAAGACCAAGTGAAAGACCATGCCGTGGTGATCGCCGGCGGTGGCCCGACCGGGTTGATGCTAGCCGCGGAGCTCGCGCTCGCAAATATCGCTGTCGCCGTCGTCGAACGGCGCGCCGATCAGGAACTGGTCGGCACGCGCGCCGGCGGCTTGCACGCGCGCAGCATCGAGATCCTCGACCAGCGCGGCGTCGCGGATCGTTTCCTGCGCGAAGGACAGATCACCCAGCTCGCGGGCTTCGCCTGGACCAGGCTCGACATCAGCGACCTCCCCACCCGGCACGCTTACGGGCTCGCACTGCGGCAGAGCCACATCGAGCGCATCCTGGCCGACTGGGTCAGCGAGCTCGCGGTGCCGATCTATCGAAACCGCGAGGTGACGGGTTTTGCGCAGGACGAGACCGGCATCGACGTGACGCTGTCCGGCGGCGAAACCTTGCGCGCGAATTATCTGGTCGGCTGTGACGGCGGCCGCAGCCTGGTGCGCAAGGCCGCCGGCATCGACTTCGCAGGCTCCGATCCGACGCTGAGCAACCTGATGGCCGAAGTCGAGATGCGCCGAGAACCAGCTTGCGAGCCCGCATGGGGCCTGCGCCATGACGCGCTCGGCTTTCACGGCCTCAGCAAGACCGAGAGCGGACGCGTGCTGGTGGTCGTGACGGAAGCAACGCTCGATCGGACCGGCGAACCCAGCTTGCGCGATCTCAGCGAAGCCCTCGTCGCCGTCTACGGCACCGACTTCGGACTCCACAACCCGTCCTGGATCTCCCGCTTCACCGATGCGGCACGGCAGGCGGTGTCCTATCGCAAGCGTCGCGCGCTGCTCGCCGGCGATGCCGCGCATATCCATCACTCCGTCGGCGGGCAAGGCCTCAACATCGGCGTGCAGGACGCCGTCAATCTCGGCTGGAAGCTCGCGCAAGTGGTCAAGGGCGTGTCGCCCGAAACGCTGCTCGACACCTACCATTCCGAACGTCATCCCGTCGCCGCGCGGACCTTGCGCAACACCATGGCGCAAATCGCCCTGCTCCGCCGCGGCGAGGACGGCCTCAAGGCCGCGCGCGAAATCGTGTCCGAACTGCTCGCGATGGACGCGCCGCGCCAGCGTTTTGGCGCGATGATGAGCGGGCTCGATGTGCACTATGATCTCGGCCAAGGACACGCGCTGCTCGGGCGCCGCATGCCCGATCTCGATCTCACGGTCGAAGGGCGGCCGCTGCGACTGTTCACGCTGCTGCACGGCGCGCGCGGCTTGCTGCTCGATTTTGGCAAGGCAGGCGGCCTCGACATCGCGCCCTGGGCAGATCGCATCGATCTCGTCGAAGCGGACTATCACGGTGCATGGGAGCTCCCGTCCATCGGACAGGTCGCGGCGCCCAAAGCCGTGCTGGTGCGGCCCGACGGGCATGTCGCGTGGGTGGGAGAAGAGAGCCAACGCGGACTCGCGGAGGCGATGACGAGGTGGTTCGGACCGGCTGCGGCGGAGGAGGACAAATCTATAAGTTCCGCTTCTTGGGTTAAAGCAGACCTAGGCTGACGACTTTGGCATTTCGCTTTTTGACCCAAAGCGGTCTTCGACACTTCTGTGCTAAGGTCGTCTCACAGACCTTCGATCCGGCTTGGATTTCGTTGATTTTGGACCCTGCGGCTATGACAGACGATAAAATCCAAAGGGGAGTTCTCAAGATCAACGCGCTTGGCAAAGCGGCGCGTGAGCCTCCGCCGATCACACGAGTGCCGATGCGCTCGGGGGAGGAACTTGATCCCGTGGCTCGTCAAATATCATTGGATCGCCACCTCATGCAGAGATTTCGAGAAGTTATGGGGTGCGGGGACGAGGAGCGCGCGCGGGCGATGGTCGATGAAGTCCGGCTTATCGCCCAAACAATCGACCCGAGCATCAGCTACGCCGAGGGTGCCCGTGTAACTGTCTGCTTGATGCAGATCGATCACGATCAAGACAAGGATGGATAGGCCCGGTGCTGTCCGGTTGTGGCCCATCTCGGACCTTCCGACCGGCGGGGGTGATGTCCGCTCCCGGTGCTCAATCGGATATAAGCAGCCGGGATGCCGAAGGGCTGCTTGTGACCCTTAGCTGACCTCCAGCGGCGATAAGGTCGACATGCGCAAGTGACCCTTATTCAATCAGGCCCTCCTTCGTAATCTGCCTCCACAGCTGTGGATCTATCGCGCTTCCCTGAGCGATCGGCAGACCTTCGCCGGCAAAGACGGTTCGGAGCGCCGTCACCGAAGCGCGAATGCTATCGCCCATTGTCGCGTCGGGATTGAGCAATTCGGGCGGCGTAGCGATCTTCGTGGCGACGCGCTTGTTGACTCTGTCGATCGCCCGCTTGATCCGATCGCGAACGAGTTTCTTGCCGAACCTGGCGAAAAGTCCGGATTCAAACGAATTCGCCAACTTTTCAATCGCGCAGGAGTTCACCACCGTCACCGCCTCCCTCAGCACAGTGAGATCGGACGGGTTCTCGATCTTCCCTGAGCTCATCACACCTTGGGCGGACATGAAGTCGATCATCGCCCTGCGCGTCGGAGAGCCCTCGGCCCCGAAATCGCCGGTGTCGTCGACACAAAGCACACGCTGAATGGCTTTGGCTTGATTGAGCCCTATAGTTAGTTCGAAACCAGTCCGGCCGGTTTGCGGCGGCAAAGGCCGCCCCTGAGCTATTTCGCGCAAAATGTCCAAAAGATCTGAGTCTATTGCGTCTGCATCGTCTATTGCATCTGCATCGTCACCGCGAACTCTGCTAAGTCCGTATTTCTTCCTCAAGTTTTCAACGGCCGCTCTCATTTCTGAGTTGGTCCACTCCTTGCCTGTTTTTTGTACAGCAATCTTCGCCAACGAAGCGGCCTTCAAAATGGTGTTGCTGATCCGCTCCTTTCCGAAGTGCGCAAACAGTCCAACCTCGAACGCGCTTTTGAAACCATGTTTGTTGCAGCTCTCATATTTGTCCACCGCGGCCGATATCGCCGTCAACCGTTCTGACGTATCAATAATGTACGGCGATTGGCTGGGGCGGGCTGTCGAATCCAAGCGGTCTGGTAGGGGCGCTCTTTCTCCTTTTCGGCCTCGTTGACTACTCGGTTCGTCCGGACGCAGCTTGTAGTCGTACCCCTCAAAGAACTGTAATAGCGCAGATCTGGTGTTCGACTCTTCATCGCCGATCATGCCATCGACCTTGATGCACAGCGTTCGCTGAATCTGAGCAATGAGCGTAGGGGATAATTGCCGCTCGATCTTTGGGGGTGCAATCGGGTTAGCAAGCAACGAATTGTCCAGTCCCGGCGTTGCAGGCAGCAAGGTGTTCGATGTCCCCAGGCTCTGTAGTGCTTTTTCAATCCGCCGATCGAACGACGCCCCCGCGTCTGTCAAGAGACTACTAAGCTTGCCGGGTATCTCTTTCCAGCGCTCTTCCTCGCGAAGGGACCCTGCTAGGTCCAAGATACTGGCTTTCACTCGTTCCAGGTCTTTCTCCGTTGACGTAAGCTTGCGTGTCTGCGTGGCAAGAGAGTCTTGAATACGATCCCGTTGCGCGCTGACCTCGGTCGCATTCGCCGTGGCTTCCTTCACTTTTGCCTCAATCTCCGCCACTTTTGTCGTCGCTTCCGTCACTTTCGCGTCGGCCTCTGCAGCTTTCGACAAGGCCGTCTTTGCACTTGCCTCTGCCTTCGCTGCCTCAGATAGCGCGTCCTCAGACCGCTTCATAGCCTTACCGGTCAGATCAAACTGTCGTTCGAGGTCTGTGACTTGCAACGATCTCAGCTTGCCGGCTGTCTCATGCGCGTCTTTCAACAATACTTCGACTTCAAGAAGTCTCTTTGTGGTTTCTTGTTGCTGGTCAGCGCCCTTTGCGTAAAACATGTAGATTGCGAATGCCGATAAGCCAACCATGATGAGCAGAGAGGCTTGCAGCTTCACAAAGCCCAATGCTTCCGAAGCAACATCCCACGGCGTACGGCCAACAACATGTTCTGGTGCGCTATTCTTATCACCTGGAGTTTTGATCATCGGAGGCCAAGCCTAAATCTGCTAAAGGATATGTGGATACTAGCAGCCCTAATTGATCTCGAACACGAGAAAGACGCTTCACGCAACCTTCGCGATTAGTGAAAAGGGCACTGTTGTCGCCGCTCGGCGTCGACCCAAGTAGGGACGAGTGGTCGAAGCAGCGCTTCCGGAACTGTGGATTGGCAGAGATCGAAGGGTATCAGTTGGGTCGGTGAAAGTAGCTCTCGGGATAATCGGCGAGAGCATACGTTTCCGCTGATGGCCCGCAGCCGACTCTGAGGGCAGCGCAGAGCACGTCTGCTCTGCCCCCGAAGTCAGACGTCAACCTGTTCTGCTATCGCGAGGGCGTCGTCGACCTCAATGCCGAGGTATCGAACGGTGCTCTCGATCTTGGTATGCCCCAGCAGGAGCTGTACGGCTCGCAGGTTGCCGGTTCGGCGATAGATCAAGGTCGCCTTGGTCCGGCGAAGGGAATGCGTCCCGAACAGGCGCGGGTCCAGTCCGATATCAGCGATCCAGTGAGATAGGAGTCGGGCGTACTGGCGGGTCGTCATATGCCCACTCCGCCGCCGGCCAGTGAACAAATATTCTCCTGACTTCTTGCCTGTAAGCCGCAGATAGTCGTCGATTGCCTGCCGGGTCGATTCCGTCAGTTCAAATTTGACTGGCCGGCCGGTCTTCTTTTGTCGGACGGTCGCGCGGTCGGCGGCATATCCGCCCGGCGCAAGGTCATCGACTTTCAAGGCTACGACGTCGCAGCCGCGCAGCTTGCTATCGATGGCGACGTTGAACAGCGCCAGATCGCGCATTCGGCCTTCGACCTGGAGCTTGGTTCGGATTGACCAGACGTGCTTCGGACGGAGCGGCGGCTTTGCGCCGACGATCTTGCCCTTGTTCCAAGGAACGTGTTTCGAGACAGCAGGGATGGTGCTTGGGACATCGGTCATGTTAACCTCCTCAGCTAGTGAGGCTGGTCATTTTCAGCTTGGAGCCCTTCCAATCCCGCGTCCGCTTGTAGACGATTGGAGACGTTCTTGTGTCCATTTCGATCTATGAAGACCGATTTTGACCCATTGCGGACAGCGGCCGCCGACCTCTGCATAAGCCGTGCAACGGACGCAGATCGTACCGTGATCAACATCACAGACAGGCCCCTTGCCTTCCGGCAGGCTGCGAATACTCTGCTCATATTGTGATTTGGGGCTCCAAGTGGGCGCGCTTCGGTTTTTGGTTTTATTGATTTTTTCGATCTCGCTTGGCGCTGCTCCGGCTCAGGCCGAGCGCCGGGTGGCGCTGGTGATTGGCAACTCGGCCTATAAGAGCGTGCCGCGGCTCGCCAACCCTGTGAACGACGCCACGCTCGTCGGTGGGATGTTCAAGAAGGCCGGCTTCGACGTGGTCGATACCAAGCTCGATCTGAGCGTCGTCGACATGCGCAAGGCGCTGCGCGAGTTCGGCGTCAAGGCGCGCGATGCTGATGTGGCCGTGATCTATTACGCTGGCCATGGCATCGAACTGGACGGCAACAACTATCTGATCCCGACGGACGCGGCGCTAGAGACCGACACCGACGTGTTTGACGAGACATTCCCGCTCGATCGGGTGTTGTTCGCGATCGAGCCGGCCAAGCAGCTCCGTCTCGTGATCCTGGACGCCTGCCGCGACAACCCGTTCGCCAAGACGATGAAGCGCACGGTGGCCTCGCGCGCCATCGGCCGCGGTCTTGCCAAGATCGAGCCAACCAGCCCGAACACCATGATCGCCTTTGCGGCCAAGGCCGGCTCGACCGCCTCGGATGGCGACTCCAAGAACAGCCCATTCTCCACGGCCTTGGTCGAGCGCCTGCCGACGCCGGGGCTCGACCTGCGCAAGGCGTTTGGCTTCGTCCGCGACGACGTCCTCAAGAACACAGGCTACAAGCAGGAGCCCTATGTGTACGGCTCGCTCGGTGGCGACGACGTGCCGCTGGTCCCGGCGAAGCCGGCAGCCGCTCCTGGACCGCAGGCAAGCCCTCAGGATGCAGTTCGCAGAGACTACGAGCTGGCCTTGCAGGCAGGCGACAAAGACGCATGGCAAGCCTTCCTGCGGACGTACCCGGATGGCTTCTATGCTGACCTCGCCAAGGTCCAGCTGAAGAAGATCGAAGCTGAGCAAGCGCGCGCCTCCGCCGCCGACAGGGCCCGGCAGGCCGAAGATGAGAAAGCACGGCTCGCGGCGGACCGCGCCAAGAAGGCCGAGCAGGACAAGGCGGCGGCCGCCGCGAAACTGGCCGAGGACGCCCGGCTCGCCGCCGAGAAGACCAAGCAGATCGAAGAGGCGAAAGCCGCCGCTGCCGAGCAGAGAAGGAAAGACGCGGAGGCAGCCGTTGCCAATGCGCTTGCCGACAAGCAGGCGGCTGAAAAGGCTCTCGCAGACAAGATCGCGAGCGACAAGGGCGCGGCTGATCAGTCCGCAAAACACGCGGCAGAGAAGAAGGACCAGATCGACACCGAGCAGAAGGTCGCGGCCGTGGCGCCGACGTCATCGCAGCCGAGCCTGTCGCCTCAGCAGACCGCAACGCTGGTCCAGTCCGAGCTGCGCCGGGTCGGATGTCTATCCGCGGCTGCTGACGGAGACTGGAATGCCTTATCGCAGAGGTCGCTCTCGACCTTCAACAAATATGCCGGAACTAAGTTCGACGCCAAGGTCGCGAGCTTCGAGGCTCTCGATGCGATCAAGGCCAAGCCGGGCCGGGTCTGCCCATTGATCTGTGATCACGGTTTCAGAGGCGATGGCGACGCCTGCGTGAAGATCGCCTGCCGGGCTGGTTATCGCGTGAACGACGACAATGAATGCGAAAAGGCGCAGGAGAAGAAGCCTGTTGCTACACGTGACGATGCGCAGAAGCGCGACGAGCAGAGGAAGCGGGCAGAAGCATCACCGTCCAAGCCTCTGTCGAGCGGTCAGATGGTCTGCGGCCAAGCCGGATGCCGTCCAGTGGGCCGCGGCTGTCGACTCGCCCCGCGCACGGGTCCCGTCGGAGCTACGGGCAGCCACAGCTACACCATGGAGATCTGTGACTGATCGACGCGCAGCGCCGCACTCGTAAAGGCGCAGCCACAATCCGCACCCAAGGCTGATCAGCGGGTTGGCGAAGCTGAAGTCGACCGGCGACTGCCACTGCAAACCAGTCGGCGGCTCGCCTTATGCAAGCGGTAGGGCGCCCCTAATGCCCGATCGGGTCATTTCGAAGGTTTGGCAAGGAGCGGTGGCTCGTTGATGTCCGCTCCTGGCCCATAGCTGACCTACTATTGCGAGCTGAGCACGTCCGGTTTCGAAAACGAAGCGGACGTGGCTTGCGCCGCGGGCCAGCCGGATTTATGAGCCATCGGCCCAGCGGATCAAGTCTTCACAATACCCGGTTCAGGATTCGAATGTTGCGCCGGTCAGCGGCCTCTGCTGCGGTCGGCTTCGCGGGCGTGTTCGGCTCCACAGCCGGTTGCTCCGGTTTATATGCAAGCGCGTCGCGCATCCATTGGGGTAAACCGATCAGAGCCGCGTTCTCTTGCTGTGGATGCATATCTTTAGACTCCGGTGGAGTCGATGGCGTTGGTGTTTTCATTGCAATTCCTCGCCTGGAGACAAGACGAAGCGAAGCTTACGAAGCCTCGGGTTCGCGGGTCTCATTGTTGATTATCGATGGATGGTCCGGATGTACGATGATGCGTTCGATCCGTTGCAGCAATTCGCGCGGCCGTGCGTCCGTCGCCAAGGGCTGCACCGGCTTGCCCCACCCACGGTCGAGAATAGCGTTTGCGGCGGCCACCCGCGCAAAGGCATTCGCTGTCTCTCTGAACATGATGGCAGCAAGCACGTTGAGTGCGGCTTCGGTCTTGGCGCGTGCCAGGGTTTCGATATCGGCCAGCGTTGGCGCCCTGAAACCTTCACTCGCCACATGCTGCGCAACAGGAAGATGCAGCTCGGTCCTTCTCCTGAATTTGGTCATTTGGAAATCCGTTTGTTAAATGACGAGTCTCCGAAAATAAAAAGCCCGCGGCGGATTGCTCCGCGCGGGCCGATCTTCAATGATGCTATTCTGCCAGTGTTTTGCCCGACGTGTCAAATCCATTGGCCCAAAGCGTCCGATAGCGTCCTCTCCGACCATCGTTTCACAGGTCCGCTAAGGGCCAGAAGCTGGCAGAACAATCGCCGGTCTTTCGACGCGATCATTTATAGCTTATCAACCTGAAGCATATATGTGAGAAGCGCAAACTACGGAACTGGAAATGAAGCGCGAGTTAGCCTTCGGCGGAACAGCTCAACCTGGCATTGGCGCTGGGCTCATTTTAGTTATGGGTCTATGTTTTTTCGCCCGGCAAGCAGCGGCGGCTTCCGACGAGCTGGAATATTTCCACGAGTGCGTGAAGCGAGAATTGCCAACTACTCTGCGCCTCTTCGTTATCAAAAATGGTCCCGATGGCTTAAACCGCGCCGAAGACAGCGCAAAGGCCGAGATCGCTAATAACTTATTTTCGGTTTGTAGACAGCGCGCAGTAGACAGCTCGCACCGCGTGGATGAACGGTCTTACGTTGACGACACCGTAGGATCATTCTTCAAGCAGATCCCTAGAATTGTCGAGCTACAGCGTCAAACAGAGCAGCTATGGAAGTCCAATCCTGATAAAGCGATCGAAGACCAAGCAGTGCGCACCTATCCCCTCTGCCTTGAGGGCACTGCACGAAGGTTAGCCCGAACTTCCAACGATCCTACCGATACTATCGAGCACGGGGCACTCGCAGCGTGCGAGAAAAGTCGACAGACCATCTTCGATACATATTCCAGCCATGGCAAATCCTATGACCGGGAAGCGATGAAGGCTTTGGAGCAGGAGTTTCATCGTAAGTTGCCTGACGTAGTTACGAGAACACGGGATGACGTACGGAAAGCCACGCAGCAATAGCCATTTCTTCTGCCCATGAAACAAATTTCGCTTTGGGTCACAAGCGGTCCTGGACCGGCTGCTCGTGTCAGGTGGCTACACCCCGGGGCGCAAGAAGCCGGTCGCTGACGCGACCGGCTCGCCACAAACCTCTGTTCTAACGCAAAACTATCAGCGGCCCAGCTTGCGCTCCACCTTCTTCCGGCTGCTGCCCACCTTCTTGACCGCCTTCTTCACGGCCGAGGCCGAGCGGCCCGTCTTCTTTGCCTCGTAGCTGACTTCGTATTTCTGTCCGCCCGCCACGCGCGCGCGGTCCTGCTTGCGACCGCGAGTTGTCTGCTTCTTCGCTTTAGCCATGTTGCTCTCCTTGCATCTTTGAAACGCAAGAGAATTCAAACGGTTCCGTGCGACGATAGGGGCCGCGCCGATCAGCGGAACGAATCCGGCCATAAAGATTCGAATCAAGGTGTTCGTTGCGTGGAGCTTGTCAGTGGCGTTGCAGCGTCAGCGTAGGCCAGGGACGATCGGGGTGAAAGCGCCCTTCCCTGGCTTCATCGAGCCGGCCTTGGCATCGGTGGTGGACCGCGTGCCATCCGGAGCGCGGTGGATTCACGAAATCAAGTTCGACGGCTACCGGGTCCAGCTTCATTTGGCCAACGAGGCCGTCACCGTCTACACCCGTCGCGGCCACGACTGGACCAAACGCTTCAAGAAAGTCGCCGATGACGCCTGGCACATCAAGGCGGGATCGGCGGTCATCGATGGCGAGGTTGTTGTTCCTGCAGCCGATGGCAGCACCGATTTTTCCGTCCTCCAAAACGAGCTCAAGGGCACATCGACCAAGATCGTGCTCGTGGCGTTCGACCTGCTTTACCTGAATGGGCGAGACCTGCGCGGCCTGCCGCTGTTGCAGCGTAAGGCCGAGTTGAAGAAAATCATTTCCGGCACCGACGTGCAGTTCAGCGACAGCTTCGAAATCGATGGACGCGAGATGTTCGCGCATGCGTGCAAGGTTGGACTTGAGGGCGTGGTCTCCAAGGTTCGCGACAGCATCTACAACAGCGGCCGCGGCAATAACTGGGTCAAGACGACTTGCGCGCAGCGAGAGACGCTAACCATCGCCGGCTTCGCACTCGACGAAGGCAAATGGGACGGCATCTATCTAGGGCGCCATAAGGGAGACGAGCTCATTTATGCGGGCAAGGTCGACCACGGATTCGACAAGACGTCTGCCGCAGAACTACAAAAACGATTGAAGCCGCTCATTCGCAAGAAGCAACCTTACGCCAAGCGCATCGCGCACAAGGGCATCTGGGTCGAGCCGAAGCTGCTTGCGGAAATAGAGTATCGCGCGAAATCCGCCGAGGGTAAGGTCCGCCATCCCTTCTTCAAAGGCTTGCGGGAGGACCTATAGGTGAAGTTTTGCGCTGTTTGCGACAACTACCGTTGGGTCTGCGAAAATCATCCCAATCGCCCTGCTTTCGGCCCTCGCGCCTGCGAGTGCGGCGCGGGAGAGCCCTGCCCCGTCTGCAATCCAAGCGATGAATTCAACACCCCAGCCATGCCACCTAACTTTGTCCCGATCGTCTGGATGACGATGATGGAGATGACTGAGGTAAACGTGATGGTCGAGAACAGGTCCGAACTGATAGGAGCGTTGACGTCTTACGATTCAGCGCGTGACGAAGGCGGTTCAGCAAGACCTGCGGATGTCTCTGCTCCAGTCGCGAGCATGCTGGTCTACTGCGCGCACAATTGTAACACTGAATTCGAAACCCGCGTTGAAGACGTCGGCTGCGGCGCCGGAGAGATCGTGTGCCTGGAATGCGACGGGAGCGGACGCTGCCTGTTTCCTCCGGAGATGGTCGGAGGCGAACTGGCATGCGTCGATTGCAAGGGGACGGGCCGCCAGTTGGTCAGCATTTGAATGCGCCTTGGTTTTCCACAGCCACGACAGGCAGTAGCATGTTGCCCAGCATGACCACTAGGGATCGACAATTTGCCAACGCTGTTGGCGCATGACTTTGATAAAGGGATGTCCACGAAGTCGCGCCAATACCTGTTCGGCACTCAAATCAAGATGTCGGCTGAGCGCGCCAAGTTCGCGCGACAGGAGGCCGATAAGCTTGCGTGCGTGGCGTGGAACCAGCGGATGCTGGGCTACAAAGGCCCCGCTCAGCCATCACCCACGCTCGGCGATGCGATCAATGGCGGATACCCCTACCTTGAGGTTCGGTGCCTTGGCTGCGATACCAACCAGACGATAGCGCTCGACATCATTCGACGTTCCAAGTCGACGCCGGTGCACGAACTCGAACGCTATATGCGCTGCAAGGACTGTTCGCAGCTCCGTGGCTATCCGTACAAGCGAAGCAAGCTTGTGGCGTTGAGACCGACAAAGATTTCAGCCAGTCACCCGGCCTCAATCTGGTGGCCGGGGGAGCGATAAGGGGCAAACGTCTTCATGTGCAATCTCTATTCGATCACCACCAATCAGGCGGCTATTGCCGACCTGTTCCGGGTCGTCCGCCGCTATGAAGGCAATCTTGCGCCGATGCCCGGGGTGTTTCCGGATTACCCCGCGCCAGTCATTCGCGAGGCTGCCGGCGAGCGAGAGATGGTGCTGATGCGCTGGGGCATGCCGCCCCCGCCTCGCACCGGCGGCCCGCCCGTGACGAACATTCGCAACACGTCATCACCGCACTGGCGCGCGTGGCTCAAGCCGGAGCACCGCTGTCTCGTCCCGGTTAACAGCTTTGCCGAATACGCGCCGGAGCCCAACCCGGAGACGAAGAAGAAAGACATCGTGTGGTTCGCGCTCGCGCACGCTCGGCCGCTGTTCGCGTTCGCGGGGATCTGGACGACATTCAACGGTGATCGCGGCACCAAGTCGAAGCCAATTCCAGGCCCGCATCAGGTGTACGGCTTTCTCACCACGACACCGAATGCGGTCGTCGAGCCGATCCATCCGAAGGCCATGCCGGTTATCTTGACCACAGCGGAAGAGCGAGAGGTTTGGCTGAGGGCGCCGTGGGACGAAGCCAAGGCGCTGCAACGGCCGTTGTCGGACGAGAGCTTGAAGATCGTGTCCCGCGGCACCGAGAAAGAAGACGCGCTCCCCGTTGCGATAGTTGACCGTTAATCGCCGGCGGCCATAACTATACAGCTAAGGTTCATAGTATGCATGCGCGGCCTTCCTGAAGCAGGGCTTCAGGGGACATTACTTAAGCCGAGTGACACAACTAGCAAAGTATTGATGACGCTATTCGGATGCCGCTTCCGAAAGGCAGGTAGGCTCATGAGCAACTGTAACCATCGCCGGTGAGCTTTCTGGCGGTATGCCATCTTCATCGCAGTGCTTCATTAACTCTAGCAAGAACATGCCAGTGCATCGGGCGATATGCAGCGCCTCATGTGGAGCGTAGATTGTTTCAACGTGCATTGTCGCGTTGCGCCATGGGTTTTTGATCGCATCTAGAGTCACGTACATGGCTTCTAGTTTTGCGCCCTGAGAATTTGTGACACGAATTTTCGGCGGCCATTTTTCATCAATCTTCGCTTGGATTTTTCCCAGAATTATGCCCCAGCTTTTCTCCGCGGGCTTTGTAGCATCCGGTATTTCCAAGAACTTGCAGAGGGCCTTGATTCCACATTCTATCGCCCGCATGCAGTGAAATACGCATGCCGTGTACCTGCCTAAAGCTACACATTTTGCTGCTTCCTCTATCTCGAACGAGGCATTGCTAAAGGCTCTAGAAAACCCTTCTACCGGTTGCGCCCCTAAACCAAGCAACCGATCCGCCGGGACGAACATCCCAGCCTCTTGCTCGTTGAGCACGAACAATTTAATGTCTACCAAGTGATCGCCAAATCGACTCTCGATATCGATAAACGCCTTCCCCAAATCATCATAGGTGATCAGTGAATTAGGGTCGGCGATTTTGTGCTGCAATCTGTTCGCTGGGGCTAACGCGGAACGCGCGCCAACCTTTCCCAGGGCAATCAAGAGATTGCCGAGCTGGGGTCCGATTATATTAGTTCTGTCTTCAGGGCCGACTGCGCTTGCCTTGTCTGGGACCTGATCAATAAGATTGATGAGGTGGCGCAAGCCAGTGACAGCCTTCAAAAAGGACCCCGCCTCTAAATCCAGCATTCGCGGAGACTCCATAGTCTGCCGCCGAGCACGAATCCCCGGCTACGTATGGTAGCAGTAAGGTTGGGGTACCGGAAACACGAACATGGCAACTAACGGCTCCGAACTCCGCAATTATGCCGAACCATCGGTACAGAAAAGAACGGGCAGGCCTTCAAATCGATCTGAGTCCTTGTAACGAGCCGAGAAGCGCTCGCGCGAGTCGCGACCGAACGTATCGCCGTCTTTGACCACAAGCCCGTGCTCAACCAGATAAACCGCAAGACCGTCCACCTTGTTGACCAGCGTTGGAAGTGTCAGCTTGTGGGTTTCGAACTCGATTTCACGCTCAGCAAATGCTGACAGCCCCATCGTTACCGCTCCGATGCCCGTGTCAGATCGGAACGGCAATATGTCCACCCACAGTGAAGACGGATAGTCTGGATACGGCGCAAGCGATCGGCTGGACATGTCCAACCATAGATCGGCGGATCGTGCGACCTTGCCATTCCACACGACAGCGCAACATTCCGGCACCGTCGCAATCAATGCGCCGATGACAGCAGTCGTCAGACGAGCGGCGGGCAACGACCGCTGCTTTTGACCGAGGACCGAGACGATCAGATGCCCACGGTGCCGCGCCGCGACCGCCTTGGCCTGCGGCCACGTCGTGGAAGCGCGCGACCACAAACCGGGATCGTCAGGAATGCGCGCCGGCATCGACATGACGGCAACAAGCTCGTTGCCACAGCGAATGAGCGGCGAGTTTGCCTGAGCCTGTTGCGCGTCTCCGTTCTCCGCAACATCAGTTGCCAGCTCCGGATGTCGCGCGCGGAGCGCCTTGGCAACCGCCGGCATATCCGGCGCCACGGGATTATCCAATAAGACCAGAGAGAGAATCGAGTTACTCATCGACTGCCCCGGAAACATTGCGGCGAGCCCGACAACTTCCGCTCTCGCCCAGAGGTTGAAACTTTGCTTCGTTAGAACAAATCAGGAACGTCGTCAATCGGTATTCCTTACCTGCATAATGAGAGCACGCACATCGATCTAACCATTTTCGCCTTTGTCATTTGATGCCGGAACCTTCCCGCCATTGCCAAGTTTTCCCGATACCCTTCCCCAAGGGTGACCCCGATGGCCCCAGCTCAATGCCCCCCAAGCCCCCGCGAGCTGGGGCCTCTTTTTTCAAACTGCCGCACTGCACTTCCAAAAGATTCTTCCAAACAACTAGCAAATGACAACGACGGCTCGAAACCGGCGGCCTAGGCTTGATCCATCACCGCGCCTCACTCGGCATCGATCGGCAACGACAACGCCGGGGTTGCGCTCCGACTGCTCGCACGATGGACATGCGCCATGCAGAAGCGTCGACGTTTCAAGCAGACCACGACACTCACCGAACGGCTCGCCGAGGAGGCCACGCGGCTGCGCGAAGAGGCGCGCACGCTCGCGCCGGGGCGCCGCCGCGAGATGCTGCTGCGCCGCGCGCGGCAGGACGAGACCGCCATGCACATCGACGCCTGGCTGCAATCGCCCGGGCTGAGGGCACCGTCATGACCCTGCAATATCGCGCCTATCTGGTCGGCGACAACGGCGTGTTCCGCTCCGCCGAAGCATTCGAGGCCGCCTCCGATGCGAACGCCCTCACCTTCGCGCAGCAGTTCACGCGGCACGGCAAGGTCGAGGTCTGGCAGCTCGGCCGCAAGATCGCAGTGCTCGAGCCCGAGTCATCCCGGCCGGAATTTCTCACGCGTCAATGATCGCGTGATGTCGAGGGCGGCCTGAAGGTCTCGAACGCGAACGAGAACTTGACCTGCATCACGGGACCCCTGGCATCGCGAACGTCGATCGCCATGGTCTGCCTGCCGCCCGCGGGCGGCGCGGAGAGGATGGCATCGCGCGCCATGTCCGCGACCGACTTGGCGGCCTCCGCCTGAACGGCGCGCGCGCTGGCCAGCTCCAACCCTTCCTCGTCGAGCGCTACACCGGTGTCGTCGCGCAGGTCGAAATAATATCGGGGCATTGCAGCATCCTTTGCCCGTAACAGGTCCGAAACGGCCAAAGGGTTTCCGGCGGCGGCGAAAAAATCTGGTGGAATCAACAGGTTCCGGGAACCCAGGATTTCCCGACCTGCGCCCGCACTTCGCCTGCGTGTACCCATCGCAGGTCGATCCGGCAGGCCACGAGCGCCGACGGCGCCGCCGCTCCCCCGTCATCTCTCATTCCAACGAAGGAGGATTTCGCCTGCTGTGTGCGCGGCGTCACGGAAGCACGCGCCATGTCCGCCTATCACTCATCCCACGACGACGGCATGAGACAAAACAAACAACCAGACAGGTGGACCATGACGAAGACCTTGATGATCACGAAGATGGCGGCAGCGATCGTGTTGGCCAGTGTTGCGGCAGGCGTTGCGAGCAGCTCGGCGCAGGCCGGCTGGGGCGAGAACGGACAGTATGGCAACGCGCCGCAGGCGCGGCCCCAATTCGGTCCCCATTTCAACGGCTATGGCGGCAACGGCGGCCAGCGCCCGGTCGTCTATCCCGGCCCGCGGCCGATGCCCCAGGTCGTCGTCTATCCGCGGCCCGCGCCGCCGGTCTATATCCCGCCGCAGGTCGTGGTCCGGCCGGTCCAGTATCCGGTTGTCGTGAACAGGCCGGTGTACGTTCCGACGCCGCAGGTGGTGGAGAAGACGGTCGTCGTGCAGCGGCCCGCCGTGGTTGCGGCACCGGTCGCAGCTGCTGCGCCCGCTCCGGTGGTCAACAACAACTGCAACTGCCTGGTGAAGGAATATCCGCAGGCCGGCGTCGTGGTGTTCAGGGATATCTGCACCAAGGAAAGCGCGACCTACACCAACCTGCCGCAGCAGACCACGCAGGCCGTGCTGCCGCCGACCCAGTAATCGCGCGGAAGCCCGCGCGCCGGATACGATGACAAATCGAACGCGGGAGCACCAGCTGCCGCGTTCGTGTTTATTCAGGAAGCGAAAGCGACAGGGGCGAACCGACATTCGGCCCCGTCACTCCTCCGCAAGCTTCCCGACGATATAGGCATCCACCGTTTCGGCGAACGAGCGCTGCACACCGACCGCGGTCCCATGCTGGTCGAGTGCGTCGCGCTGGAGCACGCGCAGGCCGCGGCCGCGCATACAGACCGGCGCCGTGTTCAAATATTGGTCGATGGCGCCCTTTGCGAGCGGGATGGCCTTCGGGTCGCCCCTTGCGATCAGAAGCCGCAAGAGGCTCTGGCATTCGGCCAAGCCTGGCATGGGATCAGCGCCTCACGCCTGCCGCGATTTCGCCGGCCGCTTCACCGGCTGGGTATGGGTGCCGAACAGCGCCAGCAAGAACGCGACTTCTTCTTTCGAACCAACCTGGATCATGATGATCTCCTTTTCGCTAGGTTGGTCGGAGCCAGCCGGCGGGGCGTTCGAGACAATCTGGTTTCAGCACTGTTTCAGGCGTGTTTCGTCGGGGCGCACCATGTCCATGGTCGCCTGAATAGGAACAGCTTGTGGATCAGAAAGTTATTCGGGCGCCGGTCCGGATGCACGACCGGCACCCCTCCAACGGCCTCAGCTCGCCCCGCGGGCTGGGGCCGTTTCTTCCCCCGCGCAAATTCAACCCGAGCCCGCGTTCTGGTCTCGCATCGGCTTCTCCCAGGACAGCTTGTTGCAGCCGGAGCACCGGAAGATGGCAATCGCCCCCTCGGGTGAACTCACCGCGTCGATGAATGTCATGGGCTTGTTGCACGCGGCACACATCGGCCGCTGCCTGCTGTCTCGGTTCGCCATGCGCGCAAACGCGGGACAGCGGAAGAGGTTTCTATCGTTCTGGAGGTTCAGGGTGCCAGATCTTCGGAACCTGTTGCTGAAGCAGTGCCATCGACGCCGCGATCTGCTCGCGCGAACGGCGCAGCAATTGTCGTGTCGCCTGGCTTGCATCGAGCTGGTGTATTTTCTGCCGGTCGAGATCCGCCTCGAATTCCTCGCGGGTGAGCATGACAAGCTCCCGTGTTCCTGCTCCATTCGCAGAGTACGCCGAGAGACGATCGAGGACCGTTCACAAGTGAACGCATGGCGGGATGCCCGCCTGCGGGCTTTCGACCCAGCCGGTCTTCAGCGTCCGCGCTTCTGCGTGACGAGCCGCAGCGCGATGCCGTGCTGCCAGGCGCGCACCCTCACGGCGGCTTCGCTGCGACCAAGCTCGCCGGCGATCTCGTCCGGCCGCCAGCCGGCTTCGGCCAGCGCCTTCAGCCGCTCGTGCTCTTCCGCTGTCCACTTCTTCAACAACGGGTAGCGTGATTGCATGGTGGGGAGCTGTCTCGTCTGCGTGGTCGATGCAGGCACAAGCGAGCGAAACAGGCGAAGTTCCTATCGGACGTTGTTCTGAGATCGGCGATGGGGCGTCCCGCAGATGGGCCGACGACGGCGCTCGCTCAGACCCAGACGTCCTCGCGGCACGAGTCGCAGCGATAGATCACGATCGAGCAATCGCGCCTCACGTCGAAGATCGAGGTCAGGCAGCGCGTGCCCCTCTCGCATTTGGGACATGGCGGCCCCGGCTTGAAATGCTGATCCGGCCTCGTTGCCGGGCTTTGCTGTTCGCGGCTCATCTCATCCCTCATTGGAGGACTGAGTTCCTAAGTGCCAAAGTGGACATTCGTTCCAATGGCGCGGGCGGTGCTTCTCTTGGAAACGAGGGCCTAGGCGCCCCATGATCGCGCGCGCTGGTCATCGGCTTCGTCTTGAACCATCAAGCGGGCTTGTCCTGAACGATCAAGCCGGCTTGGTGTTGACGGGTCCCCCCCCCCGCAGTTCGTCCAGGCTCTCGAGTGTGCAGATGCGCGCGGCGCGGCGGGCCAGCTCGTCGTAATTTTCCGCCACCTTGCGCAGCACGTCCCGCGTCTCGGGATATTCGCAATTATCCGCCTTGGTGCGGAATTCTTCCGCCCGCATCCGCCAGTACCGCGGAGGGTGCATCCGCTCGGCTCCCATGGGCCACTCCCCTGGATTGGTCCAACTGTTCATGTTTCTTAATAAAGAGCACGTCCCGGAGTTCCCGCGCAGCTGTTCCGATTCCGATCACACGTGCAGATTGCGCACGGAGCGCAGCTGACGATGGCACATCTCGCGGGAAAGATCGACTTTAGTTCAAATGCACCAAGGCGGATTCGGCAGGATGCAAGGGGTTCGCGCCATGCTGGAACATGTCCCTTGCGACAGACGCAACGGGGACAGCTCGGAGAGATCGTCGATGTATGTCGTCGCCGCCGCGTTGCTGGTGCTGTCGGGACTGTTCTACTCCGCGAGCCATCACGAGATCGGCTCGTTCGGTGTCACCATGTGCACCTATGGAAGTGCGTTCTGCGACAACCCGCTGATCGTCTTTTCCGGCGCCGCGCTGGCCGGCGCCTGGGGCATGTTCGTCAGCATCAAGTAATCCCGACGCACGCGCTCTGGGGACACACGTCCCGCCGGTGTCCGTGCACGGGTTGCGGACTGCGCGACGGCCGGCCATGGCAGTCTGGTCGAGGCGGGATGCGCGCAGAAGCAGACACCGGGTATTCTGCGATGATGCACTTATACAGGTGTTTTGCCCGACGAGTCAAAGGCGATTAGCTTTATCAGAAATCAGCGAGGAGCCCGTTGCCGCTGGCCCGGGAACCTTGTTCCATCATTAGCATTTGTGAAGGACGCGACCGACCGGACCCCTCCTGTCATGACCGACGATGCCCTCACCCCCACGAAATCCGCGCCGACGCTATTGCAGAGGCTGGGACCGGGTCTCGTCACCGGGGCGGCCGACGACGATCCGTCCGGCATCGCCACCTATTCGCAGGCCGGCGCGCAATTCGGTTACGGACTGCTCTGGACGGTGTTTCTGACCACGCCGTTCATGATCGCCATCCAGCTCGTCAGCGCCCGGATCGGCCGCGTCACCGGCAAGGGGCTCGCCGCCAACGTCATGCAGATCGCGCCGCGCTGGGCGGTGCTGTCGCTCGTCGCCATGCTGGTCGCCGCCAACACCTTCAACATCGCCGCCGACATCGCGGCGATGGCGGAGGCGCTGTCGCTCGTGATCGGCGGCCTCAACCACGAGCACGCGCTGATCTTCGCGGCGGGCTCGACCCTGCTGCAGGTGTTCCTGCCCTATCGGCGCTATTCGCCGGTGCTGAAATTTCTCACCCTGGCGCTGTTCGCCTATGTCGCGACTGCCTTCACCGTCAATATCCCGTGGAGCACGGCGCTGCTCGCGGCGGTGTGGCCGAAGACGAATGTCAGCGCCGACTATTTCATGATGGTCGTCGCCGTGCTCGGCACCACGATCAGCCCGTATCTGTTCTTCTGGCAGGCCTCGCAGGAGGTCGAGGAGATGAACCAGGGCAAGCGCGACAAGCCGCTGCGCGAGCTGAAGCGCGGCGGCAGTCCGGAGCTGGCGCGCATCCGGGCCGACACCCTCTCCGGCATGCTGCTCTCCAACGGCATCGCCTTCTTCATCATCCTCACCACCGCCTCGGTGCTGCACGCGAATGGCGTCACCAACATCAATTCGGCGACGGAAGCCGCCGAAGCGCTGCGGCCGCTCGCCGGCGACTTCACCTTCGCCCTGTTCGCGACCGGCATCATCGGCACCGGCCTGCTCGCGATTCCGGTGCTGGCGGGCTCGGCCGCTTACGGCGTGGCGGAGATCTTCGGCTGGCGCGCGACGCTGGAGGCGAAGCCAGACGAGGCGGTCGGCTTCTACACCATCATCGCCGCAGCGACCGCGATCGGCTTCGGCCTAGGGTTCACCGGGATCGATTCGATCCACATGCTGGTCTGGAGCGCCGTGCTCAACGGCATCGTCGCCGTTCCGATCATGGCCATGATGATGCTGATCGTCTCCAGCAAGGCGATCATGGGCCGCTTCAAGGGCCGCTCATGGCTCATCGCGCTGGGCTGGCTCGGCACCGCGTTGATGGCGCTGGCCGTGCTCGCTCTGCTCGCCTCGTCCGCGATCGGCTGACTAGCCTTTCACTAACCTTGCGACAAGGCGGTCGATATCTGCGAGGCGATGACGAGGGCCGCGAATACGGCCGGCACGCTGATGAAGCGCAGGAATTGGTCGATCGAAAGCATCGCTGTCTCCCCCAAGACAAAAAACCTCTCCGCCCGCCGCGCTATTCCACCCCGTGCGCGGCGTGCTGATCGGCCGTCAGAAACTGATCGGAAATGGCGGCGCCACCCATCGTGAGCAGCGCCAGGATCGAAATCACAGCCAGAAATTTCATGGCCGGAGGGTCGATCCCGATTGTGGCCAAAAACGTCAAAGCATGGTCCCTTTTCAGGACGATCCCGGGAAAGATCATGGCTGTCCACGGACTTTCCCGCCGAAGAAAGGCGGCAAAGCGCCCCCGGCGCAGCTCCCCGGGCTTCACTGCGCAGGGCCATTAGCTTAACAGTTGCGGCTGGAGCGGGGCTTGCGAGCCGGCCAAAGCAAAAAAAGGACCCAGCCGGGTCACAGGGAGCGACATGACCAGATCATCAAAGGCAACAAGTCTCGAAATTCTCGCCTGCGACGCCGGCTGGCGAAACTACCACTTCGTCAAGCTGACGACCGAGGACGGCATCGTCGGATGGAGCGAGTTCGACGAAGGCTTCGGCTCCCCTGGCGTCGGCGCTGCGATCCAGCGCCTGTCCGCTCGCGTCGTCGGGCAGAACGTCTTCCGGCACGAGCGCATCTACGCAGAGCTGTTCGCGGCCACGCGTCCCGCCGCCGGCGGCGTGGTGGCGCAAGCCCTCGGCGCGATCGAGAATGCGCTGCTCGATGCCAAGGCGAAGTGTCTCGGTGTGCCCTGCTACGAACTGCTCGGCGGCAAGATCCGCGACCGTGTCAGGGTCTATTGGTCGCATTGCGCGACGTGGCGGATCAATCATCCGTCCTGGTACAAACCGCCGATCGAGAACCTCGACGGCGTCAAGGCAATGGGACGCGAGGTCCGCGAGAACAAGTTCACCGCGCTCAAGACCAACATTTTCTCCTACGACGACGGCAAGCCAACCGGTTGGCGACCGGGCTTCGGCTCGCCCTTCGCCCCCGAAATCAACGTCGATCGCAAGATCCTGCGCGACCTGCGCATGCATCTGGAAGCGATCCGCGACGGGGCAGGCCCTGATGTCGACATCCTGCTAGACTGCAACTTCAACGCCAAGACCGAGGGCTATCTGGAGATCCTGCGCACCATTGCGGACCTCGACATGTTCTGGATCGAGATCGACAGTTTCAATCCGGAAGCGCTCGGTTACATCCGCAGGCAAAGTCCGCATCCGATCTCGTCCTGCGAGACGCTATTGGGCTTGCGGGAATTCCTGCCCTATTTCCGCGAACAGGCCATGGACGTCGCAATCATCGACACACCCTGGAACGGCGTTTGGCAGTCGATGAAGATCGCAGCCGCTGCGGAAGCGTTCGAAGTCAACGTTGCGCCGCATAATTTCTACGGTCATCTCTGCTCGATGATGAACGCGCATTTCTGCGCCGCCGTGCCGAACCTGCGCATCATGGAGATCGACATCGATCGCCTGGCGTGGGACCGCGAGCTTTTCACACATGAGCCTGAAATTCAGAACGGCCATCTGGTCATTCCGGACCGGCCCGGCTGGGGCACCGATCCGAACGAGGAAGCCCTTCGCGCGCATCCGCCGAAGACCAGCGGCGGATTGCTCAACTACGGCCGCAAGGGCTGAGCATCCTTACGGCGTCACTGGATTGACGGTCGGGGACGTCTTCGGCCCCGGCCGCGCCGGCTCGATCGGTGATTTCGGTTCGGTCGGAAGAATTTTGGCACCTGCGGCGCGCGCGGCTTCACCAGTGGTTGCGTACATCGCAACGTGGGCGGGTTGCGTCTTGGCCCGATTCCATGGTCCGTGATCGACGATGAGCATCGCAGCAATCGTCACCGCGGCCACAATCAACGCAATCACGCCGGGATGGCGAAGCGCTGAGGACATGGAATTTGCGAAGCGATCCGTTGCCATCGTGGAATCCATAGGTTTTTCCTCTCGCAGGTTAATGCGATCGGGTCCTGCGAGTTCCGCCCTTGGCCAACACAAGTTCCGAGCGGGAACCTGAACGCCACAAGGCGTTCAGTGTTTCACATCCGGCCGGGTATCGCCGACGAACCGGTCGCGGTTCGGCATTTTGACAGCCGCAAGCGATTTGGCATCGAGCGTCGCATCCGCTCCTACCAGTCCATTCAGGTTCAGGATGTACGCGGAGACCGCATAAACCTCCTCATCGCTTAGCGATTGCGGCGCGTTCTGCGGCATCGCGCGGCGGATGTAGTCGAACAGCGTCGGCGCATACGGCCAATAGCTACCGACCGTGCGGATCGGCTTTGGCGTTGCGATCGTGCCCTGCCCACCGACGAGCCGGTCACCGAGCCCGCCCTCGCCCTTGTCGCCGTGACATGATGCACATTGCTGGGCGAACACCTCGCGCCCATGGCTGACCGAGCCACTTCCCTTCGGCAGATTGCTGCCGTCGCGTCCGATGTCGATATTCCAGCCCGCGATCTCCGCCGCTGTCGCGGGGTGTCCGAGGCCGTACAGGCTTTGTGCCTGCGCACCGCTCGCGAACGCACACAGCACGACGACGACAGCAATGCCGCAACTCTCACGCCAGCGCATTGGTCACCTCGCCGTCAGCCGCGATGCGCCAGGGCCAGATCGCGTTGTTGTGGTAGAAATAGTTCTCGCCGCGCACCGCGAGCAACTCGGAGAGCGTCGGCTGCACATAGCCGGTCTCGTCGATGGCACGGCTCTGGATCACGGCAGGCTTGCCGTCCCACTGCCAGGGCAGGCGAAAGCGTGTCAACGCGCGCGTCAGCACCGGCTCCTGCAATTGCGCCGATTGCCAACTCTTTCCCTCGTCGACGGACACTTCGACGCGCGCGATTTTGCCATGCCCGCTCCAGGCGATGCCGGTGATCTCGTGGAAGCCGGGCGCGCTCAGACGTTGGCCGCCCGAGGGCCGTGTGATGATCGACTTCGCGTCCATGTAGAACGAAAATTCACGCGCTGTGCCGTCCGGCAGAAGGTCGGTGTATTTCGAGGTCTCCTCGCGTGAATAAACCGGCTCAGCCGCCACATGCAGGCGGCGCAGCCACTTCACGCTCATATTGCCTTCGAAGCCCGGCAGGAACAGCCGCAGCGGATAGCCCTGCTGCGGGCGCAGCCGCTCCCCGTTCTGGCTGTAGACCAGCATGGCGTCCTCGAGGCATTTCTCGATCGGGATGCTGCGGGTCAGCGCAGCCGCGTCGGCGCCCTCGGCAACGACCCATTTGGCTTCGGGCTTCAGCCCGGCCTCTTGCAGCACCAGCTTGAGGCTGACGCCGGTCCATTCCGCGCAACTCACCAGACCCACAAGGTCCGACGCTGTCTTGCCGTAAGGCTTGCTGTAGCCGGGATTGCCGGAGCATTCGAGAAAGTGGACGCGCGATTCCGACGGGAAACGCCTGAGATCGTCGATTGTGAAGATCAGCGGGCGCTCGACCAGCCCGTGCAGCATCAACCGGTGCTGGGCCGGATCGATGGTCGGAACGCCGCCATGATGCCGCTCGTAGAACAGTCCATTCGGCGTGATGATGCCGTCGAGCTCCTGCAACGGCGTCCGGCTGGAGGCCGAGATGTACTGCTTGAGAGTCTTCGAGATGTTCTTGACGACGCCCTTCTCGAACGACGATGGCGCGCCATAGAGCTGGCCCCCCGTCGGTTCGCCCGGCGCCTTCATCCATTCGGGAATGTTGGGTGGAAGGTTGTCGGTCCCGGCGGCAACCGATGCGCCGGCGCCCAGGACAGTACCACCCGCAGCGGCAGCGCTGCCGCGCAGAAAGCGGCGGCGAGTCGTCCCCGCGGGTTTGTCGGCGGCGTCGAAGGTGCGGCTCATTTGCGGATCCTCGGTTGAAGCGCGACCCGCATGAAACATTCTGCGACGAGCATTTGCAATTCGCACCTGTTTCAAAAACAGGCGATTTCGATCTGGACTGATCTAAATCCGGTGGCGGCGACGGCAATTCTCTTCTTCGCAACGCACAAACGGCTCGTCCGTCACTCGCCCGGTGCGATCGCATTGCTCGGGGTCGGCCGGTCGGCGATCTGCTGGCCGAACAGGCTGCCGATCAATTCGACCGCGGTGCGCGCGGTGCGGCCACGCTCGTCGAGGAACGGATTGAGCTCGACGATGTCGACTGAACCGACTACGCCGGAATCGTGCAGGAGCTCCATGATCAGATGCGCCTCGCGATAGGTCGCGCCGCCCGGCACTGTCGTGCCCACGCCCGGTGCGACGCAGGGGTCGAGAAAATCGACATCGAAGCTGACATGCAGTACGCCGTTGCTGGCCCTGACGCGCTCGATGACGCGCCGGATCAGCACGGCGACGCCGAATTCGTCGATCTGGCGCATGTCGACAACCCTGATCCGGCGCGTGCGCATCAACTCCTTTTCGAGCTTGTCGATCGAGCGCGCGCCGAACAGGTCGAGCCTGTCGGGATCGATCGAGGCGCGCGGATCGTCGCCCAGCAATCCGTCGAGGCCGGGTTCACCGCAAAGGAATGCCGCCGACATGCCGTGCATGTTGGCAGTGATCGTCGTCTCCGGTGTGTTGTAGTCGGCATGGGCATCGAGCCAGAGCACGAACAGCTCGCGTCCGCGCTCCTGCCAGTGACGGGCCATGGCATTCACCGATCCCATTGACAACGTGTGATCGCCGCCGAGAAAAATCGGCAGCGCGCCGGTTTTCGCGATCTCGTAGCCTCTGCGGCTCAGCACGCGCGTCCATCGCTGGATCTCGCGGTAGTGATTGGCTTTGTCCGGGGGCCTGTCTGCGAGGTCCCGGAGCTCGGCCACCGAGAGATCGCCGCAATCGACGACCTCGAAATCCAGGCTCTCGAGCAATGTCGCAAGGCCGGCGGTGCGGAGCGCCGCAGGGCCCATCAGGGTACCGCGCTGCGAAGCCCCCATGTCGATGGGAGCGCCGAGCAAGGCGATGCGCCGGGCTCGATCCGTCGTGGTCCGGTCGGTCACAGCTGCCTCCTGAGATCAGCAAGATTGAGCCAGCCTAACAGAGATTCGCATCCGTCGTTTCACGGGGGCGGTCCGCGCAGGCGCGCATCGTTTCGGAACAAATGCCCGCGCGCCGAATTGCTCATTCAAGGCCGGTACCCGCCGTAAAAACCACGGCGCCTGTCGCGGATAGCCAAAGGTCATCTGACCCGCTGTTCAGAACGAGCGCTCGCGCGGATAGCCAAAGGTATCGGCCTCCGTCACATGATCAGCCCGGAGGTCGCGCACTTGAGCACGGAGATCCCGCAGTCCACCTCACATCCCGGCATGGCCGAGCGCGCCATCGATGCCGCGACGGACGTATCCCGCACCATCGGTGAAGTCGCGGGTGGCCTGCATGCAGCTGTCGACCGCATGACCTCCGCTATCGACGAAGCGCGAAAGCCGGGCCGGCCCCTCGCGACCGTCGCTGCGATCACGCGCGAAGCGCCGCTCGCCAGCCTGTTCATTGCTTTCCTGTTCGGCGTCGCGGTCGCGCGTCGGCGCTAGAAATCGAGCGGGCCCCGTTCAGGCGGCGCTGACGGCTTCGCGCTTGGCTGCGAGGAATTGCCGCTCGAATGCTTCCGCCGGCATCGGACGGCCGAAGAAATAGCCTTGGCCTTCCTCGCATCCCATGCTCACCAGGAAATCGGCCGTAGCGCGGTTCTCGATGCCCTCGGCCACGACCGTCAGTCCGAGCTGTTTGCTGAGGCCGATGGTCGACCCGACGATCGCGGCATCATCGGAGTCCGCGAGCAGACCGAGCACGAACGACCGGTCGATCTTGAGCCCATCGAGCGGAAACTTCTTCAAATAGCTCAGGCTCGCATAGCCAGTGCCGAAATCGTCGAACAGGACGCGGACGCCGAGCTGCTGGATGCGCTTGAACATGTCGAGCACGCGAGCTTCGTCGTGAAGCAGGATGTCTTCGGTGACCTCGAGTTCGAGCAGCGATGGGGTGAGCCCCGTCGCTTCGAGCATTTCCGCAACCGAATGCGCGAGGTCGCCGGAGTGCAGCTGCGAGGGCGACAAATTGATCGCGACGCGCACTCTGTCGCCGGACAATTCCCAGGCGCGTGCCTGCCGGCAGGCGGTCTCCATCACCCAGTTTCCGATCCGCTCGGACAGAGCTGAGCTATTGACCACCGGCATGAACTCTCCCGGCGAAACGTAGCCGCGCACGGGATGCCGCCAACGGATGAGCGCTTCGGCTCCGACCAAGCTGGCGTCGACCAGGCGAACCTGGGGCTGGTAGAACAGCTCGAACTCGCCCCGGTCCGCGGCAAGCGCCAATTCGCTCTCGAGCGTCAGCCGGTGTTCCAGCTCCTCCCGGATCGCGCTCTCGAAGACCACATAACCGCCGCGCCGCGTCAGCTTTGCCTTGGTCAACGCAAGATGGCCGTTGCTCAGGAGCTCGTCGGCGCTGTGTCCGCCTTCCGGATGGACGGCGACGCCGATGCTGATCCTGACGCGATGCTGCCGCGTGCCGGTCGCAAGCGGCGCTTCGAACGCGCGCGCGATGCGCTCGGCGAATTCTGCGATCGGCTCGTCGCCATCGGCGCCTTTGCGCGCAATGGCGAATTCGTCTCCGCTAAGCCGGGCAACGACAGCGCCGTCGCCCACCTCGGCTTTCAGGCGACCAGCGACCGCCTGCAGCACGAGATCTCCGGCGGAATGGCCGAGCATGTCGTTGATGCTCTGGAAGCCGTCAAGCCCGATCACGAGCAGCGCGACCTCGCAAGGGCGCTGCCCCGCATCCGCGATCTTGCCGACCAGTCTGGCATGCAGCGTGTTGCGGTTGGCAAGACCGGTCAGTGCGTCGTACTCGGCGAGATATCTGACGCGTTCGGCCTCGCGCTTACGGACCGAGATATCGCGCAGGATGGCTCCGTACTGGAAGCCGTCCGTTCCCTGCCAGCCCGAGAAGCTCGCTTCGACCGGGAAAGTTTCACCGTTCTTGCGCCGCCCTTCGAACTCGACGACGACCGCCCCGCCTGGGACCAGGAGGGCCTGGCGCGCGGCGTCGCGCATGGACGGCCTCGCGTCACCGTCCACTGGCACGGCGCACAGCGTTTCGAACGGGCGTCCGATGATCTCGGCGGGCATATAGCCGAAGATCGCACTGGCGCCGGGATTCCACACGGTGATCAGCTGACCTTCGTCGGTGCAGACGAGGCCATCGCCGAGCGACATCGCAATACGATGAAAGCGGCTTTCGGCGATGCGCCCCAGCAGACCGCGGAAATCGATTTCGTCGAGTGCGATTGCCGTCAGATAAGCGACAATCGCGATGTGGAACAGCGATGTGTCGATGATGAAGGGCCATCTTGCCTGCACGAGGACCGCAACCAACTCGAAGGCCGCCCCGGCCGAGATCAAGATTGCGACGCGAATTCCCGATGCGAAGCGGCGCCACGAATACATCATCAGCAGGCAGATCACCGCGAGACCCAGGATCATGCCGGTATCGGAAGTCCAGCGCAGCATCCGGTTCTGGAGGATCGATTCCGCGGCCAGCGCCTGGAGGATGGGTCCGGAGATGATGCGCCCGTTAGGAACACTGAAGCGGTCGCCGAGTTCGAGCGCCGTCGCACCAATGATGACCTTCTTGTCTCTCAGCTTGTCGAGAGTGGCCGTGTTGCCGCGGAGCACGTCGACATAGGAGACACTCGGAACGGAGCCCGCCCGAATGCTGAAATCGATCAGGAACGGCGGCCGCCGATTGGCGTCCTGCCCGGCCAGCACGACGGCCATCGACGGCATCAGGGCATCGCCGAGCTTCTCGCCGAACGGATATCGGCGAACGAGCCCGTCGGATTCGATGGCGACATTGACCAGCGCGGGCCACGACTGGTTGCCGAACGGCTTCAGGGGGCGATTGATGTGAGCTGCGCCGCCATTCGGCGCCGGCTGCTTGAAGGACGGCAGGATGGTCGAGCCGCCTGCCTCACGCAGCGCGTTGACGAAAGCCTCGTCGGAGGCCGGATCGGACGGCGAGCTGAAATCGACGTCGAAAGCGATGTCCTGCGCCCCCGCAGCCTCTAACCTGTGCAACAGTTCCGCGTGCAGCCGGCGCGGCCAGGGCCATACCCCGATCTGGTCGATTGAGGGCGCGTCAATGGCCACCACGACGACGTTGCCGCTCGCGGCACGCGATTGCCAGGCAAACCGCAGGTCGGTCAGCGCGTTGCGAAGCGCACCATGCCACCCCGTCGACAGCACGATCGCCAGCGCGGTCACGACTAGAATATGCGGACGATAGCGCTTCACTCCGATCCTCCCGCGCACCCGCTTCTGCGGTTGCGCCCCCTCATCCCCAGGAAATCGCCTCAGTGCTTGTTGTGGCCAAAGGCATTGCCGTGGCCATTGCTGCCGTTGCCGCCGCCATTGCCGTTGCCGTTACCGTTGTTGCCCCTGCCGTTACCGGTGGCACCGTTGTTGCCGTTACCGTTGCCGGAATTCCCATTGCCGGAATTGCCGTTACCAGAGTTGCCGTTGCCGGGGTTGGTCTTGCCACCGGAATTTCCGCTGCCGCCGCCAGAGCCGTCGCTGGACGCACCGGCCGTGGTCGCGGCTATTGTCGTGCTCGCAGCCGACGAGCTGGTGCTGCCAGCCGTCACGCCGCTGCTCGTGGTTACCGCAGTCTGGACGGTGCTGTTGGATGCGTTTGTGCCCGCTTTCGAGTCGCTCCAGACCGTCTCCGTGCTGGCGTGCGCGTTGCGCACCTGTCCGGGGGCACCGCCGCCGTGGGCGAGCCCGTGCGTGACCTTGTGGACGTTCAGCTTGACCTCGCCGAGCGAGTTCGAGATGCGTACGACGCCGGGCTTTGCAGTACCGCCCTTGGACGCGTGAGCTCCAGCCGCCTGTTGCGATGGCTTGAGGGCGCCAGCCGCCTTGGTGCCCTTATCGATCGGCCCGAGCGCATGGATCATGTGGCCATTCGCCCCGTTGCGCGGCGCCGGCAGGCCCGATTTCGGCACGGGGACGCGCTCGATGCTCGAGGCGCGAGGCTTGCCGTGCTCGATCGGATTGAAGGTCCCGGCGCCGCTCAGGCTGAGACCAGGCTTGCCATGCTCAAATACGGTGGCGGCCTGCCCCGGCAGAACCTGGGCGATCTGTCCCGTCTTGAAGTCGGAGACCTCGACCTGGCCGCGAAGCACGCCGACCTTGGTGCTGCCCGCATTCACGGTGACGCTGAACTGCGTTCCCTTCACGACAGCGGCCAGATAGGGCGTCTCGACCTCGAAATGCTTGACGTTGCGCTTCTCGACCTCGAGCAGGATCGAACCTGCCTGCTGGATGATGGTGGTCGAAAGGCCCTCCTTGCTCTCGGTCGGCAAGCCGACCACCGAGTTGGGAGAGATCAGGATCGTCTCCTCGCCGCGGACGAGCAGCACGCGGCCATTACGTCCGGTGCGAATGGTGTCGCCAGGCTTGAGCGCCTCCTGCTGATTCAACGAAACCTGCTGCGCGCCGCTGGTGGCGACCCAGACCTCGCCGGTGGCTTTGCCGACCGACCAGACGCCATCGTCGGCGGCGGATGCGCCGTAAGCCGTTCCCAGGCTCAGCGCAGCCGCGAAGGCGCACCGCATTCCAATTTTGCTCAGCATGACGATCCTCAGTCCGCGTTACAGCCAGCCTGAGGGGTATCCGAAATCACTCAACATAGGATTAGCGGGAAGCGGCCAGCGGAGCGGTCGCGTTAACGGTTCATTGACCATAAAAAACTATGAAAAATCATGTCGCTAACGAACCCTTACCGCATCGGGGGCACATCTCCGTCAAACTACGGGGACGGTCGCGTCGCGCGCGTCGGGAAGCGGCATCTCGTTACCACATTGGCGCTGTTAGCCCCTTTTTTCACGGGAGTTCCTCAGGCGTTCGCACAGCAGGCGAACCAGCCGGGCTTCGATCCGCGCCAGCCTGAGAAATATTTTGAAAACCAAACCGAGCGGGAATCGCTGACCCGTCCTCCGGTCAGGCTGCCGACAGTCGGCCAGCCCAACACCGGCGGCGATACCAAGCCTCAGTTCGTGCTGCGCGGCATCAACGTCAGCGGAGCCCGGGCCGTTTCCCCCGATCGCATCGCCGCGGTCTATCAGCCCTATGTCGGTAAGAAGGTTTCGCAGGCGGACCTCGCCGCGATCGCCGGCGCGATCAGCGATCTCTACCGGGCCGATGGTTTTCACTTGAGCCGGGCGATCGTGCCGCCGCAGGACATTGCCGACGGCCTGCTCCGGATCCAGGTGGTCGAAGGCGCTATCGTGCAGGCCGAACTGAAAGGCGACGGCGCCGAGCAGTTCGGCGTGCGACCGATGCTTGGGCCGGTTCTGGCTGAGCAACCGTCGCGCCTGGCAACGCTGGAACGTCAGCTCTTTCTCATCAACGGCAGACCTGGCGTCCGGATCACCGATACCGCACTGGAGGAGGTCGGCACTGCAACCGGCCGATTCCGCCTCATCGTCTATTTGAAGACCTGGCACGTCTTCTCGTCGTTCGGTCTGGACAATCTCGGCTCATCATCAGTTGGTCCGTGGCAGACCTATGCGACCGGCGCGTTCAACTCCTATCTCACGCCCGGCGACACGCTGGCGGTCAATCTGTCGACCATCGCCAACGACCCCCGCCAGCTTGGCTTCGCACGGCTGTCCTACGATGCACCGGTCGGTGTCGACGGTGTGCGTCTCGGCGGGTCCGTCCTGTACAGCGCGGTCAGGCCGGGCGATGCCCGCCGCCTCGACAGCGACATCACCACGACCGAGGCGTTCGAGCTGCGTGCCAGCATCGTCCCATTGCAGTCGCAATCCTCCTCGTTGACCCTGACCGCAGCGACGACCTTCAGCAACGTGTCCGAGCATGACCTTTACGGCCCCTGGTACAACGACCACATCAGGACCGTGAGCCTGACCGCCGACTACCGGCTTCAGGACCAGTTCGGCGGCACCAATTTCGCGACGCTGACCTACCGCCAGGGCCTCGACATCTTCGGTGCCTCGCATTTCGACGACGATCTTTTGTCGCGCGATGGCTCGTCATCGAACTTCTCGGTGCTAAACCTCTGGTTCACGCGCTACCAGACGCTCAACGATGTCTGGTCGCTCAAGCTTTCCGCTGCGAGCCAGGCGGCGTCACGGCCGCTGTTCACCTCGCAGCAATTCTATCTCGGTGGCGCTGCCTTCGGGCGCGGCTATGGCGCAGCAGAGATCAGCGGGGACAACGGTCTTGCCGGCTCTCTCGAACTGCGCTTCGACCAGAAACTCAACTACCGCTACTGGACCGGCTATCAGCTCTATGCCTTCGGCGACGCTGGCGCCGTCTGGAACGACGGTTATCGCCTGAACGACGGCCTGTCGCTGACCTCGGCCGGAGCTGGCGTGCGGTTCTTCCTGCCGGACGATTTCCAGGCCGATCTCGGCGTGGCCGTCCCCCTGAGCTACCGGGCGCCCGACAACGACCGCCGCAGCCCCCGCATCCTGTTTACTCTGTCAAGCGCGCTGCGGCTCTGCCCCGAACGCGGCAAGGGCGGCTGTCTGTAAACCCCTTGTCCTTCGCGCTATGGCCCCGAGCATGCGGCTCTTTGGGGCGCGGCTCACAGACTTGCCTAAATTTAATCCCGTAACCTGCTCACGATCGCTCGATCCGGGAGTTCCCAATGGCCATATTCAGTCAAAAGTGATTTGAGACGGAACCATGAAGAAGGTTTTTGCTGTTCTGGCGTTTCTCTGCGTCCTCGGCGTCGGCCAGTATTTCGTCGTCAGCCGGTTCGCGATCCGCCATGAGGTTTTGACCCTGTTCGACGCCGCGCGCCAGCGGCCGATTGCGGTCGAAATCGCTGTACGGCGCGATTACGAGACCAAGGCCAATCTCGGCCTCTGGAAGCTCCCGCTTGCCATCATCAGCAACGGCAATACCGTCAAGGCCACCGAATATTCCTTCCTCGCCAACGTGCTCGCCGCACGCGGTTATCTCGTCGCCAGCATCCAGCAGGATCTGCCGAGCGATCCGCCGCTGATGACCAAGGCCGGCCAGCAATATGTCGGCCGGCGCGAGGTCTATATCCGCTGCGAGGCCAACATCCTCTTCACCTTGGGCGAGTTGAAGCGGCGGCAGGAGAACGCCGACTACGACCACATCACGCTCGTCGGGCATTCCAACGGTGGGGACGTTTCGATGTATGTCGCCCATCAGCACCCGGAGCTGGTGTCGAAAGTGATCACGCTGGACAATCTGCGGGTACCTTTCGTGCTTAGCGACAACATGAAGATCCTGTCGTTCCGCTCGAAGGATCCGCATTTCGTAACCGATCCCGGCGTGCTGCCGACGCCGGAAGAGGCCAAGGCGCGCGGCATCGACATTATCCACACTGGTGCGCAGCATACCGAGATGAGCGATCGCGGTCCCGATGCGGTCAAGGAGAAGATCCAGGCGACACTCGACCGCTTCCTGCGCGACAGCGCCAGCAGCGCGCTCGCGCCGGCCGATACACGAAGCCCGATGATCATGAACCCCGGCGACTATTAGTCCGTCCCCTTTGCGGCAGATCAAGGCTGCGGCGAGCCGGCCACGCTAGAAAGAGCCTCGCCATCTCGGAGAGGCACCGTGTCGCACTCCATCGAAAGCCTTGGTACGAAAACACTCGCGACGACAAGCTTTGTCCTGCCTGCGGCAAGGACGCCGAGATTCGCCCGGCATCTCTATCGTTCGGCTCGCAAGCTGCTGCGGTCGATCATCGCCCGCATCGACCTCTCGCAGTTTCCGGGTTCGTGTTGCGGATGAGGACGGCGTCGCGAGCCAACAACACACAGGGTTGCCCAATGCACCGGGATTTGAGACGAATCTGTCTGCTGGTTGCAGTGGCCTCGAGCGTGTGCACGTCGTCCGCTCTCGCCGCCGATGCAGATCACGGCGCCGACCTTGCGAGGCGCTGGTGCGCCAGCTGCCATGTCGTGGCGAACGGCCAGACCCAGGCGAGCGCCGACGTCCCCTCCTTCGTCCGTTGCGCGCAGGCCTGACTTCAGTTCGGAAAGGCTCGCCTTTTTCCTGCTAGACCCGCACCCGAAGATGCCGAACTTCCCCTTGAGCCGGATCGAAGCCGGCGATATCGCGGCCTACATCGCATCGCTGCGCTAGCAGAGCCACCGATCGGTCAAGACACCCGCGACAAATGCTTATCCCCGCCTGAGAACCGACAGGGATCAGCAGAAGGGATGATGGGCGGCGAATGAGGTCCATTCGACGGCCCATCGTGGACCGGTACCCACATTGACGTGCGGATATTCACGCCCGCGCAAGTCCAATCCCTGGACGCGCCGGGAACGCACCGAGAATCAGGACTTGCCCTTCCCTGGCTGCATGAGACTGCCGGTCATCTGGCGCATGTGGTCTCCGGCATTGGTGAACTGGCTGCGCAGGAAATCCGATTGGATTCGCATCGCCTCCTGAAGGTCGGTCGCATGGACGAGCTTGCGAGCATGCTCGAACGCCGACTTCATGTTCTGCTCGGTGAATGCGAGCGCCTGCTTCGAGACGTCCGTCCCCGCACCCGGAACGGTCGTCATCGATTTGGTGGCGGCTTCGAAAAACATGCCGAATGCTTTTTCCGCCTGGTCAATCGTCTTCTCGGCCAGGTCGCGCAGTTCGGCCGGAACTTCGAGCTTCGGTTCGATCATGGTCGCACTCCTCCCGTTTTCAGAACTGAATACCACACTTGCCGGATCGCCTGCCAGCGTCCAGGCCGGGGAAGACGTCGCCCGGCGGCCGGCTCTGGCAGGAAAACGAAGGGCAAGGGGTAAGGCCAGCGCGCAGGCCGGCTCAGGACAGGGGGTGCTCGGGAAGGGATTCTTCGGTGGCGAGGTCTTCGACGAGCTTGATGACCTCGAAACGCTGCCGGGGCGCGAGCTTCAGAAAGGCGCGGAGCAGGCGCAGGCTTTCGACAGTACCGCTTGCAGGCGCGCCGAGCTTGAGGTGCAGCTCAGCTGCGAAATTGAGGTTCTTCATCTCGTACCTATGACAAGCATCGGACTTCGTGATCCAACATCGAGGTCCCACCTAAGAACCGAACGCCACAACCAGATGCCACAACCGGATGCCATGGCGACGGCGCGCTTTCGTCCGGGGAAGCCCGGTGTGTTCGCGCGCCGAGCTACATGTGCAAGCGGGCACGCTTGAACAGGTTGCAACTATGTCAAGAAACAACCCCTCCGGCAAGCCTAACAGTTGGCCCAGCGATGCTTCGTCTGCATCGTGCCACGGCAATTCCGGATAACAGGAATATGGCCGGCCGTCACCCACCTGCGTCAAGAAGCGTCATCGATCAGGCATGCAGCCTCGATCGCCGTCAATCGACGCCTTGCTTCGTCTTGTTTCAGATGTGAATGGACATTGGTGGACCCGAACCAGTGCTTCTTCAGCGTATGCACGTAATTGTTGAGTCCGGCGTCGGCGGTTGTATCGTCCACGAAATAGACGTCGATCTCGGGCCATCGATCGGCAGCCACAGCGCTGCCTTCTGAACCAAGAGACAGACTATGGCGTTTGGATTCATCTAAACCCGCCCCATCGAGCTCTTGGACTTGGACTCGCCTCTTCGCATCAGAATTCATCGGGCCGCATTTGTTTCCGGCGGTGAACCGTTTTTGAGGAGCAAACGACAAAGCGGTGGCGAAACAGTCACGCAGATCACGGGCGCCATGGCCGATGCATTGATCGATTCGGCGCCCCACAACCAAAGGACGACGGCATGCTTTCTCGCTGCGATCTCATCAAGGGCGCCGCAGTCGCGCTTCTCACCTTCTCGATACAAGGCGCATGGGCGCAGGAGACCAGGATGAACCTGTTCAAGATCGTCACCATCAAGGACGAAATCGTCGTCGGATTGTCGACGGAGGAGCTTCAGGCGCTCGGCGGCAATGATGCCAGCGCCGTTGCACATGCTCTGGCACAGAAGGGCGATCTCACCGTCTGGCAATACAACGTGCATCGCGGTCCGAACGGCGAATTGCAGCAAGCGCCGACCGCCAGAATCGGGCTTCTGGCCAACGCGTCGCTCCGGGTCGAGCCGTATGCCACGACCTACCAGATCCTACCGCATCCCTAAGCAGCAGACCGGCGCGCCCGCGACCGAGGTCGCGGGCGCGCCCTTGTCATCTGCGCTGCCCTGCACGCAGTGTCCCCGTTTCCGTCGCAAAGCCGTAGATCAGTGCCAACCGGTCCAGGCATTCACGAAAACGTCGGGAAAAATAGTCGGTCCAGCGTTGCGTACGAACGGCGCGACGCTGGCCGATCTCGTCCATAGTCAGGCCCAGCACCAACACGTCGTGCACTAGCGCGGCACCGTCGGTGCCGAGTTCGCGCTCGATCCGGTTCAGCCGCAGCACCGCCTGACGTTGGCTCTCGGTAACCGGCTCGCGCGTGCGCGCGCCATCGACATATTCGCGGGTCGGGTCCATCGCCTGAGGGCCACGCTCGGCCCTCTCCCAATCGTTCTGGAAGGCGCGCCCGCCGCGATACTGCGCCTCGTCGATCTGATGGTGTGCGTGCAGCCGGCCGAGCGGATCGCTGCGGATCGACCGCACGGCCATGATCTTCTCGCCGGGGTCGAGCGCCAGCGGATTGTCCACCTCGACTTCCGCGACCTCCGCATTGAACGGTATCTCGCGCGAGCGTCGATCGTAGACATTCGCCAGTTTGTAGGACCTGTTGCGTCGGACACGTGCCACTCGGATACTCCTTGCGAAATTGACGATTGAACGGGCGGTCGTCAGGTCAGGCGGCAGAGACCAGCCTCAGCACGACGGGGCCGGCGATGCGGGTGGATCCAGCTCCGGCGCGGCGCGTCAGGCGCGCATGCGGCGTGCAATAGCTCGAGCCCGGCTCACGCGGATGCCCGCAGAAGGTGATCTCCTCCCCGTCCTTGTCGCCGCCATAGGGATAGCGACAGTCCTCGCCAGCGAGTTCGACGAACGGGACCAGGCGCGGCTGGACGCCGACGCAGCGCAATTTGACCTGCGCGGCAGGCTTCATCGCGGATTTCGGCGGCAGGGTCAGCACCGTGGGGCGGTGCGGCAGGACAAGACAGGCCCCAGACGGCAACACCGGGACGATCGACGGGCTCGCCGTCCGCACCTGCACGATCAGCCCGAGCCGCTTGGCGCGGCCGACCACCGCGTTGCGCGTGTAAGCCGTTCCAAACCTTGCGTTAATCTGTCTTCCGATCTCCGCATAAGACATTCCCTTGAGAAAATAGTCGCGAAGCGCGTCGGAGTGCTCCGACGGCCAATGGCCCGGTTCCATGCTGCTGTCCTGTGATGCGCCTCCTCCGACCACACGATCGCGAGGCGAAGCGTACATTCCGGTATTCCGAAGTCAGAGTCAAGCGATAATTCTGATATTCATAATTGCATCAATTCCGAATTTCGGATTACAAGAGGCGGAACGATGGACAATCGAGGGAATCACCATGTTGGACGCTGCAATGATCGAACGGGGCCTGGAAAAGACAGGCAAGAGCAAGGGCGGCCTGGCGGCTGCCATGGGCGTACGCCCCGGCGCGGTCTCGGAGATCCTCGGCGGTGAACGCCTGGTGAAGGCTTCGGAAATCATTCCGATCATGGAATATCTCGAGCTCAATCTCGCGCCGATCATGGGCCGCGTCGGCGCCGGTGCCGTGATCGAGCCGGATTATGAGCAGGTTCCCCCGGAAGGCCTCGGCGACATCGCGCTGCCCTTCCCGATCATGGAGGAGACCATCGCATTCGAGATCGTGGGCGATTCGATGTTGCCCAAATACGAGAGCGGCGACGTCATCGTGGTCTACAAGGACCAGCGCCATCCCCTGTCGAGCTTCTACGGCGAGGAGGCCGTGGTCCGGCTCAAGACCGGCGAGCGCTATCTGAAGACCATCGAGCGGGGCAAATCCCCCTCCGTCGTCAATCTCAGCAGCTTCAATGCCAAACAGATCGTCGGTGTGAAACTGGAGTGGGTCGGCGAGATCTGCCTGTCCATGCCCAAGGGCCAGCTGGAGCGGCTGCGCGCCAAGTCGGCGCGCCCTCGCAAGAGGAGCAAGTAGGCCGGAATTCCGGTTTTACGAAATGCGTCTTGACTTGATTCCGTTTTTCGGAAATACTCTGCCGTGCCCCGACCATAGGGCACGGCAGGATCGTTTCATGCAGTATTTCGTCGTGATGATCGACTATGGGCGCCGCGGCCGCGAGGCGGTCGTCGACCCTGAAGTCACCAGGCGCGAGGTCATTTCCCGCGTTGCCTCAGGTGAATATCGGAACATCTCGTTCATCCACGAGATCGCGGAGAGCTCGGTCGAGGACATTACCGAGGCCATCCTCGCCGAGGCGGCCCTCCCGGAGATCGGGCCCGAAGAAGTCGACTTACAGGCTATCCGCCTCGATCACGCCCACGATCTGCGTAAGCACGAGCCGACGTGACGCAAGGCCAAGCGGCTTGCGCCACGGCCCGGTCGGAGATCACACCGTGAGGACGGTCGATCCCGTGGTCTTGCGCGCGGCGAGATCGGCATGCGCCTTGGCGGCGTCCTTCAGCGGATAGGTCTGGTGCACCTCGATCTTGACCGCGCCGGACTTGACGACGTCGAACAGCTCACCTGCCATCGCGACCAGGCTTTCACGCTTGGCGGCGTAGGTGAACAACGTCGGCCGGGTGACGTAGAGCGAGCCCTTCTGCGCTAGCAAACCGAGATTGAGCGGCTCGACGGCGCCGGACGACGCACCGAACAGCGCGGCGACGCCGAGCGGCGCGAGGCAGTCGAGCGACTTCAGGAACGTATCCTTGCCGACGGAATCATAGACCACCGGCACCTTCTTGCCGCCAGTGATCTCATCCACCCGCTTCACGAAATCCTCGCGGCTATAGATGATGACATGGTCGCAGCCATGCGCCTTGGCGAGCTTGGCCTTCTCGTCGTTGCTGACCGTGCCGATCACGGTCGCGCCGAGATGCTTGGCCCACTGGGAGAGAATCAGGCCGACACCACCGGCGGCCGCATGGAGCAGGATGGTGTCGCCGGCCTTCACGCGATAGGTCTGCCGGATCAGATATTGCGTGGTGAGTCCCTTCAGCATCATCGCCGCCGCGGTCTTGTCGTCGACACCGTCGGGCAACTTCAGCAGTCGGTCGGCCGGGATCAGCCGTGCCTCGGAATAGGCGCCGAGCGGCGAGGCGCCGTAGGCGACGCGATCGCCCGGCTTCAGATCGGTGACACCGGGCCCGACCTCCTCGACGACACCAGCGGCCTCGCTGCCAAGCCCGCTCGGCAGTTGCACCGGGTAAAGGCCCGAACGGTTGTAGATGTCGACGAAGTTGAGACCGACGGCGGTATGGCGGATTCGCGCCTCGCCAGGTCCGGGCTTGCCGACGCTGACCTCCTCCCAGACCAGCACTTCCGGACCACCAGTCTTGTGAAAGCGAATGGCATGCGTCATGGGCGTTGCTCCCTTATCATTGAGGTCAAAGTCCGAATACCGGATCGGGCTTTTGAAATAGGTATTTGGTCCGCCCGTCACAGTACAGAGACGTAACAAGAATGTCACAGCGAACGACAAACCTCCGCCGTTCCGCCTCTGTTCGAAAGAGTTGATGTCGGCCTTGCGCCAGCCGGCAGTAGCCTTCGCGCGGGTTTGGAGGTCGTCTGCGAAGGAGAGCCGAGATGCCAGCTTATGTACAGCATCATCAGGAAATCGAGATCGCGCCTGTGATTTGCCCTGCTTGCATGGGGTTCCTTCCAATGTATGTGCGCGAGGTCGAACCGCATTGGAGTCTTGCCAAGATCGACTTCGTCTATGAGTGCGCCGATTGCGGCGCCGAGGTGCGACAGACGATCCGCAAGCCGGAGTTGCTGCGGCACTGATCGCGCGGCCGATTGGCCGCCCGACTATTTGCGCTGAGCGGAAAAAACGCCCATTCGCGCGGGTCTGGGCTCTCCCAAACGAGGCTTGTTCTTTGCCGTGAACGCAGGCAGAACAAGCCTCAATCAAGACCTTTGGGAGCGCCTTTTCGTGGCTGAACAGAAGCCCTCGACAGCGATCGAGGCAGTGGAGAGCGGCCTCGCCGCGCAAGGCTACATCGCGAGCCGGCAGATCGCGACCGCCGTCTATTTGTCGCAACAGATCGAGAAGCCGATCCTGGTCGAAGGCCCCGCGGGCGTCGGCAAGACCGAGCTTGCCAAGGCGATCGCGGCTTGGCGCGGCCTGAAGATGATCCGCCTGCAATGCTATGAAGGCCTCGACGAGGCCAAGGCGCTCTACGAATGGAAATACGCCAAACAGCTTCTCTACACGCAGATCCTCAAGGACAAGCTCGGCGAAGTCCTGGGCGGCGCGCAGACTTTGCACGCTGCACTTAATCAGCTCCACGATTTCGGTGACGTGTTCTTCTCCAAGGAGTTCGTCGAGCCGAGGCCGCTGCTGCAAGCGCTGGAGCAACCGGGCGGCTGCGTGCTCCTGATCGATGAGATCGACAAGTCGGATGCAGAATTCGAATCGCTGCTGCTGGAAATTCTCTCTGACTTCCAGGTCACGATCCCCGAACTCGGCACCGTCTCCGCGATCACACCGCCAACGGTGATCCTCACTTCGAACAGCGAGCGTGATCTCGGCGACGCCCTGAAACGGCGCTGCCTGCATCTGCACATCGGCTTTCCCGAGCAGCGGCTCGAGGAGCGCATCGTCGAGAGCCGCGTCCCCAACATTTCGCAGACGCTGCGGCGGCAGATGGTCGGCTTTATCCACGAAATCCGCTCGCTCGACCTGAAGAAGCTGCCTTCGGTCAGCGAGACCATCGACTGGGCGCGCGTGCTGGTGCTCTTGCAGGCCTCGGAGCTCGACACCGAGATCGTCAAGGACACGCTCAACGTGCTTCTGAAATATGAGGCCGACATCGAGGCGGCTCAGCCTCAGATTACGACCTTCATTGCCAAGGCAGCACGATCCAACGTCTTCGGTTGACGCCGATGCGCGAGAATATTCATCGTTTCTTCCGTGCGGCACGGGGAGCCGGGGTCCATGTCTCGCCGGCCGAAAGCATCGATGCGATGCGTGCGGTCGCGCAGGTCGGCGTTTCCGACCGGACCATCCTGCGCGATGCGCTCCTTCTGACGCTCGCCAAGTCGCAGGACGAAAAGCTCGCGCTCGGTGACTGCTTCGATCTGTTCTTCAGCCAGCCGGAGCCGCGGCAGGAACAGCCTGAAGCCGACAGCAACGATGTTTCGGAGGACGCCGATCAATCTCCGTCATCCGGCGAGGCCAGCGATGCGAGCGGCGGTTCGCCTCCCGCAGAATTGGGCCCCCTGGCGCAAATGCTGCTGTCGCAGGATCGCAATGCGATCACCGCCGCGATCGCCAGCGCCTCGGGTGCGGCCTCCCTGTCCGACATCCGCTACTCCACCCAGCGCGGCATCTTCTCCAGCCGCATCCTCGACGCCATGGGGCTCCAGCGGCTTCGCGACGATCTCGACGAGCTGACCGCGACCAATCCGGCACTGGCCGAGCGGCTTCGCGCCGCGCTCGATGGCTTGCGCGACGCCGTTCGCGACACCGTCGCGCAGGGGCTTGCGCTCTATGCCCGCGAGGAGGCTGAAAACCTCCGCAACGAGATTCTGCGCAACGCGCCGCTTGCCCGCATCGAGCGGCGCCATGTCGCGGAAATGCGCGCTCTCATCCGCCAGATCGCGCGGCGCCTGCGCGAGCGCTATTCGAAGCCACGCAAGCGCCAGCGGCGCGGTCATCTCGACGTCCGCCGCACGCTGCGCCGCAACGCCGCCTGGGGCGGCATCCCCTTTCTCACGGCCTGGAAGCGCAAGCATCGCGACCGGCCGAAGATCGTGGCGCTCTGCGATGTCTCGGGCTCGGTCGCGCAGGTTTCGGATTTCTTTCTGCTCCTGATCCACTCGCTGCACGAGGTGGTCGACGACGTCCATTCCTTCGCCTTCTCCTCGCATCTGATCGAAGTCAGCGACATCCTGGAATCGAAACCGCCGGAAGAGGCGATGGCCGAGATCATGTCCAAGGTCGGCTTCGGCTCCTCCGACTACGGCTCTTCGCTGGCCGATTTCGACAAGGAGTTTATGAGCACGCTGACGCCGCAGACCACGGTGATCGTGCTGGGCGACGCCCGCAGCAACAATCTCGATCCGCGCGCCGACATCCTGCGCCGCATCTCTGAGCGCTCGAAGCGACTGGTGTGGCTCAATCCCGAAGGACGTCTCGCCTGGGGCTTTGGCGATTCCGAGATGCCGCGCTATGCGACCTTCTGCAGCGTGGTGCGCCAGTGCGCCACCGCGCAGCAGCTCGAGCGCGCGGTGTCCGATATTGTGGCGACTTATCAGTAGGCCTTACCCACAGCCGACGTCAGTTTCGCCCCAGCTCCGTCTGAGTCACATTGCACTCCCGGAAATGATAGGCGATCTCGTCAAGCGCGCGCTGCTCCCATTCCTGAGCTTGCGCAAGCCAGAAAACGCGGCGCTGGAAATCAAGCACGGCGCGCTCCCGGCACAGGGATTCCTGACTACGAATTTCGACCAGTCTGTTCATGCACTCCACTCCTGCCGTGTGAAGCCATTCCCCGTGAATGAGCGTAGCAGAATCCCGAACCCTTCGTCTCATAATTTCTGTGCTTATTGCGACGCAGAATGGGACAGCAGCGCTGCCCGTGCAGCGCGGTAGTTCGCGGACCAACATCAAACCTACATCATCAATATGTGATCGAGGCTCCGGACGGTCCTCGCGGTCGAGCGGTCTTAACTCTTGTGGCGCAATGGCGTGCAGCAATTTGTGAAGAGGAGTTCTAAACACGTCACCGAATTCCCGACTCATTGTCGTCGCACGGTCTTCATGCAGCGCCTCTAACAGAGGCGCACGAACGGCACTACGACTTGAGGCAACATGAGCAACGACATCGACTTCGATCTTTCGCCAGACCAATGGGAGGTTCTGAAGGCGCTTCGCAACCCGGTGTCGAACGGTCGCCTTTCCAAGGCCTATCTCGTCGAGAGCCTCGTCAAGCTCGGTCTTGTCGTCGTCTGCGACGGCGTGCCGGTCATGACGCCGAATGGCCGCAAGGTGCTGGTACGCGGATCGTGTCGCCTGCTGGATCTCGCGGCGTGACGCGGCCACCGCATGCGGAACGTGACAATACGACCGCAACATCACCTGCCCACGTGACCGACGGCACCTCGAACGGTGTCCCGGTGCCGATTCGGACGCCCGGTCGTACCGCAAAAGCGACCGAATAGACCTCCTCCTCAGCGAAAACCGCGACAATCTGGCACGCTAGTTGCTCCTTTCGACGATCGAGACGTCGTCAAAACGGGGGAGTCACCATGTCGACCATTGCCGCGGCCCCGGCCGCCGAGCCAAAACCGCTCTACACATCGCTGTTCGTCCAGGTCCTGGCCGCGCTGATCCTCGGCATTATTCTCGGCGTGGCCACGCCGGATTTTGCCATCTCGCTCAAGATTCTCAGCGACGCCTTCCTGAAGCTGATTTCGATGATCGTGGCGCCGATCGTGTTCTGCGTCGTCGTGCACGGCATTGCCGGTGCGGGCGACCTCAAGAAGGTCGGACGGGTCGGCGTCAAGGCGCTGGTCTATTTCGAGGTGATGACCACAGTCGCGCTCGTGGTCGGTCTCATCCTGGCCTACACTTTCGGCCCCGGTCATGGCATGAACATCGACCCTTCGACGCTGGATGCCAAGGCGCTCAACACTTATGCGGACAACGCCCACAAGCTTCAGGGCGGCGGCATCGGCTCCTTCCTGCTCAACGTAATCCCGAGCACCTCGTTCGACGCTTTGTCGCGCAACGACGTGCTCCAGGTGCTGTTCTTCGCCGTGCTGTTCGGCGTAGGCCTCGCACTGGTCGGCGGCGAGAAGGGCAAGCTCGTGACGTCGATGATCGATGCCGCCTCGACCGTGCTGTTCCGGGTCATGGGGCTTATCGTCCGCGTTGCTCCACTTGGCGTGCTCGGCGCAGTCGCCTACACCGTCGGCAAATACGGCGTCGGCTCGCTCAAGCAGCTCGTCTCACTGGTGGCGCTGTTCTACGTCTCGGTCGGCATCTTCGTGCTGGGCGTGCTCGGCGGGGTCATGGCGCTCGCCGGCATCAACATCCTCAAATTCCTCGCCTACCTGCGCGAGGAGTTGACCATCGTGCTCGCGACCGCCTCGTCGGACGCCGTGCTGCCGCAGATCATGAAGAAGCTGGAGCGGATGGGCGTAAAGGATTCCGTCGTCGGCCTTGTCATTCCGACCGGATATTCCTTCAACCTCGACGCGTTCTCGATCTATCTCACGCTCGCGGTCGACTTCATCGCGCAGGCGACCAACACGCCGCTGTCGTTCGGCGACCTCCTGCTGGTGCTCGGCGTCTCCCTGATCACCTCGAAGGGCGCGCATGGCGTACCGGGCTCTGCGATCGTGATTCTGGCGGCGACGCTGAACGCGGTGCCGAGCATCCCTGCGATCGGCCTCGTGCTGGTCTTGTCGGTCGACTGGTTCATCGGCATGGCTCGCGCGGTCGGCAACCTCACCGGAAATTGCGTTGCGACCGTGGTGGTGGCCGCATGGGAAGGCGACCTCGACCGCGCCAAGGCGGCCAAGGTGCTCGATGGCGGCGAGCTCGTGGACGTGACGGCGGGGTAGTGACCGCCGTTCAGTCATTCCACTGGAGGAGCGGCGTTCCATGCGCCCTCCTCCAGACGGAGAGGAAACGCGGAAACCAGGAGTGGGCCACGGCGCCCTTGTAGACCCAGGTGCGATATTTCAGGCCCTGCTCCGAGATCAGTTCCTGATACCCGCCGTGGACTTCGGTCGCGGTGCGAATGTCCTTCAGAATTCCCTGGGCGCAGGAACGGTAAGTATGGCTCCCCGAGAATTCGTAATGGTCTAGCATGCGATCCGCGAACTCGACGTTGGACGTCGGCCAGGAGGACCGTCCCTGGTAGGCGGGAGCCGCGATCTTGTGGATCATCTTGTTCCGCGGATTATCCGCGGACACCAGGAAGTGGAATGTGCCGGGGATGCGAAAGCGCGGCTCCGCAATGATCAGATCCGCAGTTGCAGCGAACAGCGCGCGCTCGCTTTCCTTGCTCATATCCCAGAAGCCGCGATGCACACTGACGAAATCCAGCGCGACCGAGGACACCGGCGAGCCCGTGGGGCCATCAAGAGAATGCCTGATATAACCGCCTTTGCCGAACAGGTGGAGCAGGTCCCTCTTGTACTGCGCCAGGTCGCGCCCGAGCCGCCGCTTCAGCTCGTTCTCGTCGACGATTCCGAGCTGCACGCCCCACGCGAACGTCGTGTAGACGCAGGCATTGGTAACGAAACGCCTGCGCTCGGCGCGCGTGTCGGTTGCCGCGGAGCGCGGAGCACTGGCGTCGCACAGCAAATACGTGGAGCCGTCATCATTGAACGGCGCGAGCTCGCTTGCGAGCTGGAGGATCGCGCGCTTCAGATCACCGCAATATTCGGCCAGCAGCAGGCGGCCGGCATGCGCGCATTGCGACATCGCCAGATGGGATGACGCTCTCTCCTCGGCAGAGATCATCTGCTGGAGGCCGGCCAGAATGCCGAGCAGCGTATCCGAGGGGCGCGAGAAATAGTTCACGCCGAGATACCGGGCGCGCCCGGCCGGGACGATGGTCGTCGTGACGACATTGGCGCGAACCGCTTCCAGCAACAGGCGGATGCTCTTTTCGAGCAGACGAGCCCGGCGCACCGCATCCTGAGAATCCATGATGGTGTCGGGATCGAGGATGTCGGGATAGAACCAGGCAAAGTCGCGCGGATAGTACGCAGAAGCGTGCGGCGCGCCCGTAACGAGAAAGGACTCAGATACCGCAAAGGCACTGTCCATCGAGTGCCGGTAAAGGTCCTCGATGGCCGTGAACGGATGATGCGCCTTCCTCAAGAATCGATCACCGAGAAAATTCATCGCCTGAAGCGCGTTGGCAACGAGGGTCGGCGCGATCCCCTGGTAAAACCGGTTTTCGCTGGGGGATGGAGAAGAGATGCCGCTGTTCATAGGCGCCGTCGAATGGTGTCTCGTGGGTCGGCGGGAGGCCGTCGCGGCTCTAGACCTGTCTGATTCGTGTCTCTATCCCGTGACTTGCGGGCTCAGTTTAGCCTTGCCGTGGCCGAAAATTCTCGATCAGCCCCAGCAACACCCGCGCGCCGGCGTCGGCATCGGCGAGCTCGACATGCTCGTCCGGGTGATGGCTGATGCCGCCGCGACAGCGGACGAAGATCATGCCGACATCGGCAATGTCGATCATGGCCATGCCGTCATGCCCGGCCCCGCTCGGCAGCTCGAACACGGAAAAACCTTCCGCTTTGATCGCCTGCGCGATCTGCTCCTTGAGCCAGGGCGCGCAGGGCGCAGTGCGGTTCTCGTGGGTGACGTCGAGCTGAAGTGTCAACTGGCGGCGCTTTGCGATGGCTTCGATCTGCCTCACGACATCGGCGACCGCGCGCTTCCGGTGCATGTCGGTCGGCGCCCGCATGTCGATGGTGAACGACACCTCGCCCGGAATGACGTTGGTTGCGCCGGGCCTCGCCTGGATGTAGCCGACGGTGCCGACCAGCCCACCCTCGTCGGTGCGGCAAAACTGTTCGATCGCGCCGATACATTCGGCCGCGCCCGCCAACGCATCTCGCCTGAGCGCCATCGGCACCGTGCCTGCGTGCCCCGCCATGCCGGTCAGGCGCGCGGCAAGCCGTGTCGCGCCCGCAATCGCGGTGACCACGCCGACGGGCAGGTTTTGCGTTTCCAGCACCGGCCCTTGCTCGATGTGCAGCTCGAGATAGGCAAGCAGCTCGCGCCGGGCTCGCGCGGCCGCGCCGATATGATCGGGGTCGAGCCCGAACTGCACCAGCGCATCGCGCATGGCGACGCCATCGCGGTCGCGTGTGTTGAGGACGCTCTCGTCAAAAGTGCCGGCCACCGCGCGGCTGCCGAGCAAGGTCGAGGCAAAGCGCACCCCTTCCTCATCAGCAAAACCGACGATTTCGATCGCGAACGGGAGGCGCTTGCCGCGGCGGTTGAGATCGGCGACGCAGGCGATCGCCGTGATCACGCCCAACGGCCCGTCCCATTTGCCGGCATCGCGCACGGTGTCGTAGTGAGAGCCGAGCATCAGGCAAGGCGCGCCCGGCTGCTCGCCTTCGTAACGCCCGCAGACATTGCCGATCGCGTCGAGACGCGCACTCATGCCGGCGTCGCGCATCCAGCTCAGGATGAGGTCCGCCGCCTTGCGCAGCTCGCTGGTCAGATAGATGCGGGTGAGCTTGTCGCCTTCTTCCGAGACCGCCGCGAGCTCGTTGATCCCTCGCACGATCTCTTCGCCGAGCGAACCATTGTGAACGGCGTTACCAGCAGCCATCTCGGCGAGCTTTCCATCTCTTGGGACCGCAGCGACGGCGGTCCTGGCGGCAATCGATTCAAGTTCGGTGCCAGCGAAATCACGCGGCCGACACCGTTCCAATCAGCGCGTGGTTAGCATGAATGCGGTCGCCGGCAGACCACCCGGCCCCTCGTCATGCACATGTCCAGGCCGGTCAAAACTGCTTAACTCCATTGCATACAATTACGCAAAAGTGCTTATAATTTCATCTGCTGCTTTCCTGATCAAGCTCGGATCTCTAAAAATAACTAATTGCTTTCAACGGCTTAATCGGAAACTGTCTCTCGGTTATCTCTGGCACGAAGCTTGCGACAATTGATCTCGTGCTCCGCCAGACCGGCGCAGCGCGAGATGAGGCGGTGCATCCGCCAAGGGGAGCAAGCAATGGAATTTGGCAGGATCTCACGACGTCATTTGTTGCAGGGCAGTGCGGCCCTCACGCTCGGCGCGGCGGCCGGCGCCCGCCCCTCCTTTGCGGCCGAGACGACGATCGGTTTCATCTATGTCGGCTCGCGCGACGACTACGGCTACAACCAGGCGCATGCGCAGGGGGCGGCGGCGCTGAAGAAGATTCCCGGCCTCAAGGTCGTGGAAGAAGAGAAGGTGCCGGAGACCGACGCGGTCGAGAAGACGATCGAGTCGATGATCAATCTCGACGGTGCCACCCTGCTCTTCCCGACCTCGTTCGGTTACTACAATCCGCACATGGTCAAGATGGCCAACAAATTCCCGAAGCTGCACTTCGAGCACTGCGGCGGCCTGTGGAGCGACAAGGACCCGAAGAACGCCGGCAGCTATTTCGGCTATATCGACGAAGCCCAATATATCTCGGGCATCGTCGCCGGCTACAGCTCCAAGAGCGGCAAGCTCGGCTTCGTCGCCGCCAAGCCGATCCCGCAAGTGCTGCGCAACATCAACGCATTCGCGCTCGGCGCGAGGCTTGCCAATCCCAAGGCCACCACGCAGGTCATCTTCACCGGTGACTGGTCGATGCCGGTCAAGGAAGCCGAGGCCACCAACAGCCTGATCGACCAGGGCGTCGACGTGCTGACCTGCCATGTCGACGGTCCGAAGACCATGGTCGAGAACGCCGCGCGTCGGGGCGCCATGGTGTGCGGCTATCACGTCAACCAGTCGCCGCTCGCGCCAAAAGCGTATCTCACGGGAGCCGAGTGGAACTGGGAAGCGTTGTATCCCAAGTTCGTCAAGATGATCGCCGCCGGCGAGAGCATCCCGAACTTCTATCGCGGCGGCCTCAAGGAAGAGATCGTCAAGACCTCGCCGTATGGCGAAGCGGTCTCCGCCGAGGCGCGCAAGCACGCCGACGACGTCAAGGCCAAGTTCTTGTCCGGTGACGGCTACGCCATCTTCAAGGGAGGGCTGGTCGACAACAAGGGCAAGACGGTGATCGCGGCCGGCACCGATCGCGGCCAGAAGGACCCCGAGCTCGAGAAGATGGACTATCTCGTGGAGGGCGTGGTCGGGGCGACTTCGTGACGACGGAAGCTGCAGATCCCGTTGAAGCGGTCGGGACAGTTGCCCCGGCCGCCGATCCGGGATTCCTCCAGCGTTACGGCGGAGCGATCGAATATATCCTGATCCCGGGCGCGGCGCTGGCCGGCGCGCTCGGGGTCTTCGGCATCTTCGTCGCGATGTTCGGCAAGAGCCCGCTCGACCTCTATTTCTACATGTACTACGGCGCGTTCGGCACCTGGTTCTCGTGGCAGAACACGCTGACGCGCGCGGCACCGCTGATCCTCACCGCACTCTGCACGGCGCTGCCCGCCCAACTCGGCATGGTCATCATCGGCGGCGAAGGCGCACTCCTGGTCGGCGCGCTGTCGGCAACCAGCGCAGCACTGGTGCTTCAGGGCATGCCGCCGCTCGTCGTGCAGATCGCCATGGTCATCACCGGCGTGATCGGCGGCGGCCTCTGGGTCATGCTCTCGGGCGCGCTGCGGCAATATCGCGGTGTCAACGAGACGATCTCGAGCCTATTGCTCGTTTACATCGCGCTCGCGGTCCTTAACCATCTCGTCGAGGGCGCAATGCGTGATCCCGCCAGCCTCAACAAGCCGTCGACCCGCGAGATCGGCGCCGCCAACATGATCGGATCGATCCCCGGCACCGACGTGCATTGGGGTCTCGTATTCGGCCTGATCGCCGCGGTCGCCGCCTACATCCTGATCTATCACACCGTGTTCGGCTTCGCCGCGCGCGTTGCCGGCGGCAACATCCGCGCTGCGAAGATCGTCGGCCTCAATGTCAGCAAACTGATCCTGACCATCTGCTTCCTCGCCGGCGGCGCCGCGGGCCTTGCCGGCATGGTCGAGGTCGCCGCCGTGCAGGGGCGCACCAACGCCAACCTCGCCGCAGGCTACGGCTTCACCGGAATTCTCGTTGCCTTCCTGGCGCGGCAAAATCCGCTCGCCATTATCCCCGTCGCGATCCTGCTCGGTGGTATCAGCGCCAGCGGCGGGCTGTTGCAGCGCCGCCTCGGATTGCCGGATGCATCCGTGCTGGTGCTGCAAGGTATCATCTTCGTCTTCGTGCTGGCGAGCGATGCGCTCTACGGCCGCATCGGATTTCTGAAGGGAAAGTCCTGAGATGGCAGACGGCTCGATCGGACTCTGGACCGTCCCGCTCGCCGTGCTCGGCGGCGCCATTCGCGTCTCGACGCCGTTCTTGTTCGTGAGCCTGGGGGAATGCATCACCGAGCGCTCCGGCCGCATCAATCTCGGCCTCGAAGGCACGCTGGTGATGGGCGCGATGAGCGCCTATGGCATTTCCTATCTCACGGGATCGCCGTGGCTGGGCGTGCTCGCCGCTGGCATCACCGGTGCGCTTCTGGGCGCGCTGCATGCCGGCATCTGCTCGTTGCCGCGCGTCAACGACGTCGCGGTCGGCATCGCGCTGATGCTGTTCGGCACCGGGCTTGCCTTCTATCTCGGCAAGCCGCTGATCGAGCCCACCGCCCCCCGTTTGCCAGCGATCGATTTCGGCTGGTGGAGCGACATTCCGCAGGTGCGCGCGGCCCTGCGGGTCAACGTGCTGTTCCTGATCGGCGTCGCGCTCGCGCCAATTCTCTACTGGGCCTTCCGGACCACGCGCTGGGGCCTCCTGATCCGCACCGCCGGCGAGAGTTCGGACGCCGCGCGTGCGATGGGCCACTCCGTGCTGTTGATCCGCCTGCGCGCGACCATGGTCGGCGGCTTCCTCGCCGGCATCGGCGGCTCGTTCCTGTCGCTGTTCTATCCCGGCAGCTGGAACGAGGGCCTGTCCTCGGGCCAGGGCATCACGGCCGTGGCGCTCGTGATCTTCGCACGCTGGGATCCCTTGCTGTGTCTGTGGGCCTCGCTCGCCTTCGGCGGCGCCGCGGCGCTGGGCCCGGCGCTGCAATCGGTCGGCGTCACCTCCGGCTACCACCTCTTCAACGCCGCCCCCTACATCCTGACGCTGGCGATCATGATCATCACTTGCTCGCCGAAGCGCACGCTGACCGGAGCCCCGGCCGAATTGTCGATCACCCGCTAGAGAGCCGAATCATGCCCGAGCGCACCATCAAGTCCGAGCCCTATGCGTGGCCCTATAACGGCGATCTGCGTCCCGAGAACACCGCGCTCATCATCATCGACATGCAGACCGATTTCTGCGGCGTCGGCGGCTATGTCGACAAGATGGGCTACGACCTCTCACTGACGCGGGCGCCGATCGAACCGATCAAGAGACTGCTCACGGCAATGCGGAGCCAAGGCTTTCACATCATCCACACCCGCGAAGGCCACCGCCCCGATCTCTCGGATTTGCCCGCCAACAAGCGCTGGCGGTCCCGGCAGATCGGCGCCGGCATCGGCGATCCCGGTCCCTGCGGCCGCATCCTGGTGCGCGGCGAGCCCGGTTGGGACATCATCCCGGAGCTCGCGCCGCTGCCGGGCGAACCCATCATCGACAAGCCCGGCAAGGGCTCGTTCTGCGCCACCGACCTGGAGCTGATCCTGCGCGTGCGCGGCATCGAGAACATCGTGCTCACCGGGATCACCACCGACGTTTGCGTTCACACTACCATGCGCGAGGCCAACGACCGCGGCTTCGAATGCGTGCTGTTGCATGACTGCTGCGGTGCCACCGACAAGAGCAACCACGACCACGCGCTGAAAATGATCAAGATGCAGGGCGGCGTATTCGGTGCGGTCTCGACCTCCGACGCCTTCATCGGAGCGATTTCGTGATCGTCGGCGAAACGCCGCCGCCATCGGGCGCCTTCGGCGTCGATGCCATCGCCGTGACCATGCGCTTCGGTGATTTCCTGGCGTTGGACAATGTCGCGCTGAAAGTGCGGCCGGGTTCGTTCCATGCGTTGCTCGGCGAGAACGGCGCCGGCAAGTCGACCCTCGTCAAATGCATCATGGGCTACTATCACGCCACCGAGGGCGACATCCTCGTCGGGGGGCGCGAGCAGGCGATCGGCAATCCGAAGGACGCCCACGCCCTCGGCCTCGGCATGGTCTACCAGCACTTCACGCTGGTGCCGGCGATGACGGTCGCCGAAAATCTGGTGCTGGCGCGCGACGACGTGCCGGCCGTGGTGAACTGGCCGAAAGAGATGAAGGAGCTCGAGGCATTCCTGGCACGCATGCCCTTCAAGGTGCCGCTCGGCGCAAAGGTCTCCGACATCTCCGCGGGCGAGCGGCAGAAGTGCGAGATCCTCAAGCAGCTCTACCTGAAGCGCCGCTTCCTGATCCTGGACGAGCCGACTTCGGTGCTGACCCCGGCGGAAGCCGACGAAGTGCTCGGCATGCTCCGCGACATGGTGGTCAAGGGCGAGCTGACCATCCTGATGATCACGCACAAGTTCCGCGAGGTCATGGCCTTCGCCGATGACGTCACGATCCTGCGCCGCGGCAAGCTCGCCGGCGCCGGCAAGGTTTCCGAGCTGACGCCGGACGCGATGGCACGCACCATGATCGGTGCCGAGGAGCTCACGATACAGCCGCCCCGCACCGGAGAGGCCGGCAAGGCGAGGCTGGAGCTGGCGAAGATGCGCGCGCTCGACGACGCCGGCGCTATCGCCGTGCATGACGTCTCCCTCACGGTCCGCGCCGGCGAGATCGTCGGTATCGCCGGCGTCTCCGGCAACGGCCAGCGCCAGCTCGTCGAAGTGCTGGCCGGGCAGCGCGCAGCCGAGAGTGGCGAGATCCGCGTCGCCGGCCATCCCTATCACGCCAGCCGCGAGGAGATGCGGCGGCACAATATGTCACTCCTGCCGGAGGAGCCGCTGAAGAACGCCTGTGTCGGCGGCATGAGCGTCGCCGACAACATCGCCTTCCGCGAGTTCGACCGCCCGCCCTTCGCTAGCCTCGGCTGGTGGCTCAACCGCGGTGCTTTCCGTGTCGACGCCAGGAAGAAGATCGCCCAGTACAAGATCAAGACCCGCACGCCCGACACGCCGATCTCGGCGCTGTCGGGCGGCAACGTCCAGCGCGCCGTGCTAGCCCGCGAGCTCGGCGGCGACGTCGAGGTGCTGATCGCAGCCAATCCCTGTTTCGGGCTCGATTTCGCGGCGGTGGCGCAAATCCATGCCGAGATCATGGCCGCGCGCAACCGCGGCGCCGCGGTGCTGCTGGTCAGCGAGGACCTCGACGAACTCCTTGAACTCTCCGATCGGCTGGTGGTGATGTTCCACGGCGAATTCGTGTATGAAGCACGGACCAGCGAAGCCGATCTCACCGTGGTCGGCCGGCATATGGCGGGGCATTGACCAGGGGAGAGCGATGAGCGGCGGGTCCGAGCGCGACGAGCACTTCCTCCGACTTTCTTTTGTGGTCGCCCGCCGTTCTCTCACCCACGGCAACCATCCCTTCGGCTGCATCGTCGTCGATGCCGAAGGCAAGGTGCTGATCGAGGCCGAGAATGGCTACATGCCGCATCACGACGGCACCGCGCATGCCGAGCGCCTCGCCGCGACGCAGGCGTGCAGCACGCTCGGCCGCGAGGTGTTGGCGACGGCCACGCTCTATTCCTCCGCCGAGCCCTGCGCGATGTGCGCCGGCGCGATCTACTGGGCCGGCATCGGCCGTGTCGTCTATGGCCTCAGCGAGCACCGCCTGCGCGGCGTTACCGGCGATCATCCGGAGAACCCGACACTCGACCTGCCCTGTCGCGAGGTATTTGCCAGTGGCCAGCGGCCGACAGAGGTTGCGGGGCCGCTGCTCGAAGACGAAGCCGAAGCGCTGCACGACGGCGTGTGGACGAAGTAGGCGGCCGCCGAGCGGGCCTTGCGCCGCGCTTCACCGAAGGGCCGCCTGCCGGTACCCAGCCCATCCCCCAAACGAAGATGACGCCGCGGAGGTTTGACGCGGCGTCATCGTCATTCACCTGAAGAATGTCAGGTGGTTAGAACTTCACAGTGATACCGGAGTAGAGCGAGGACTCGGTGCAGGATCCGGTGCTCACCTTCGTACCACCGACGAAGGTGGTGCAAGCAAAGGCATTGTTGTGATCGAGGCCGAACTTGTTCTGCCAGTAGCGATAGGCGACCCAGACGTCGACGAAGTGCGAGTACTTCTCACCCCAAATCGCCTTCGAGGCATCGAGGGTCAGACGGATCGGCTCGGAATTGAACTCGACCTTGGTCGGATAGACGTTGTTCGCAACGCTGGCGGGAAGTGGCTCGGTGTCGGTGCCCTTCTTGCCGTACCACGCCGCGCGACCGCTGATCGAGAAATACTGCATGTTCTGCGGCAGGAAGCCGAGGTCCATATAGTAGTTGGTTTCGATCGCCCAGGTCGGCTTGAACGACGTGTTGCCGTCAGCAATACACGGAGCGGACCAACCGGCGCCGCACTGCGAGAAGGAGTTGTGGTTGGCGAACTCCCAATACACCAGCGGTGCGACGTTGAAGTAGCCCTTATAGGGAAGATCGAAGGCGAACTGCAGACCGGCGACAACGTCGCGCTTGGCGGCGCCGAAATACCGGTTCTCCGTGTTGGCATCCATGCCAACCTCGAACGAGATATTGTGCAGCGGGCCCTGCGTGAAGGCCTTGGTGTTGAAGATCTCGTTCCAGCCGAAGGTCGAGCGGAAAAGACCGTAGATTTCTGTCGCGCCGGCACAGCTCGTCGGCGTCGCTGCGAAGCCCGCAGCCGGCGAAACGACCACGCCTGTGGCGGTGCAGGGGCCTGCCGGATCGTTGTGGTCCGACTTGAACATCGAGATGGTGAAGAAGTTGGTGCCGTAAGTCCAGGCATCGAAGTGGGTGAAGGAGTAGACCTGCTTCGTCGTCTTGGCGTTGATTACACCGTTGGTGTTGGTGAATGCACCGGGCTGCGAGGCATTGAAAATGTAGGAGAAGGTGACGCGGTCGTCGATCACCAGGAAGAACGGAAGGTCAGCCGCCTTCTTGGCAGCCTTGACCGGCAGATCCGCCGCCTGAGCCATGCCGCCGGTTGCGAGCGTAACAAGTGACAGCGCCGCCGCCGCAACTGCCTTCATACGAAACGACATCCGAATACCCCCAAGTTTGGACACGTAAAAATGAACGTCCCTTGGGTGCGACACTTGCGCCGATCTCCCGGAGTGAGAAGCCTCAACTTGTTTCAAGGCATGCCGCTTGTTTGCACAGGGCGCTGCGTTTCACCGGCGGATTTGGAAGGCCAAGCTCACCGCCACGCGGTCAGGCGAGAGCGGCCATTGCCGGATATTCCCGTTTGATTTCGCTCGCCTTTTCATGTCGGGCGGACGAGGCAGACAAGACGGGCCAGAGCTACTGTCGCGATGTTCGCAAATGCATACGCGTGATGGCGCGTCTCTGCTTAACTTCACGCCAAGCCTGCATAGCGGGTTCCGATTTGGCTTGAGCCGTCACAAATTTGCAACACGCGTCGCACGCAAGTCGGGACTGCAAAGGCTGCTCGGGAGGCATTTGAGGCCGATCGCCGCCTGGCGAGAGCCGCGACTCGCCGACACCACTTGCCTGCCGAAGCGTTGAGCAAGGGATGACGCTTTTTCACACCTTACGCGGCGGTTCAAACTAGCCCAGTATTGAGGCAATTCACCCCATGCAAGCGCATCAGCGAATGTTGGATCCCACGGCTAAGAGCCTGCATTCCGGCGAGTCCCCGCTCCTCAGGACGGTCGGGCTCACCAAGCGCTATGGCGATTTCCTCGCCAACGATGCCATCGACATCGATATCTGGCCAACCGAAATCCACGCGCTGCTGGGCGAGAACGGCGCCGGCAAGTCGACGCTGGTCAAGGCGATCTACGGGCTGATCCAGCCCAGCGCTGGCCAGATTTTCTGGCAGGGCCAGCCGATCGTGCTGTCCGGCCCCTCGGAAGCGCGCAGCCGCGGCATCGGCATGGTGTTCCAGCACTTCTCGTTGTTCGACAATCTCACCGTCGCCGAGAATGTCGCGCTCGGCCTCGACGGGAAAGAATCCTTCAAGGACATGTCGGCGCGGCTTGAGCAGGTGTCGAAGACTTATGGTCTGCCGCTCGATCCCAAACGCGAGGTCTGGCAATTGTCAGTCGGCGAACGCCAGCGCATCGAGATCGTCCGCGCGCTGATGCAGGATCCGCAATTCCTGATCCTTGACGAGCCCACCGCGGTGCTGACGCCACAGGAAGCCGACCAGCTCTTCGTCGTGCTGGAGCGGCTCAAGGCCGAAGGCCGTGCGATCCTCTATATCAGCCACAAGCTCGAAGAGGTGAAGCGGCTGTGCGACACGGCAACGATCCTGCGCGGCGGCAAGAAGGTGGAGACCTGCAATCCCAGGCTTGAGACCGCCGCTTCGCTCGCGCGCATGATGGTCGGCGGCGAGATCAAGGAGGTGAAGGCGGCGGCCGGCCGGCAGACCACCGTGCCGCGCCTCGTCGTCAACGACCTCTCGCTCGCCCCCGGCGAGGCGCATGGCGTGCGACTCGAGCACATCTCGTTCGAGCTGAAAGGCGGCGAGATCCTCGGCATCGCCGGGGTCGCAGGCAACGGCCAGGACGAACTGTTCGCCGCGCTGTCCGGCGAACGCTTGTCGAAGGATCCCGGCACGATCGTGATCGAAGGCCTTGCTGCCGGCCATCTCTCGATCACCCAGCGCCGCAAGCTCGGCGCGGCCTTCGTTCCCGAGGAGCGGCTCGGCCACGGCACCGCGCCGCGCATGAAGCTTTCGGAGAACGCGCTGCTCACCGGGCACGCCGCCAGCGGCATGGTCCATCACGGCTTCATCGATACCGCGGCCACTCTGAAGACCGTCGACCGCGCAACCGAGACGTTCGACGTCCGCAAGGCCAAGCGCGATCCGGAAGCAGCATCCCTCTCCGGCGGCAATTTGCAGAAGTTCATTGTGGGACGCGAGATCCTGCGCAATCCCGCGGTGCTGGTGGTGAGCCAACCGACCTGGGGCGTCGACGCCGGCGCTGCCGCCGTCATCCGCCAGGCGCTGCTTGATCTCGCAACCGCAGGCGCCGCCGTGCTCGTCACCAGCCAGGACCTCGACGAGCTCGCGGAAATCGCCGACCGCATCGCCGTGATGTTCCATGGCCATCTGTCTGCGCCGCTCGCCGCCAGCGAAGCGACGCGCGAAAAACTCGGCCTGTTGATGGGCGGCAGCACGCTGGAGCCGAAGGAGGCCGCGCATGCAGTTGGTGCTTGAGAAGCGCGCCGAGCGCTCCAACACGATCGCGCTGATCTCTCCGCTGATCGCGATCGGCCTCACGATCGCGACCATGGTCATCCTGTTCGCGATCCTCGGCAAAAATCCGCTGCTCGCCCTGCACGCCTATTTCATAGCGCCTTTGACCGACAGCTATTCGCTCCAGGAAATCGCGGTGAAGGCGACACCGCTGGTGATGATCGCGATCGGGCTGTCGCTCTGCTATCTCGCCAATGCCTGGAACATCGGCGCCGAAGGGCAGTTCCTGATCGGCGCCGTCGCCGGAAGTTGGATTGCGGTGAAGACGCAGGGCACCGACGCCGGCGCCTGGGTGCTGCCGGTCATGCTGGTGCTCGCCGCCGCCGCAGGCGCGCTCTACGCGCTGATCCCGGCAATCTGCAAGGTGAAGTTTGGCGCCAGCGAGATCCTGACCAGCCTGATGCTGGTGTATGTCGCCGATCTCTTCCTCGACTATCTCGTGCGCGGCCCCTGGCGCGATCCACACGGTTTCAACTTCCCGACCACGGCCGAGTTCGATCCGGTCGCGACGGTGCCGCTGCTGATCGAAGGCGGCCGGCTGCATCTCGGCTCCATCATTGCCCTCCTCGTCGTCGCTGCAGTGGCGATCCTGCTCGGGCGCACCATCAAGGGATTCGAGATTCGCGTGGTCGGTGCAGCGCCCCGCGCGGCGCGGTTCGGCGGCTTCAATTCCAACCAGTTGATCCTCCTGACCTTCGCCGTCTCGGGCGCGCTTGCCGGCCTCGCCGGCATCATCGAGGTCGCGGGTCCGGTCGGGCATCTGCAGCCCGGCATCTCGCCGGGTTACGGCTTTACGGCGATCATCGTGGCCTTTCTCGGCCGTTTGAACCCCCTTGGAATATTAATTGCAGGCCTTTTTCTTGCATTGACCTTTATCGGCGGCGAGCAGGCGCAGATCGCGATGAAGATCCCGTTGGACGTCACCAAGGTTTTTCAGGGCATCCTGCTGTTCTACGTGCTTGCCTGCGATTCCCTCATTCTCTACCGCTTCAAGCTGGTCTTCCCGAACCGACAGGTGGCTCGTGGAACTCATTGAAGCCATCATTCTCGCAGTGCTCGCCGCCTCGACGCCGCTCCTGATCGCGGCGACCGGCGAGCTCGTGACCGAGCGCTCCGGCGTGCTCAATCTCGGCGTCGAGGGCATGATGATCGTCGGTGCCGCATGTGGCTTTGCAGGTGCGTGGCTGACCGGCTCGATCTTCATCGGCGCGCTGTTCGGCATCGTCGCCGGCACGTTGATGTCACTGGTCTTCGCACTGATGGCGCTCGGGCTTGCGGTCAACCAGGTTGCGACAGGGCTGGCGCTGACCATCCTGGGCGTCGGACTCTCCGGCCTGATCGGCGCCGGTTTCGTCGGCGAGCGCATCACGCCGGCAACGCATCTTTACATTCCCGGCCTCACGGACATCCCACTGATCGGCCGCGTGCTGTTCGGCGAGGACGCCTTTGTCTATTTTTCGCTGGCGCTGGTCGCCGGCGTCTGGTGGTTCCTGTATCGCACGCGGCCAGGATTGATCCTGCGTGCCTGCGGCGACAACCACGTCTCCGCGCATGCGCTCGGCTACCCCGTTCTGCGCATCAGAACCATCGCCGTGATGTTCGGAGGCGCCTGCGCCGGGCTTGCCGGCGCCTATCTGCCGCTCGCCTATACGCCGTTTTTCATTCCGGGCATGACTGCGGGCCGCGGCTGGATCGCACTGGCGCTGGTGGTGTTCTCGTCCTGGCGGCCCGGCCGCCTCGTGGTCGGCGCCTATCTGTTCGGCGCGGTGACGATCCTGCAGCTGCACGCGCAGGGCTGGGGCGTCGGCATTCCCTCGCAGTTGATGTCGGCGCTGCCGTATCTTGCGACTGTCATCGTCCTGGTCCTGCTGTCCCGCGCGCGCACGGGTGGATCGACGGCGCCGGCCGCGCTTGGCACCGTGTTCGTGCCTGACCGCTAGCGTTTCATTTCCGCGGCGTGCGCGATGGGGCGCGCACGTTGGGGATCGTGGCTTTCCCCTGATGTTTGGAGATTGATAATGAGGAAATCACTTCTTGCGCTGACTGCCGGGCTTTTGCTTGCCGGGAGCGTCAGTGCAGCCTCCGCCGCCGACAAGCTGAAAGTCGGATTTATCTACCTCGGCCCGGTCGGTGACCTCGGCTGGACCTATCAGCATGAGCTGGCACGCCAGGCGCTGGTGAAGGAGCTCGGCGACAAGATCGAGACCACCTTTCTCGAAAACGTGCCTGAAGGCCCCGATGCCGAGCGCTCGATCGAGCAGCTCGTCCGCGCCGGCAACAAGCTGATCTTCACCACCTCGTTCGGCTACATGGATCCGACGCTGAAGGTCGCGAAGAAATATCCGAACGTGCATTTCGAGCACGCGACCGGATACAAGCGCAACCCGAACATGTCGACCTATTCGGCCAAATGGTACCAGGGCCGCTACATCCAGGGCCTGATCGCGGCCAAGATGTCGAAGTCCGGCGTGCTCGGCTATATCGGCTCGTTCCCGATTCCCGAGGTCGTCTCCGGCATCAACGCGACGATCCTCGCCGCGCAGACCATCAACCCGAACATCAAGGTCAAGATCATCTGGGCCAACACCTGGTTCGACCCGGGCAAGGAGGCCGACGCCGCCAAGGCGCTGATCGACCAGGGCGCCGACGTCATCATGCAGCACACGGATTCGCCGGCGGCAATGCAGATCGCCAGCGAACGCGGCAAGCTCGCCTTCGGCCAGGATTCCGAGATGATCAAGTTCGGGCCGAAGACCCAGCTGACCTCGATCCTCGATACCTGGGGTCCCTACTACATCGCCCGGGTCAAGGCCGAGCTCGATGGAACCTGGAAATCCGAGGACAGCTGGGGCGGCCTCGACAGCCATATGTTCGCGATGGCGCCCTACACCAACATGCCTGACGAAGTGAAGAAGATCGCCGAGGATGCCCAGGCCGCGATCACCGCGGGCAAGTTGCATCCGTTCAAGTGCCCGGTCCTTGGGCAGGACGGCAAGCCGGTCGAGTGCAAGGGCGGCGCCAATCTCGACGACGGCCAGATCCTCGGCATGAATTTCTACGTCAAGGGCATCGACGACAAGCTGCCGGGCAAGTAGCACGCTTCTTGCAATGACTTAAACACCTGCTCCTCCCGGAACAGGTTCGGAGGGGGTGGCCAGAAGCACCCGGCACTTGTGGTCGCCCCCTCTTTCTATTTTCGCCTGGATATTATCCGGCCTGCATGGCCCGAGCCGCCGAACTGTGGCGGTGGATGAGGTCTGCCACATCAAGGCCGGGGATGGCGCCGTCGATCACGGCCCATTTTCCTGCCACCATCACCCTGTCGGCCCGATGTGCCCCGCACAGCACCAGAGCGGCCAGGGGATCGCCATGGCCGGAGAAGCGCAGCTCGTCCAACCTGAACAGCGCGAGATCGGCCGCCTTGCCGACGGCGATCTCGCCGAGTTCCGGCCGACCGACACAGGCTGCCGAACCCTTGGTGGCCCAGCGCAGCGCATCCTTGTGACTAACCTTCGTCACCCCGTAGCGCGCCCGTTGCAACAGGAACGCGGCCCGCACCTCCTGCATCAGGTTCGATCCGTCGTTCGAGGCCGAGCCATCGACGCCGATGCCGATGCCGACACCGGCCTCCTCCATCTCGCAGACGGGGCAGCAGCCGGAGGCCAGAAGCTGGTTGCTGCAGGCGCAATGACTGATCGTCGTCTTCGCCTTGCCGAGCCGCTTCATCTCGTCCGCGTTGAAGAAGATGCCATGGGCGAGCCACGTCCGCGCATTGAGCCAACCGCATTGTTCGAGATAGTCGAGCGGACGGCAGCCATACATCTCCTGGCAGAACCTGTTCTCGTCCTCGGTCTCGGCAAGATGGGTATGCAGGCGCACGTCGAGCTTGTCGGCGAGATCAGCGGTGGCGCGCATCAGGGACGTCGTCACCGAGAAGGGCGAGCATGGCGCCAGCGCGATCTGCACCATCGCATCCGCACCGCGCTGGTGGTGCTTGGCGACCACGCGCGCGCTGTCCGCGAGGATGGTGTCCTCATCCTGCACGACGCTGTCAGGCGGCAGACCGCCGTCGCGCTGCGACAGGTTCATCGAGCCGCGCGTGAGCAGAACGCGCACGCCAAGCCGTTTTGCGACTTCGACCTCGATGTCGACGGACTCCTCAAGGCCTACGGGGAAGACATAGTGATGATCCGTCGTGGTGGTGCAGCCCGACAGCAGCAGCTCGGACATCGCCACGGTGACGCCCAGTTGCAGTCGCTCTGGCGTCAGCTTCGCCCACACCGGATAGAGCGCCTGGAGCCAGGGAAACAGCTCGCGGTCCATCGCTGCGGGCAGCGCCCGGGTCAGCGTCTGGTAAAAATGGTGATGGGTGTTGATGAGGCCCGGCAGCACGACGTGGTCGCCAGCGTCCAACACCGCGACGTCAGCGGTTGCGGGCGCAGCGCCGGCCGGCACCAGCTCGACAATCCGGCCGCCTTTCACCACGATCCCGCGCTCGGCGCCATCGGCGAGGATAGCCAGGGGATCCCTGATCCAGATCGGCTTTGCGTCGCTCATGTATCTGCTCCTCCTCACATCCGCTGACGACAGGCCTGCAAGGCGGGAGCCGGCCTGATTGCACTTTTACTGCGACTTGTTGTTGCGACTTGGCGCTCGTCTTGCAAGACTTTCTCCTGGCTCGATTCACTCGTTGGAAGCGTTGGCGTCGCCATGGACTTGAATACCATCACAGCGGTCGCCCATCCGCAAACGCGCGCGCAGCTGCCCGTTTGGACGCCAGGTGATGCTTGGCTCGCAGGCGGCACCTGGCTGTTCTCGGAGCCGCAGATTCACCTGACTCGGCTCATCGATCTCATCGACCTCAAATGGCCGGCGCTGACGGTCACCGAGAGTCATTTCAGCATCGCGGCCACCTGCACCGTTGCGCAGCTCGATGGATTCGTCTGCCCACCCGATTGGTTCGCGGCGCCGCTGATCAACCAGTGCTGCCGCGCCTTCCTTGCTTCGTTCAAGATCTGGAAGACGGCGACCGTCGGCGGCAATCTCTGCATGTCGCTGCCGGCAGGACCGATGATCTCGCTCACCGCTGCGCTGGAGGGCATCTGCACGATCTGGAAGGCCGGCGGCGGCGAACAGATGATGCCCGTCGTTGACTTCGTCACCGGCAACCAACGCAACCTTCTGGCGCCGGGCGACCTGCTCCGGCAGATCGATATTCCGATCGCCGCGCTGAAGCGTCGTACGGCTTTCCGCCAGATCTCGCTGGCGCCGGTCGGCCGCTCGGCGGCGCTCCTGATCGGCAGTCTGGATGCCGATGGCACGCTGGCGCTCACAGTCACCGCATCGACGGTTCGGCCGATCCGGCTGTCCTTCCCCAAGCCACCCGACGCGAAAGCACTTCGCGAGGCCATCGCGCAGCAGATCACGGACGACCTGTACCACGCCGACATCCACGGCAAGCCGCTCTGGCGCAAGCACATGACCTTGCGGCTTGCCGAAGAGATCCGCGACGAACTCCTCGGAGCACCGTCGCCATGACCTTCGAGATCGACGGCACGACGTTTCCGCAGGAGCCACGCGCCGGCCAGTGCCTGCGCACGTTCCTGCGCGAGCTCGGCCATTTCGGCGTGAAGAAGGGCTGCGACGCCGGCGATTGCGGCGCCTGCACCGTGCTGCTGGACGGCGAGCCGGTGCATAGCTGCCTGATCCCGGCCTTCCGCGCCGACGGCCGCGCCGTCACCACGATCGAAGGTCTGGGCGGAGACGGCGGCACGCATCCGATGCAACAGGCTTTCCTCGATGCACAGGGCTTTCAATGCGGCTTCTGCACCGCCGGCATGATCGTGACCTGCGCCGCGCTGAACCAGGCGCAGCGCACCGATCTCGGCATCGCGTTGAAGGGCAATATCTGCCGCTGCACCGGCTATCGTTCGATCGAGGATGCGTTGCTCGGCAAGACCAATATCGAGGCGAACGTCGAGGCGGGCGCCGCATTCGGCCGCAGCCTGCCGGCGCCGGCCGGGCCCGATGTCGTGCGCGGCAAGGCGCGCTACACGTTCGACACGCAGATCGACGGCCTGCTGCATATCAAGCTGCTCCGTTCACCGCATGCCCACGCGAGGATCGTCGCGATCGACAAGTCGGAAGCGCTGAGCGTTCCCGGCGTGCACGCGGTGTTGACGCATGAGGATGCGCCAACCACTCTGATGTCGACCGCGCGGCATGAGAAGGACTGGATGGATCCCGAGGACACCCGTGTCCTCGACGACATCATCCGCTTCATCGGCCAGAAGGTCGCCGCCGTGGTGGCAGACAGCGAAGCCGCCGCCGAGGACGCATGCCGCCGGCTGAAGGTCAGTTACGAGGTTTTGCCCGCGCTGGTCGATCCGGAGCAGGCGATGGCGCCCGGCGCGCCCGTCATTCATCCCGACCGCACCACCGAAAATCGTGTTGCCAACGCCCAGCGCAACCTCGCCGCGGAGACGCATGGCGAATTCGGCGACGTGGCGGCTGCGCTCGCGACATCCGCCGCCACCTTCGAGGGCACCTTCCATAGCCACCGTGTGCAGCATGCCGCTTTGGAAACCCACGGCGGCATCGCCTGGCTCGATGCTTCCGGCGTGCTCAATGTCCGCACCTCGACGCAGGTGCCGTTCCTGACCCGGCGCGCACTGTCTGATATCTTCGAGCTTCCCATGGACAAGGTCCGCGTCTTCTGCGAGCGCGTCGGCGGCGGCTTTGGCGGCAAGCAGGAGATGTTCGTCGAGGACATTCTGGCGCTCGCCGCGCTCAAGACCGGACGGCCGGTGAAGCTGGAGCTCACCCGCGAGGAGCAGTTCATCGCAACCTCGACGCGGCATCCGATGCGTGTCCACGTCAAGGCCGGCGCAGACGCGAACGGCAAGCTCACCGCGCTCCAGCTCGACGTGATCTCCAATACCGGCGCCTACGGCAATCACGCCGGCCCCGTGATGTTCCACTCGCTGGCCGAATCCATCAGCGTCTACAATTGCCCGAACAAGCGGGTCGACGGCCACGCGGTCTACACCAATACGGTGCCGGCAGGCGCGTTTCGCGGTTATGGCTTGCCGCAAACACTGATCGCGGTCGAGGCCGCGATCGACGAACTGGCCAAGCAGCTCGGCATCAGCCCTTACGAGATGCGCCGGCGCAATGTCGTCAAGCCCGGCGACCCCATGGTGTCGCCGCCGCCGTCGGAATTCCACGACGTGCTCTACGGCTCCTACGGGCTCGACCAGTGCCTCGACCTCGTCGAGCGCGCGATGCAGGCTGATGGCCCGCAGCCGGACCTGTCGCCGGAGTGGCTGATCGGGGACGGCATCGCGCTGACCATGATCGACACGGTACCCCCGGCAGGCCATCTCGCGGATGCGATAGTCGCACTCAACGACGACGCCAGCTTCGACCTCACCGTCGGCACCGCGGAATTCGGCAACGGCACCAGCACCGTGCACCGGCAGATTGCGGCGACGACCCTTGCGACCACCGTCGACCGGATCCGGCTGCGCCAGTCCGACACCGCCCATGGCGGCCACGACACCGGCGCCTATGGCAGCGCCGGCATGTTCGTCGCCGGCAAGGCGACGCATGCCGCGGCCATGCAGCTTGCGACCGAGCTGAAGGCGGCCGCCGCCGGCGCGTGGCTCTGCGACGTCGGCAGCTGCACGCTCGAGAGCGAAGGCGTCGTCAGTGGCGTGCGGCGGATGTCCTTTGTGGAGCTGGCCAAGCTCGCGCGCGAACGCGGACAGCCGTTCGCAGGCGCCGGCAATTCCAACGGAACGCCGCGTTCGGTCGGCTTCAACGTGCAGGGCTTTCGCGTCGCCGTGAACAAGGGCACCGGCGAGCTCCGGATTCTCAGGAGCGTGCATGCGGCGGACGCCGGCGTCGTCGCCAATCCCATGCAGTGCCGCGGTCAGGTCGAAGGCGGTGTCGCGCAGGCGCTCGGTGCCGCGCTTTACGAGGAGATGGTGATCGACGCGGACGGCCGCGTCACCAACCCCGAATTCCGCGACTACCATCTGCCCTCCTTCGCCGACGTGCCCCGCACCGAGGTCTTCTTCGCCGAGACATCCGACACGATCGGACCGTTGGGTGCGAAGTCGATGAGCGAGAGTCCGTACAATCCGGTCGCCGCCGCGCTCGGCAACGCGATCGCCGATGCCACCGGCATCCGCTTCACCGCACCGCCCTACAAGCCGGACCGGCTGTTTCCGGCACTGCACGACAAATTTGGATAGGCATCTTTCGGGGGATTGATCCATGAGCAGCGAAGTGCATCCCGTCGACGAGGTCCTGCCGGTTCCACGCCTGCTCGCGCTCGGGCTCCAGCATGTGCTGGTGATGTATGCCGGCGCGGTCGCGGTGCCCTTGATCATCGGGCGCGCGCTGAAGCTGCCGCCGGAGGAGGTCGCCTTCCTGATCAGCGCCGATCTGTTCGCCTGCGGGCTTGCGACGCTGGTGCAATGTCTCGGTTTTCCCGGCGTCGGCATCCGACTGCCCGTGATGATGGGCGTGACCTTCGCATCCGTCGGTCCGATGCTGTCGATGGCGAGTGCGCCGGACATCGGATTGCTCGGCATCTACGGTTCGGTGATCGCGGCCGGCCTGTTCGGCATTGTCGCGGCGCCGTCCGTCAGCCGGCTGCTGCCGCTGTTCCCACCCGTCGTCACCGGCAGCATCATTCTCGTCATTGGAATCTCCTTGATGCGGGTCGGCATCAACTGGGCGGGCGGCGGCCTGCCGACGCTGACGAAGGTGGTCGACGGCGTCGCCGGCAGCTTTCCCAATCCGGCCTATGGACAGCTACAGGGGCTCGGCATCTCGCTGTTCGTACTGCTCTTCATTCTCGGCCTGATCAAATGGGGCACCGGCTTTCTCGCCAACGTCTCCGTGCTGCTTGGCATCATCGCCGGCGCCGTGCTCGCGACCATTCTGGGCGTGATGCATTTCGACAAGGTGGCTGGGGCGTCCTGGGGCGCGCTCGTGATCCCGTTCCGCTTCGGCATGCCGCAATTCCATCTGGTACCAGTTATCACCATGTGCGTCGTCATGGTCGTCGTGATGATCGAATCACTCGGCATGTTCCTCGCGCTCGGCGACATCACCGGCAAGACGGTCGACCGCGAAGCCCTGAGCCGAGGCCTGCGCGCCGACGGCGTCGGCACACTGCTCGGCGGCATCTTCAACACCTTCCCGTACACGTCGTTCTCGCAGAATGTCGGTCTCGTCTCGGTCACCGGCGTGCGTTCGCGCTGGGTGACGGTCACGGGCGGCTGCATCATGCTCGTGCTCGGCCTGTTGCCGAAGCTCGCCGCGCTGGTCGAGGCCGTGCCGCTGGTCGTGCTCGGCGGCGCCGGCCTCGTGATGTTCGGCATGGTCGCCGCGACCGGCGCACGCATCCTCACCTCGGTCGACTTCCGCAACAATCGCTACAATCTCTTCATCGTCGCGATCTCGATCGGCTTCGGCCTGATCCCGCTCGCCGCACCGGGCTTCTTCAGGAATTTGCCGCACGATCTCCAGCCGCTGCTGGAGTCCGGCATTCTGCTCTGTGCGATCGTCTCCGTGCTGCTCAATGCCTTCTTCAACGGATTGAGCGGCGGTGCAGCGGCGGAGGCTGACGCCGCGTCAGTCGCATCGACCGCGCAACACGTCTAACTACCGCGATAGGTCGAATAGCTCCACGGCGTCACCAGCAGCGGCACGTGGTAGTGGCTTTCCGGCTCGCTGATCGCAAAGCGCAGCGGGATCTCGTCGAGGAACGGCGGGTCGGTGAGCTGCACGTTGCGCTCGGCGTAATATTTGGCAACGCTGAAGCGAAGCTCGTAGCGGCCGATCGGCAGCGGGCGGCCGCCGATCAGCGGCCGGTCGGTGCGGCCGTCCGCATTGGTCACCGCGCGCGCGATCACGCGGCTCTCGCCGAGGTTCGCGAGCTCGACCAGCTCGACCGGAATGCCCGGCGCGGGCTTGCCGGCGTGGTTGTCCAGCACGTGGGTCGAGAGCCGGCCATGGACTTTCAGCTTGTCGTCAGCACTGACGAGCTGGTCCAGCCGCAGCGCAGCGATGCGGGAGATTTCCTCGAGCGCACGGCGTGTCTCGGTCTTGGCAATGTTCTGCAGTCGCGACTCGAAGTCACGCAGAATGGAATCCTTGGTGTGCCGGCGCGCGCAGACGATATAGGGGATACCAAATTTTTCGCGATACGCATTGTTCGCCCGCTCGAAGGCCGCATATTCGGTGTCCGACAGACGGTCTAGACCAGCGCTGCTCTGCTCGGCAGTCGAGTCAGGCGTGAGTCCCGCTGCGCGCTGGGTCTTGTTCGCGAGGTCGGGATGCGCGCGTATCAACGCCAGCTGCACCTCGGGCTCAGCGCTAGCGATCGCCGCCTTGATCGCGTCGAGCAGTGAATTGATGCCGGCAAACGGACGGCGCGCCGCGGCTTCTTGGGCAATCCAAGGCGAGTACTCGACCACGTTTTCAAGTACTGCCACGAAATCATCGAAGCTCGCAGCATTGAGATCAGACAAGGCGATCTGTGACATTGCTTCCCTATCCGATCTCGAAAGCATCGTCGGCAAGGCCCGCGAGCTTGTCGTGCCAATGCCGGGCGATCTGCAACCGCGTCGGCACCCAGACGCGCTCGTGCTTGCCGATGTGGTCGAGGAAGCGGATCAGCCCCGCCGCGCGGCCAGGGCGGCCGGCGAGACGACAATGCAGGCCGACCGACATCATCTTCGGCGCGCTCTCGCCTTCGGCATAGAGCACGTCGAAGGCGTCCTTCAGATAGGTAAAGAACTGCTCGCCTTCGGCAAAGCCTTGCGGATTGATGAAGCGCATGTCGTTGGCGTCGAGCGTATAGGGAATCACGAGCTGCTTGCCGCTCGCGGCCTTGACCCAATAGGGCAGATCATCGGCATAGGAATCGCTGAGATAGAGGAAGCCGCCCTCCTCCATCAACAGACGGTTGGTGTTGATCGAGGAGCGTCCGGTGTACCAGCCGAGCGGCCGCGAGCCGGTCGCTGCGGTGTGGACGCGGATCGCTTCCGCGATCTCCGCGCGCTCCTGCGCCTCGGTCATGTCCTTGTGCTCGATCCACTTCAGGCTGTGGCTGGCGATGTCCCAGCCCGCCTCCTTCATGGCAGCCACGATTTCCGGATTGCGCTTCAGCGCCGTGGCGACACCGAACACGGTGGTCGGCCACTTCCGCTCGCTGAATATCCGCCACAGCCGCCAGAAGCCGGCGCGCGAGCCATATTCGAACATCGATTCGATGTTGGCATGGCGTTGGCCGGGCCAAGGCTGTGCGCCGAGCACGTCGGACAGGAACGCTTCCGAGGCAGGGTCGCCATGCAGGATGTTGTTTTCGCTGCCCTCCTCGAAATTGACGACGAACTGTACCGCGACCCGCGCGTTGCCGGGCCATTGCGGGTGCGGCGGGTTGCGGCCGTAACCGCGGAGATCGCGCGGGTAGCGGGGCTCAGTCACTCAGACTTCCTCGAAGCGGATCGGCAGCGCGCCCTTCCACAGCACGCTCTTGCCGAGCGTCGCCAGATTCTCCAGGCCGGAGGTCAGCGTGATGAAATGGTTGCCGGCGAGCTGGCCCATCTTGCTCGCGAAGTGCACGCCGCCATAAGCCATCAGGATCTCGGTCTCGCTGATGCCGCCGGGATAGAGGATGATCTGACCGGGTGCGGGATAACTGGTGTGGTTCTCGTAGCCGACACCGAAATCGAGGTCGCCGAGCGGCATCCACACGCCCTCGCCGCTCCAGCGCACGTGGATGATGTGGCTTTCGAACGGCAGCGCCTTGCGGAACGCGGCGACAGTCTTGGGCGCCGCTTGCTCCTCGAAACGGGCATCGAATGTGAAGTCGCCGGCGCGGATCACGAGTTTGGTCATCTCATCTCTCTGGATCGGGGGCGGTGGCCCCACGGGGAATTTTCAGGCAAAGAGCACTCCGTCGGGCTTCGCGCAAGGGGCGCGGCCCGTTACCTGCGGTCGTAGGACCAGCCGAAAACGCCGCTCCGCCGCGTCTCGGGCTCCGGCTCGGCGGCGGGCTGCGGCGCCTCCCTCAGTTCCGCCTGCGGCGGCGGAGGGGGCACCGGCAAATTCTCGCATTTCATGGAGTAGACCAGCTTACCGTCCGCGGTCCGCCCGATCGGCACGCAGGGGTCCGGATGCGCCGCCGATGTTTTTGGGGTCAGCTTGACCTGCGCCACGGCTGGCGAGGCGATCAGCAGAAGGACCAGCAGATATTTCGACATCATTGTCGCCCAGAAACCAAATTTGGCCCATTGAACCGGATTGCACAGGTCGAGTCCATCGGGGCTACGGGCGCGATTGCCGAATATTTAGCCGAGGCTAGAAAATTGGCTCGCCCCAATGTGATGTCGCGAGCGCTGATATCGGCTGGGCGCATCGCCATGTCAGCCGCGACGGCGACCAAACAAAACACACATCTCACAGCCGGGCGTCGTCATGGGAGAAAGAAACAATGCAAAAGACTTTCGTCATTCTCGGCGCGACGCTGATTGCCGCCGCCACGATCCAGACCGCCGCTGCGAACGACCGTCGTCATGTCCGCAAGGCGCAACCCCATCCCATCACCCAGTCGGTGCGCGACTCCAACGCCGCGCTCTGGCCGTCGCAGCCGACCGGGCCCGACTGGTCGCGCTATTCCAACGGCGCGATGTCTGCACCAGCGGGACGGTGATGCGGGAAGCCTGGCGCGATCACGCGAAACTGCCTCCAAATCGTCATTGCGAGGAGCTCTTGCGACGAAGCAATCCAGACATTTTCCCGGATGCATTTCTGGATTGCTCCCGCCTTCGCTAAAGCTTCGGCGGACAAGTCGCTGCGCTCGCAATGACGGAGCATGAGGCAATGGCGTCGTCCTCCAATGTCATTCCCCGCGAAGGCGGGGAATCCAGTACGCTGTGACATCTCGGTTCGAACGCAACCGTTACTGGAATACTGGATCGCCCGGTCAAGCCGGGCGATGACAGCGAGCATGTAGACGCAGACACGCCTTCGCAGCCTCGCGGCGCATTTCGCCCGAGCTTTGCTTGGTCACTCCACCCTCTTGTCCAAGAGGGCGCAGGGAAGGCCGGGTGCCGGCTGGCACCC
>NZ_JBVVOS010000018.1:0-183158 GCF_055807515.1 Bradyrhizobium sp. Kon69 | reverse complement strand
GGCCGGTTGCTCAAACTGTGCATGATGCCAACCGCCAGACTCTAAGTTCTACTGGATAAGAGCTGGGGGCAACGTCACGGGCGCAATAAACCAGATATCAAGAATTGATGCGCGCCAGTTTTCTCGATTCCGATTCGTTCTTTGAGAACGAAGTGGAATCAGACGCAGAACGAAACTCGATGACCACAAAAAAAGGCGCCCCGAGGGGCGCCTTTCGTGTGTCGCGGTCGTTCGGGCGGCTTAGCCCGAATAGTACATCTCGAACTCGACCGGGTGCGGGGTCATTTCGAAGCGGGCGACTTCGGTCATCTTCAGCTCGATATAGGCGTCGATGAAGTCGTCGTCGAACACGCCGCCGTTCTTCAGGAAGCCGCGATCCTTGTCGAGGTTTTCCAGCGCCTCGCGCAAGCTGCCGCACACCGTCGGGATCTGCTTCAGCTCTTCCTTCGGCAGATCGTAGAGGTCCTTGTCCATCGCCGGACCCGGATCGATCTTGTTCTTGATGCCGTCGAGGCCCGCCATCAGCATCGCGGCGAAGCCGAGATAGGGATTGGCGAGCGGATCGGGAAAGCGCACCTCGACGCGCTTGGCCTTCGGCGAAGCGGTGTAGGGGATGCGGCAGGAGGCCGAGCGGTTGCGCGCGGAATAGGCGAGCAGCACGGGAGCCTCGTAGCCCGGGACCAGACGCTTGTAGGAGTTGGTCGACGGGTTGGTGAAGGCGTTGATCGCCTTGGCGTGCTTGATGATGCCGCCGATGTAGTGGAGGCAGGTCTCCGAGAGGTCGGCGTATTTGTTGCCGGCGAACACCGGCTTGCCGTCCTTCCAGATCGACTGGTGCACGTGCATGCCCGAGCCGTTGTCGCCGAAGACCGGCTTCGGCATGAAGGTGGCGGTCTTGCCGTAGATGTGCGCGACCTGGTGGATGCAGTATTTGTAGATCTGCATGTGGTCGGCCATCAGCGTCAGCGTGTCGAACTTCATGCCGAGCTCGTGCTGGGCGGAAGCGACTTCGTGATGGTGCTTCTCGACCTTCACGCCCATCTTGGCCATGGCGCCGAGCATCTCCGAGCGCATGTCCTGCACGGAGTCCTGCGGCGGTACCGGGAAGTAGCCGCCCTTGGTGCGGACACGATGGCCGAGATTGCCGCCTTCATATTCGGTGTCGGAGTTGGTCGGCAGCTCGGAAGAGTCGAGGCGGAAGCCGGTGCTGTAGGGGTTGGCGGAGAAGCGCACGTCGTCGAATACGAAGAACTCGGCTTCGGGGCCGACGAACACGGTGTCGCCCACGCCCATCGACTTCACCATCGCCTCGGCCTTCTTGGCGATGCCGCGGGGGTCGCGGTTGTAGGGCTCGCCGGTGGTCGGCTCGAGCACGTCGCAGGTGATGACCATGGTGGTCTCGGCGAAGAACGGATCGATCGTCGCGGTCACCGGATCGGGCATCAGGCACATGTCGGACTCGTTGATCGCCTTCCAGCCGGCGATCGAGGAGCCGTCGAACATCGTTCCTTCGGCGAAAATGTCCTCATCGATCATGCTGATGTCGAAGGTGACGTGCTGCCACTTGCCGCGCGGATCGGTGAAGCGCAGGTCGACGTATTTGACGTCGTTGTCCTTGATCGATTTCAGGACGTCTTTGGCGGTCTTCATGCATACCCCTTTTGGCTCTGCGGGTCGGTTTCCAAACTTCGAGCGACCGTGTTCACGCTTCTTGAGGCGCGCGAGGCACAAACAAAATGAGGCCGCCGAAGCAGCCTATTTCTTGTCAGAATGTCGCAAAATGCGGGATAGCACCCGGCTCAGATAGCGTCCAGCCCGGATTCGCCGGTTCGGATGCGGATCGCCTCTTCGATGTTGGAGACGAAGATCTTGCCGTCGCCGATGCGCCCGGTTTGCGCGGCGCGGCGGATTGCGTCGATGGCGCGCTCGACCAGATCGTCGCCGATCACGATCTCGATCTTCACCTTGGGCAGGAAGTCGACGATGTATTCTGCGCCGCGGTACAGCTCGGCGTGACCCTTCTGCCGGCCGAAGCCCTTGGCTTCGGTGACGGTGATGCCCTGAAGGCCGACTTCCTGAAGCGCTTCCTTCACCTCGTCGAGCTTGAATGGCTTGATGATGGCTTCGATTTTCTTCACTGCGCGCCTCCCGGCCTTTCGAACAAATAGCAACGTCTTCGTCAGGATGCGCTTTTCATGACGCACGATCTTGTCTTCGCTATGCCGGGATCCCTGACCAGTCCGGCAACAACGGCCGGCCACACCCTGATAAAATGCCAGTGAGCACGACGAACCGAAGCGACTTCCGCGAAAGCAGGGTCTATGCCAAGTTGCAAATGCCCTGATTATTGGAGCGTTATCAGCCTTTTAACGTGCAGCTCTGATAGGTGGCGCCGACCCGCACAAAATACCTCAGACTACGAAATAGGCAAACGGTTCAATATCTGTGCAGATCGTCGTTCCGTCGGATGGCCTGGTGCGGAACGTGCCTCTTGAAAAGGCTTTTGGACAGGGAAGTGGCATGGAAGTTCTGACCAACGCCGAAATGCAGCGCGCCGACCAGCTCAGCATTGCGGCAGGCACCCCCGGCTTCAAGCTGATGCTCAGTGCCGGCCAGGCTGTCGCCGAGGCCGCCCACGCGCTGGTGGAGGAGGGGCCAATCCTGATCGTGGCCGGCCCGGGCAACAACGGCGGGGACGGTTTTGTCGCAGCCGCCGAGCTCGCCGCGCAAGGCCGCGAGGTCTCGGTGATCCTGATGTGCGAGCGCGACCAGCTCCAGGGCGATGCGGCCTCGGCCGCGCGGGGCTGGAAACACCCGGTGCTCCCGTTCAACCCGCAGGCGATCGGGCGACCGGCGCTGATCATCGATGCGCTGTTCGGCGCGGGCCTCAGCCGTATCGTCGAGGGCGAGGCGCGTGCGATGATCGAGGCGATCAACACCAACGGTGCGCCAGTGCTCGCGGTGGACCTGCCGAGCGGCATAAACGGCACCAGCGCGGCCGTGCTGGGCGTGGCGGTGAACGCCACCGAGACCGTTACCTTCTTCCGGAAGAAGCCGGCGCATCTGCTGCTGCCGGGGCGCATGCATTGCGGCCACGTGCGTGTCGCCGACATCGGTATCGAGGCGCAGGTGCTGGACGAGATCGCGCCGCAAATATTCGAAAACGATCCGGACTTCTGGGGCGCGGCCTTTCCGGTGCCGCGCATCGACGGCCACAAATACGCGCGCGGCCATGTGCTGGCGGTCTCGGGCGATGCGGCGGCGACCGGTGCCGCGCGGCTCGCCGCGCGCGGGGCGCTGCGGGCAGGCGCGGGCCTGGTGACTTTGGCGACGCCGCGTGATGCGCTCGCGATCAATGCGGCTGCGCTTACCGCGGTGATGGTTCGCCCCGTCGATACCGCCATCGAGTTCGGAGAGTTGCTCGGCGACAAGCGCTACAACACCTGCATCATCGGCCCCGGTGCGGGTGTCGGCGAGCGCACCTGCGATCTCGTCCACACGGCGCTTAACGCGCAGCGGCATCTGGTGCTCGACGCGGATGCGCTGACGAGCTTTGCCGCGAATCCCGAGCGCCTTTTCGAATCGATCAAGACGTCGCAGGACAACGCGGTGGTGCTGACGCCGCACGAGGGCGAGTTCCCGCGGCTGTTCTCCGACCTCAGTAATAAGCATCCGGGGCGCTCGAAGCTCGAGCGCGTGCGCGCCGCCGCCGAGCGCTCCGGCGCGGTCGTGCTGCTGAAGGGCGCCGACACCACGATTGCCGCGCCCGACGGCCGCGCCACCATCGCCGCCAACGCACCGCCCTGGCTCGCCACCGCGGGTGCCGGCGACGTGCTCGCCGGCATCATCGCAGGCCTCCTTGCGCAAGGCGTCCCGGCGTTCGAAGCCGCCAGCATCGCGGTGTGGATGCATGGCGAAGCGGCGAGCGAGGCGGGGCCGGGCTTGATCGCGGAGGATCTCACCGAGACGCTGCCCGCCGTGCACCGGCGGATCTATCATGCGCTCGGGGTGGAATACTGAGCTCTCACTCCACGCCGTACCAGCGCACCAGCCGCGGCGCGGCCCAGTCGGTTACGACGGATTCGATCAGCCATCGCCCGGGGGAGGCCGCAGCGAATGCGATGCGCTGGGTCTGGCCGGGTTCGATCGCGAGCGTGTCGAGCCAATAGGGCTTCCAGCCGTCGTCGAGCTTGTCGAGCAGGCGGAAATGGTGGCCGTGGAGATGGAAGACGGTGGCGACGGGGGCGGGGTTCTTGAGGGCCAGCACGACGGTGCGGCCGGCCTTGGTGCGAAAGGCGGGGGCGGAGGACGTCGAGAAATTTACGGGCCGTGCCCACCCGGCGTCGGCTGCCCCGAGCGCGACATCGAACCGCAGGGCGCCTCGCAGATCGAGGCGGTCGGGCAGGTCATTCGGAGGGAGGGGCTGTGGATCGAACAGCGGCACACGCCGCTCTAACCGGCCGGTGATTGCGAGGCTCCCGATCTGGCGCGCCTCTTTGCCGTCATGCAGGAGGAATGGGGCCGATTTGGCAGTATCCACAAACGCGTCGGCGCGCCCGCCGGGGGCCAGCACCAAGGCGCCGTTGCGCGCCGGGAACGGCTCGGCTGGCTGACCGTCCAAGGCCATCACCCGTAGCTCGTAGCTCTCCAATTTGATTGCCAGGACAGTGCGTTGCGAGCCGTTGATAATGCGCAGCCGCAGCCGCTGATTACCCATCGCTGAGAGTTCGAATGAAGTCTGCCCGTTAATTGTGTAGAGCGGCGTGGTGTCCTTCGGGTCCCGGCCTGGCGGAACCGCGGTTCCGTCCTGCCGCAGCCGCCATTCCTCGATCAAGATGACCACGTCACGATCGACGCCGACCGGGTCGGTCTCGGCGGCGATGATCGGAAGCGGGCGCGCGGGCTGCTTCAGGCCGTCCTCGAACAGCCGAAAGTCGGCGAGCAGAGTTCCCGCGTTTGGCACTGAAATGATTGATGTTTCCGTCGCATCCGGTGCCGTCGGGGCGCGTCCCCGAAGCGGGTCGACCGCGGCCGGGCCATTGAGGCCGTACCAGACTGGTGCAAGCGGGACAGGCAGGTCGTTGCGGAAGACGACCTCGCAGCGGTCGCCCCGCTTGAGACGGACATCCCCCAGGTGGCTGACGGCGGCCAGCTCCCAGACGGGGGTAGCCGGCTGATCCGGCCTCAGAGCCAGCGTTGCCGGCCTTGCCTGAAGCGCGAGCTGGGCGGTCACGAGCGGGCTTGCGCCGCCCCCCATCAGCCCGGCTGACGAGGCTCCAAGTCCGGCCAAAACCTCGCGCCTCGTCGGGTCGAATATCCGCGTTTTCATGGCCGATCCGGACCACGCCGTGCTGGATAAGTCCAGCCGTCGTGCCTAGTTGAAGCCTGCCTCTATCGGGCCATTTTTTTGCTGCGAACAGGCGGGCACATGCTATAAGCCCGCCGCCCGCGGCATCGCGGCCGGTCTTGATGCAAATTTACGCGGGCGTGGCGGAACTGGTAGACGCGCTGGATTTAGGTTCCAGTGACGAAAGTTGTGGGGGTTCGAGTCCCTCCGCCCGCACCAAGCGCTTTCAGCGTTTGCACGGATTACGCGATCTGCTCCCGCGCGGATATTTGTCCGCCGGAAGCCGGTCCGATGAACCACCGGCGTTGAGGCGTTCGCCTCGCGCCGGATCGATTAATGACAGCGTCCCGACGCATGCGCGCCGGGACCGAACGAGAAGAAGATTGGACACCATGCAGGTCACAGAAACCCTCTCGGAAGGTTTGAAGCGCGAGTTCAAGATCAGCGTTCCCGCGTCTGATCTCGACGCCAAGGCCGGTGCCAAGCTCGTCGACCTCAAGGACAAGGTCAAAATCAACGGCTTCCGCCCCGGCAAGGTGCCGGTCACGCACCTCAAGAAGGTCTATGGCCGCTCGGTGATGGCCGAGACCATCGACCAGACCATCCGCGACACCAACACGCAGCTGTTCTCCGAGCGCGGCTTCCGCTTGGCGACCGAACCGAAGATCACCATGCCGACCGAGCAGGCCGAGGTCGAGGAGCTGCTCAACGGCAAAACCGATCTGACCTACACGGTTGCGATCGAAGTGGTGCCGTCGATCGCGCTCGCCGACTTCAAGACCTTCGAGGTCGAGAAGCCCGTCGCCGAAGTCACCGACGCCGACGTCGACGAGGCGATCAAGCGCATCGCCGATTCGAACCGTGGCTATGCCGCGAAGGGCGAGGGCGCCAAGGCCGAGTCGGGCGATCGCGTCACCGTCGCCTTCAAGGGCACCATCAACGGCGAGCCCTTCGAGGGCGGCGCCGGCGAGGGCATCCAGGTCGTGATCGGATCCAACACCTTCATCCCCGGCTTCGAAGAGCAGCTCACCGGCATCGCCACCGACGAGACCCGCACGCTGAAGGTGGCGTTTCCCAAGAACTACATGAACGACAAGCTCGCCGGCCAGCCGGCCGAGTTCGAGACCACCGCGACGCTGATCGAGGCGCCGCAGGATCTCGCGATCGACGACGAGTTCGCCAAGACGCTCGGCCTCGAATCGCTGGACAAGCTGAAGGAAGCGGCGCGCGAGCGGCTGGTCGCCGAGTTCGCGACCGCGACGCGCCAGCGCGTCAAGCGTGCGCTGCTCGACCGCCTCGACGAGACCCATCGCTTCGAGGCTCCGCCCTCGCTGGTGGACGAGGAGTTCAACTTGATGTGGAACTCGGTGAAGGCCGAGATGGACTCCGCCGGCAAGACCTTCGCCGACGAGGACACCACTGAAGACGCCGCCAAGGAAGAGTACCGCAAGATCGCCGATCGCCGCGTGCGGCTCGGCCTCGTGCTCTCCGAGATCGGCGAGAAGAACAAGATCTCCGTGACCGACGACGAGGTCGGCCGCGCCGTGATCGAGCGGGCGCGCTCGATGCCGGGCCGCGAGAAGGAGGTCTGGGACTATTACCGCAGCAACGCCCAAGCGTTGGCCCAGCTTCGTGCACCGATCTATGAGGACAAGGTGGTCGACTTCATCCTCGAGCTCGCCAACGTGACCGAGAAGAAGGTTTCGCGCGACGATCTCTACAAGGACGACGAGGCGGAAAAGACCGCCGCTTGAGGGCTCTAGGCGAGCCCTTGGGATAGCCTTGCATTAAGGATGATCAGCAAAGAGGTCGAGCTAGCCAGGTGGCCGGCTGGGCCTCTTTGTACGAATCAGCTTCAACTGCCCCACGGATTAAGCCTTAATTCGCTCCGCACTTGTCAGGCGCGAATTGGGCTATATCTGTCGCTACGCCTTACCAAGTTCGTCTACCAAGTTCCTGCATCACGGGACGTCCATCGGCCTTCCGGCAGATCCAGCCCCGACTGGCAGCCGGGCCTGGCGATGTCCGCCTCTTCAAAACCCTAGGTGACTCATGCGCGATCCGGTTGAAACCTACATGAACCTCGTGCCCATGGTGGTCGAGCAGACCAACCGTGGCGAGCGCGCCTACGACATTTTCTCGCGCCTTCTGAAAGAGCGCATCATCTTCCTGACCGGGCCGGTCGAGGACGGCATGTCGACGCTGATCGTCGCGCAGCTGTTGTTCCTCGAGGCGGAAAATCCGAAGAAGGAAATCTCGATGTACATCAACTCGCCGGGCGGCGTGGTGACGTCGGGCCTCGCGATCTACGACACCATGCAGTTCATTCGCCCGCCGGTCTCGACGCTGTGCACGGGCCAGGCCGCCTCGATGGGCTCGCTGCTGCTCTGCGCCGGCGAGAAGGACATGCGCTTCTCGCTGCCGAACGCGCGCATCATGGTGCATCAGCCCTCCGGCGGCTTCCAGGGCCAGGCCACCGACATCATGCTGCACGCCCAGGAAATCCTGAACCTGAAGAAGCGGCTCAACGAGATCTACGTGAAGCACACCGGCCAGACCTACAAGGCGATCGAAGACGCGTTGGAACGCGATAAGTTCCTGACCGCGAGCGACGCCAAGGAGTTCGGCCTGGTCGACAGGGTCATCGACAAGCGCGCCGAGGAAACCGCGGCGCCGAAGACCCCGTAGCACTACTGCGGCGGCGAACCCTCCGGGCTCGCCGGCGCCATCAGGGAGCGTTCACGTTAAGGACACGTGCGCGCGTCGCAAAACGTAGTTTTGCGCCCTGCGACAGGCAGAAAGTTCCGGTTTCGTGCTTGTTTTTCGTGGCAATCCAGCAACGCCGGGGTGATTTCGATCACTTCGCCCGTGCCAAGACCGGAAATCACGGTATTGTCACGGGTAGCCGGCGACCTCCGATTAGCGAATTCTTGATAGTCGGGTGACAGCATGGTTCGCTACGACTGATCGGCTATGATCGCGGGGAATCGAGTGACCGTGATTCGCACGGCATGTAACGCGTAGGGTCTTTTTTGGTACGGAATTTGCTCTATTTGAAGGACTGTACCGGCTGTCGTGCCGGAATAGGGCGATCGAGCGGACGGGATCGAACCGCGGACGGAGACATGAATGAGTAAGGTCGGCACGAGCGACTCCAAGAACACGCTGTATTGCTCGTTCTGCGGCAAGAGCCAGCACGAAGTTCGCAAACTGATCGCGGGTCCCACGGTCTTCATTTGCGACGAGTGCGTCGAGCTCTGCATGGACATCATTCGCGAGGAGAACAAATCCTCGCTGGTGAAGTCGCGCGACGGGATTCCGACGCCGAAGGAAATCTGCAAGGTGCTGGACGATTACGTGATCGGACAGAACCATGCGAAGAAGGTCCTCTCGGTCGCGGTGCACAATCACTACAAGCGCCTTAACCACCAGACCAAGCACAACGACGTCGAGCTTGCGAAGTCGAACATCCTGCTGATCGGTCCGACCGGCTCGGGCAAGACGCTGCTCGCGCAGACGCTCGCCCGCATCCTGGACGTGCCGTTCACGATGGCGGATGCGACGACGCTGACCGAAGCCGGCTATGTCGGCGAGGACGTCGAGAACATCATCTTGAAGCTGCTCCAGGCCGCCGACTACAACGTCGAGCGTGCCCAGCGCGGCATCGTCTACATCGACGAAATCGACAAGATCAGCCGCAAGTCCGACAATCCCTCGATCACGCGCGACGTGTCGGGTGAGGGCGTGCAGCAGGCGCTGCTCAAGATCATGGAAGGCACGGTGGCTTCGGTCCCGCCGCAGGGCGGCCGCAAGCATCCGCAGCAGGAATTCCTGCAGGTGGACACCACCAACATCCTGTTCATCTGCGGTGGTGCGTTCTCGGGCCTCGAAAAGATCATTTCGGCACGCGGACGTTCGACCTCGATCGGTTTCGCCGCCCAGGTGCTCGCGCCGGAAGACCGCCGCACCGGCGAAATCTTCCGTCACGTCGAGCCGGAGGATCTCCTGAAGTACGGCCTGATCCCGGAATTCGTCGGCCGTCTGCCCGTCGTGGCGACGCTGGAGGATCTGGACGAGGCTTCGCTCAAGAAGATCCTGGTCGAGCCGAAGAACGCGCTGGTCAAGCAGTACCAGCGGCTGTTCGAGATGGAGAACATCGAGCTGACCTTCGCCGACGAGGCGCTTGGCGCGGTTGCCCGCAGGGCGATCGAGCGCAAGACCGGTGCGCGCGGACTCCGTTCGATCCTCGAGGCGATCCTGCTCGAGACCATGTTCGACCTGCCGGGCCTCGAAGGTGTGGAAGAAGTCGTGATTTCCCGCGAAGTCGTGGAAGGAACGGCGCGTCCGCTCTACATCTACGCCGATCGGTCCGATCGCGCCGTCGAGAACGCCAGCGCCTGATTTCGGCGCTGGAACGCTCCAATCGTCTCCTCAAGCAAGGGCTGCGGAAAGTATCTCCGCAGCCGGTGTTGCGTCGCTTATTTGCGTGCGTAAGCGCCTGATGGCGCGCGTCTTCAATGACTTGACACCCCCCGGGTCGATAGCCACCTAATGTCGGCGGCGAGCAAAAATTCTCTTCAAGATTCGCCTCAGTTCCGATCCGGCAGGCCGGTCCAATCTCAAAAGGACCGACCGGTTTTGTGGATCACCTCGGCACCTTGTGGCGGTTGCGCATGAGCATGGCGGGCTGCGTGCAAGGGGGCAAAGCAAAAGGAAAAGGCCATGACCAATCCAAAACCCAGGCCAACCATCGTCCATGGCGAAACGCACGCCTATCCCGTGCTGCCCCTGCGCGACATCGTCGTCTTCCCGCACATGATCGTTCCGCTCTTCGTCGGCCGCGAGAAGTCGATCCGCGCGCTCGAGGAGGTGATGAAGAACGACGCGCTGATCATGCTCGCGACCCAGAAGAACGCGTCCGACGATGATCCGGCACCCGATTCCATCTACGAGACCGGTACGCTTGCCAGCGTGCTCCAGCTCTTGAAGCTTCCCGACGGCACCGTGAAGGTGCTGGTCGAAGGGCTCGAGCGTGCGCGCGTGCAGAAGTACACTGACCGCGCCGACTATTACGAAGCGACCGCGATTGCGCTCGCCGACACCGATGCGAAGTCGGTCGAGGCCGAGGCCATGGCGCGCTCGGTCGTGTCCGACTTCGAGAGCTATGTGAAGCTCAACAAGAAGATCTCGGCCGAGGTCGTCGGCGTCGTGCAGGCGATCACCGATTTCGCCAAGCTCGCCGACACCGTCGCCTCGCATCTCGCCGTCAAGATCGCGGATCGCCAGGGCATCCTGGAGACGCTGTCGGTCACGCAGCGGCTCGAGAAGGTGCTGGGCCTGATGGAGAGCGAGATCTCGGTGCTCCAGGTCGAGAAGCGCATCCGCTCGCGCGTCAAGCGCCAGATGGAGAAGACCCAGCGCGAGTACTATCTCAACGAGCAGATGAAGGCGATCCAGAAGGAGCTCGGCGACGACGACGGTCGCGACGAACTCGCCGATCTCGAAGAGAAGATCTCCAAGACCAAGCTCTCCAAGGAAGCGCGCGAGAAGGCGCAGCATGAATTGAAGAAGCTGCGCCAGATGTCGCCGATGTCCGCGGAAGCGACCGTCGTGCGCAACTATCTGGATTGGCTGCTGTCGATCCCGTGGAACAAGAAGTCCAAGGTGAAGAAGGATCTGGCAGCCGCGCAGGCGGTTCTGGATGCCGATCACTACGGGCTGGAGAAGGTCAAGGACCGCATCGTCGAGTACCTCGCCGTGCAGTCGCGCGCCAACAAGCTGACCGGCCCGATCCTGTGCCTCGTCGGCCCTCCCGGCGTCGGCAAGACCTCGCTCGGCAAGTCGATCGCGAAGGCGACCGGGCGTGAGTTCGTGCGCGTGTCGCTCGGCGGCGTGCGCGACGAGGCCGAGATCCGCGGTCACCGCCGCACCTATATCGGCTCGATGCCCGGCAAGATCATCCAGTCGATGCGGAAGGCGAAGTCGTCCAATCCGCTGTTCCTGCTGGACGAGATCGACAAGATGGGCGCCGATTTCCGCGGCGATCCGTCCTCGGCGCTGCTCGAGGTCCTCGACCCCGAGCAGAACGCGACCTTCAACGACCACTATCTCGAGGTCGACTACGATCTCTCCAACGTGATGTTCATCACGACCGCGAATACGCTGAATATTCCCGGGCCGCTGATGGACCGCATGGAGATCATCCGGATCGCGGGCTACACCGAGAACGAGAAGGTCGAGATCGCGCGCAAGCACCTGATCCCGAATGCGGTGTCCAAGCACGGCCTGGATTCCAAGGAGTTCTCGATCGACGACGACGCGCTGCTGCTTCTGATCCGCCGCTACACCCGCGAAGCGGGCGTGCGCAATTTGGAGCGTGAGCTCTCCACACTCGCCCGCAAGGCGGTGAAGGAGCTGATGATCTCCAAGAAGAAGTCGGTCAAGGTCACCGAGAAGACTCTGGAAGAGCTGCTCGGCGTGCCGAAGTACCGCTACGGCGAGATCGAGAGCGAGCCGCAGGTCGGTATCGTCACCGGCCTCGCCTGGACCGATGTCGGCGGCGAGCTGCTGACGATCGAAGGCGTCATGATGCCCGGCAAGGGCAAGATGACGGTCACGGGCAATCTGCGTGACGTGATGAAGGAATCGATCTCGGCGGCGGCGTCCTATGTCCGCTCGCGGGCGATCGTCTACGGCATCGAGCCGCCGCTGTTCGACCGGCGCGACATCCACGTGCACGTGCCGGAAGGCGCGACGCCGAAGGACGGTCCATCGGCGGGCGTGGCGATGGCCACCGCGATCATCTCGGTCATGACCGGCATCCCGGTCCGCCACGATGTCGCGATGACCGGCGAGATCACGCTGCGCGGCCGCGTGTTGCCGATTGGCGGCCTGAAGGAGAAGCTGCTGGCTGCTGCCCGCGGCGGCATCAAGACGGTGCTGATCCCCGAGGACAACGCCAAGGATCTCACGGAGATTTCCGATGCGATCAAGGGCGGCATGGAGATCATCCCGGTCTCGCGCCTCGACGACGTCGTCGCCAAGGCGCTGGTGAAGAAGCCGGTGCCGATCGTCTGGGAAGAGGACACCAAGGTGACGGTGAAGCCGGACGGCGACGAAGCCGCCGGCGGCCTGACCGCTCACTGAGATCGCAGCTCGAAAAGATGATAAAACGGCGCCTTCGGGCGCCGTTTTTGTTGTGGGGCAGCGGATGACGACAATGCACATCGACGGGCAATGCCATTGCGGCGCGATCACCTTTGAAGCGGAGATCGATCCCGAGACGGTGTCGGTCTGCCATTGCCGGGACTGCCAGACCCTAACGGGATCGCCGTTCCGGGTGACGGCGATCTGCACCAAGGCCGACGTCAAGCTGACCGCCGGCACGCCAAAAATCTACGGCAAGCGCGGCGACAACGGCCGGATGCGCTTCCAGCACTTCTGCGCCGAGTGCGGTTCCCCGCTTTTCACGAGCGGCGAGGGCGACCAGGCCGACGACTGGGGCATCCGCTGGGGCAGCATCCGCCAGCGCGACAAATTGCGGCCCGTCAGGCAGATCTGGTGCCAGTCGGCGGCGGTGTGGATCGACGCGGTGCCACTGCTGCCGGGCCGGCCGGGAGATTGAGACCCAGGAATTGGCGTTCCGCGCTTGCCCGTTCGGGGCAGGTGGGGATAAAGAAGCGGCGAGGGGCGGTTAGCTCAGCTGGTTAGAGCATCTCGTTTACACCGAGAGGGTCGGGAGTTCGAATCTCTCACCGCCCACCAGCCTTTGCTCGCTTCGCGAGCTTCGGCTCGGCGAGCCAGCCTCACACGTTATTAGCGCGAAGCGAACGAAGGCTGCCGCGCCGAAGCCGATAGGCGCAGGCGGGCGATACCGAGCCACAGAGGCCCTGATGCAACAACCAAGCGGACACGAGCAGAACGCCGACCAGATCGCTTACTGGAACGGCCCCAGCGGGCAGCGCTGGGCCGATCGCCATGCGGCGCAGGAGAGCCTGCTTGGACCCATCGCCGACGTGCTGATCGAGCGCGCCAGGCCGAAGCCGGGCGAGCGCGTTCTCGATGTCGGCTGCGGCTCCGGTGCGACGACGTTCGCGTTCGCGAAGGCTGTCGCGCCCGATGGTTTTGCGCTCGGCCTCGATGTGTCCGAACCCATGCTATCGCAAGCGCGCGCGTTCGCGCCGAAAGGGTTGCCGCTCGATTTCGTGCTCGCGGATGCGACAGTGCATCCATTCGAGCCGGCGAGTTTTGATCTGCTCGCCTCGCGGTTCGGCGTGATGTTCTTCGCCGATCCCATCGCGTCTTTCACCAACCTCCGTCGCGCGCTGAAGCCAACGGGGCGGCTGGCGTTTGCCTGCTGGCGCGAGCCGAAGGAAAATCCGTGGATGATGGCGCCGCTGATGGCGGTCTACAAACACGTGCCCAAAATGCCGCCGGTCGGGCCGGACGAGCCGGGTCCGTTCGCCTTCGCCTCCGAAGAGCGCGTGACGCGCATCCTGAAAGGCGCTGGCTTCGTCGACGTCGCGATGGAGCCGCACAATCTCGCGATGGATGTCGCGATCGGCGGCGGGCTCGATGCCGCGGTCGAGGGCTCGCTCCAGATCGGCCCCGCCAGCCGCGCGCTGCAGGGCCATCCTCCCGAGACGTATGCCGCGGCAAAAGCCTCGATCCGCGAGATGTTGACGCCGTTCCTGAAGGGGCAGTCGGTCGCGCTGCAGGGCGCCATCTGGATCGTGACGGCAAAGGCGGCGTAGGCGCCGCTGTTCAAAAGTCGCTGTAACGCAAGCTGTGTGCAACATACTCGGTGTCGTCCCGGCGAAGGCCGGGACCCATACGCCTAGGAGTGGTTGTGGCGCGAAGCTGACAACCACGAGTCTTCCCCAAACGACTTCCTGTGGTTATGGGTCCCGGCCTTCGCCGGGACGACATCTCAGGTTTAGCCGACACGGAAACTCTTCACACCACATCATCCGGCGCCAGGGCGCAGCCGTTGTCGGGATGGGTCTCGACCTGAAGGGTGGTGTGACCGATGCGATGGGAGCTCTTCAGCATCTGCGCGGTTTCCATCAGGAACGCATCGCCGGCGCCGGTGGGCATGACGAGGTGGCAGGTCAGCGCCGTCTCGGTGGTCGAGATCGGCCAGACGTGGAGATCGTGGATCGCAGTGACACCGGGACGTGCCAGCAGAAACACCCTAATCGCGGCAATGTCGGTGCCCCTGGGCGCTGCCGCCATCGACATGTCGATGGAGCCGCGGAGCAGGCTGGTGGTGCTCCAGAGAATGGTGGCGCAGATGACGAGGCTGGTGACGGGATCGAGCCAGAGCCAGCCGGTCCAGATGATCAGCGCCGCCGAGATGACGACGCCGAGCGAGACCGCGGCGTCGGCCGCCATGTGCAGATAGGCGCCTTCGATGTTGATGTCGTCCTTGCGTCCGCGCGCGAACAGCATGGCGGTAAAACCGTTGATGAGGATGCCGATGCCGGCGACCACCATCACGGTGATGCCGGCGACGGGCTCCGGTTCGCGCAAGCGCAAAAACGCTTCCCAGCCGATCGCGCCGGTTGCGACAAGCAGGAACACCGCGTTCGCCAGTGCCGCCAGGATGGTGGAGGCGCGCAGGCCATAGGTGAAGCGGCCGCTGGGCGCGCGCCGCGCAGCGATCGACGCGCACCAGGCCACGACCAGGCCGAGCACGTCGGAAAGATTATGGCCGGCGTCGGCAAGCAGGGCGGTGGAGTTGCCGATATAGCCGTAGACGGCCTCGGCCACGACCAGCGCGGTGTTGAGCGAAATACCGATCGCGAATGCCTTGCCGAAGCTGGCGGGCGCATGGACATGGGCGTGGCCACCATGATCGTGATCATGGCCGTGGCTATGATCATGGTGACGATGGCCGTGATGGTCGTGGCTGCCCACCTCTAGCGCTCCCCGGAAGCTGCCAAATCAGGCGCCATTGTAGGCGTTTCGGCAGCCCCGTCACGGCGGAACAGCACGTAAAGCGCCGGCAGCACCAGCAGCGTCAGGACGGTCGAGGAGATGATGCCGCCGATCACCACGGTCGCAAGCGGCCGCTGCACCTCGGCACCGGCCCCGGTGGCAAGGGCCATCGGCACGAAGCCGAGGGACGCCACCAGCGCCGTCATCAGCACCGGACGCAGGCGTGTCAGCGCGCCCTCGCGCACCGCGTCGGCAACGGGGTGCCCCTCGCTGCGCAGCCGCTCGATGAAGGCGATGATGACGAGCCCGTTGAGCACGGCCACGCCCGACAGCGCGATGAAGCCGACGCCGGCGCTGATGGATAAGGGAATGCCGCGCAGCAGCAGCGCCATGACGCCGCCGGTCAGCGCCAGCGGCACGCCGGAGAACACGAGGGCCGCATCCGCCGCCGATCCCATGCCCATGAACAGCAGCAGGAACACCAGCAGCAATGCCACCGGCACCACGAGCGTCAGCCGCTTGGTCGCGGAGACCAGTTGCTCGAACTGTCCGCCCCAGCCTATCCAGTAGCCCGGCGGCAGCTTGACCTTCTCCGCGACGGCTGCCTCGGCCTCGGTGACGAAGGAGCCGAGATCGCGCGCGCGGACATTGGCGGTGACGACGATGCGCCGCTTGCCGTTCTCCCGGCTGATCTGGTTCGGGCCGGGCGTCGCATCGACGGTTGCGACCGACGACAGCGGCACATAGCGCATCTGGGCGAGGGGGGAGCCGGGCAGTGCGGTCCGGATCGGCGCACCGATTGTTGCTTCCTCACCCGGCGGCAGCGGGATCGGGATCGCCCTGATGGCTTCGAGATTGCCGCGCAGATGTTCCGGCAGGCGCACGACGATGTCGAAGCGGCGGTCGCCCTCGAACAGCTTGCCGGCCGACTTGCCGCCCACCGCGATCTCGACGATGCCCTGCACCTCGCTGATGCTGAGCCCGTACCGGGCGAGTGCCTGGCGGTCGAGACGAACGGTGAGGATCGGCAGGCCCGAGACCTGCTCGATCTTGACGTCGCTGGCGCCGCGGATGCCGCGGATCGCGGTCTCCACCTGTTTTGCCGCGCCTTGCAGGATGTCGAGGTCGTCGCCGAAGATCTTGACGCCGACGTCGCTGCGCACGCCGGAGATCAGCTCGTTGACACGGAACTGGATCGGCTGGGAGATTTCATAGGCGCTGCCGGGGATGTCGTCGGCGGCACGGTCGATGGCCTCGATCACGTCCGACTTGGACCTGCCCGGGTCGGGCCATTCGGCGCGCGGCTTCAGCATGATGTAGCCGTCGGTCTGCGCCGGCGACATCGGGTCGGTTGCGATCTCCGCGGTGCCGATGCGGGTGAAGAACTCCTTCACCTCCGGAATCTGCTTGATGCGCTTCTCCAGCGCCTTTTGCAGGTCCAGCGACTGGGTCAGGCTGGTGCCGGGAATCCGGATCGAGGCCAGCGCGACGTCGCCTTCGTCCAGGCTCGGAATGAACTCACCGCCCATGCGCGCGGCGGCAACACAGCTTGCGACCACGATGATGGCTGCCATGATTGCGACGCCGAAGCGGTTGTCGATCGCCAGCCGGAGCAGGGGGAGGTAGGCGCGCTTCGCCAGCCGCATGAACAGGTTTTCGTGTTCGGACACCTTGCCGGTGACGAAGATGGCGACCGCGGCCGGCACGAAGGTGATCGAGAACAGCACCGCGGCGCCCAGCGCCATCAGCACCGTCAGCGCCATCGGGGTGAACATCTTGCCTTCGACGCCGGTCAGCGTCAGCACTGGCAGGTAGACCACCGCGATGATCAGCGTTCCGAACAGGTTCGGCTTGATCACCTCGCTCGACCCGCGCTGGATCGCACGCAGCCGTTCGGACATCGTGAGCAACCCGCCTTTCTCGCGCTGGGCCTCGGCCAGCACGCGCAGGCAGTTCTCGACGATGATCACAGCTCCGTCGACGATGATGCCGAAATCGATCGCGCCCAGGCTCATCAGGTTCGCACTGACCTTGGTCTCGACCATGCCGGTGACCGTCATAGCCATGGACAGCGGAATGACGCAGGCCACCACGAGCGCGGCGCGGATGTTGCCGAGGATCAGGAACAGCACAGCCACGACCAGTGCCGCGCCTTCCACCAAATTGTTCTCGACGGTGCGGATGGTGGCTTCGACCAGATCGGTGCGGTCATAGACGGTCCGCGTCACGACGCCGTCGGGCAGCGATTTGGCGATCTCCTCGAGCCGGGCCGCGACACGACGCGCCACGGTGCGGCTGTTCTCGCCAATCAACAGCATGGCGGTGCCGAGCACGGTTTCCTCGCCATCGCGCGTCGCGGCTCCGGTGCGCAGGTCGCGGCCTTCGGTGACAACAGCGATATCCCTGATCCTGACGGGATTGCCGCCGCGCGAGCCGATGACGATGTCCCTGATCTCGCCGACATTGCCGACCTGGCCCGGCGAGCGAACCAGATATTGCTCGCCGTTGCGCTCGATATAGCCGGCGCCGACATTGGCATTGTTGGCGGCGAGCGCCGTCATGACGTCGCGAAAGCCGAGCCGGTAGGCCATCAGCTTGCCGGGATCGGGCAGCACATGGAATTGCCGCTCGAAGCCGCCGATGGTGTTGACCTCGATCACCCCCGGCACGTTGCGAAGCTGCGGCTTGATGATCCAGTCCTGCACGGTGCGCAAATCGGTCAGCGAATAGTCGTGGCCGCTTTGCGTCTTCGCGCCCGCCTTGGCCTCGACGGTGTACATGAAGATTTCGCCGAGCCCGGTCGAGACTGGTCCCATCGCGACCTCGACGCCGGCCGGAAGCTGGTCCTTTGCCTGCTGGATGCGCTCGCCGACGAGCTGGCGGGCGAAATAGATGTCGGTGCCGTCCTTGAACACGACCGTCACCTGGCTCAGGCCGTAGCGCGACAGCGAGCGGGTGTAGTCGAGTTTCGGCAGCCCGCCCATCGCGGTCTCGACGGGGAAGGTGATGCGCTGCTCGGTTTCCAGCGGCGAATAGCCGGGGGCACGGGTATTGATCTGGACCTGGACGTTGGTGATGTCAGGGACGGCGTCGATTGGCAGGCGCTGGAAATTCCAGGCGCCGAAGGCGACGGCGCCGAGCGCGAGCAGCAGGACCAGCCAGCGCTGCTGCAGCGAAACCGCGATGAGGCGCTCAATCATGCTCGGCCTCGCCCTTGCCCATCTCCGCCTTCACGACGAAGCTGTTTTCCGCGACGTAATGCTCGCCGGCCGATAGACCGGCCCTGATCTCGACATGGCGGGGATCGGAATCGCCAAGCTCCACCGGGCGCGCCTCGATCTTGTCGCCATCCTCGCGGACGAACACGATGGTCCGGTTCTCCAGGGTCTGGATCGCGCTTCGGCGCACCGCGACCGCGACGTTGCGAGCGGCGAGGATCAGCCGTGCCGTGACGAACAGGCCGGGACGCAAACGCCCGTCCGGATTTGGCAGCACCACGCGCGCCAGCGCGGTCTGGGTCTCGCTCGATCCAATCGGGGCCATGTAGGAGATCGTGCCCTTGATCTCGCCGCGGCCGTCGTCGGGATCGATCAGCACCTCGTCGTTGAGGCGGACACGCCGCAGGTCCTGGCGATAGATCGACAGATCGACCCAGATGGTGGTGAGGTCGGCGACGACGAAGGCCGGCTTCTGCTCGGAGGCGTATTCGCCGAGCGAGATCTGCCGCTCGATGACCGTGCCGGCAAGCGGCGCCTTGAGCTCGTAGACGGTGAGGCTCTGGTTGCTCTCGATCGCGGCGAGCAGATCGTCCTTGCCGACCCTGTCGCCGATGCGCTTCTGGATCGATTTGGCGACGCCGGGAAAGCGCGGCGTCACCTGCACCACGGCTTCCTGGTTGGCGCGCAGGATGCCGTTGAAGGCGAGCGTGTCGGTCAGCGTGATGCTCCCGGCCTCCGCCAGCGTCACGCCCGCGGCGGCGAGTTTGACGTCGGAGATGCGGATGCGGTCGGCGCCGTGCTCGTCCTGTTCGACATGGTCGTTCGGCTTCTCCGGCTTCTTGTCCGCGGCGTGTTCGGCATGCTCGACCCTGGCCGGGCCGAGCAGGGAATAGCCGTAAGCGCCAAGTGCGGTGCCAAGCGCGGCGGCAAACAATGCGACGAGGATGGTGGAGGACGTCTTCATCGTGCGCTCTCCCGCGCCAGCGTGAAGGGATTGCCGACGAGGCCTTCGATGGTCGCCACCCCCGCGTGGAAATTCTGCAGTGCCTCCTGCTCGCGCAGCCGCGCCTGGGTGACGCTGGCCTGGGCGTCGAGCACTTCGAGCAGGCTGAAGCGGCCCTGGCCGTAGCCTTGCGCGATCGCGTCCGAGGCTTCGGTGGCCTTGGGAATGGCGCTCTCGCGCAGCACCGCCAGCTCGCGCAGCGAGCCCTGCAGCGAGTCGTAGGCGCGGCCGGCGACCACGATCAGCGTGTTGCGGTTGGCCTCGCGCTCGGCCCTGGTCTTGGCAAGGCTTTCCTGCGCCGAGAGGATATTGCCCTGGTTCTGGTCGAACACGGGGATCGGCACCGAGACGGTGAGGCGCGCCGCGTCGTCATTGGTCTCGTTGAAATGGCGCCAGCCGGCGGCGATCCGCACGTCGGGATAGGGCCGCAGCCGCGCCAGCAACAGCTCGGCGTTGCGCTGGGCATAGATCGCGGTCCAGCGCACCAGCTGCGGATTGGCATCGATCGCGGCGACGACCGACTGGAATGTCGGCGGCCGTCCCATGGTGTCGAGCCGTCCGGAGACCTCGCCGAATTTCGGTGCCGCGTCGCCCATCAGGACCGCAAGCTCGCGCCGGGCGCTGGCCAGCGTCGCCTTGAAGCGCTCGCGGTCGGCCTTCACCAGGGCGGATGCCACTTCCGCACGGCCGGTCTCGGCCGGCGAGGAGGCACCGGCCTCGACGCGGCGGCGCAAAAGCGGCGTCAGCCGGTCAATGGCGGTGATCTGCTCGTCGAGGATCTGGATGCGCCGCTGCGCGCCGAGCACGCTGAGGAAAGCGATCGCGGTCTCCGACAGCACCTCCAGCCTGACGGCCTTGCGCTGGATCGCGGCGACCTCGATGCCGGCGACACCCGCGGCAATCCGCGCGTCGCGCTTGCCAAACAGCTCGAAGGCCTGGCTGATCTGGAGCGTGGTCTCGGCCGATCGCGTGCCGCGATAGATGCCGGACCCGAACGAATTGTCCTGTTCGTAGGTCAGCTCCGGATTGAGAAGCGCACCTGCCTGGATGCGCTGGCCCGTGGCGATGCCGACATCGCGCTCCGCCGCGGTCAGCCGCGGGCTTGTGGCCAGCGCGCGCGAGAGCGCGCTGCGCATCGTCAGAGTCTGGGCGTGAGACGGCGCAAGCGCCAATCCGGCAATCAGACACGCTGCCGCGCACGCCAGGCGCGCGGCCATTCCCCTGCAAAACATGAAACCGACCTTTGAAGGATGAACCTCATGGGCGCGGAGCGCCCGACCAATCCGTTCAGGCCATATGTTTGGGAGGCGGGGAGTCGGTATCGAGATTAATGCCGGCGAGCCGGGATGCGCGTTGCGGGCGCGATGCGGACACGAGCCCGATCGATGCGGCCGGTGGCGCCGGCTGCGCCACCGTCACCGAGAAGCAGCCATGGCAATGATGCCCGCCGATGGCCTTGTGGTCGTTGTGATCTGCGGAGCCATCAAGGACGGCGCTGATCTCCGAGCCGCCACCGGGCGTGGTGACGTCGATGTCGTGCGGGCCATGCAGCACTCCCGCGAGCAGGTAGACAACCGCGATCAGCACAGACAGCAGCCCGCGCCAGTTGCGCGGTCGGCATGATCCTGAGGGCTGGCGGTTCGCGAGCACGATTTCACTCTGGTTGCGGTCTGTGTCCGGCCTAGCATGGGGGCGGGAACAGTGTCGACCCGCAACATTGTTACGCCCCTGGAACAATCGCCGCAGCGATGGCGAAGACGACAGCGCTTCTTATTGGCGCGTGATCAGGCTCAACTGGGCATCGGCTGACGCTCCGCTTGCTGCATTCGGCAAATCGCCGGCTTCGACCGTCACGACGGCGCGACAGCCGGCTTCCATGGCGCGTTCCAGCCATTTGATGGCTTCATCAATCCACTGGTCGTGGTGCTCGGGATCGGCGATTGCCTTTTCCCGGAATGCATCTGCCTGATGAAGGCACGCGGTTCTGCGATCCACGCCGCTCTCCCGATCCGGAGGTTCCGCCCCGATCGCATCCTTGATGATCGGAGAGCCGGCGTCGTTAACATAGGACAGGAACCGCCGCCCAAAAGAAAGCCCCAGCCAGGACTGACCGGCTGGGGCTTTCGTGCTCACAAACTTCATCCTTGGGACTTGGACAGATAATCCGCAGCGCGCCAGTTCGTTCCCGCGCCTCGGTCCAGTTTGGAACGTTCTTTCTTCGTTGTGATTAGCGACGAGGAGAAATCGAGGAGGACGGACCATGGACGGATTGATTTATCTCATCGGCTTGATCGTGGTGGTCATGGCGATCCTGTCGTTCTTCGGCCTGCGCTGAGAGAGCGGCGATGACGATGGAAACTCTCATACGGGAAGAGATCATGGAAGGCGGCGGCGTCGCTGCCGACGACCGGCGCACCATCCAGTGGAGCTCGGTCATCGCAGGCGCTTTGGCTGCCGGCGCAATGTCGTTCATCCTGGTCGGCTTTGGAGTCGCCGTCGGTCTGGGCGTCAGTTCAGCCTCGCCGACATGGCGCGATGCATCGGCGGCCCTGGCCTTGCTGTCGGGGCTGTATCTGATCATCCAGGCGATTATCAGCTTCGGCTTCGGCGGCTATGTCGCCGGCCGGACAACGCGACCAGCCCCGGCGATCACAACGATCGAAGACGACGGCGAACGGCGGGACGGGCTGCATGGCCTGATGTCCTGGGCGCTTGCCGTGCTGCTTGGTGCCGCGCTGCTCGCGATACTCGGCGCAGCTGCGATTGATCGTTCGCCGATGCGCAGTTCGGCGAGCAATACCTCCGCCGCCGAGCCTCTGTTGAGCTACGAGCTGGACAAGCTGTTTCGCGCGCCGCGGCGGCCCCCTAACACGGACCTCAGGGAAGCCCGCGCCGAAGCAGGACGCATCCTGATGACGTCATCGAGCCACAGCGGCGTCAGCACCGATGATCGCACCTATCTGGTGCAGCAGGTGGCCGCGCTGACGGGACTCGCGGCACCCGACTCGGAACGACGGGTTGACGCGCTGATCGCGGATTCAAGGACAGCGATCAATCGGGCGCGGCGTAATTCCATCATCGTCGCCTTCTCCGTTGCCGCAGCAACCCTGATCGGCGCTGCCGTGGCCTGGGCTGCGGCGGTGGCCGGCGGGCGGCACCGCGACGGAGAGCCGCTGCCGAACTGGATGGCAAGCTCGAACCGCTTCCATCGCAATCCGCGCGCGATGCCGGTGCCGTAACCTGCAGGAAGATGGCCGGGAGCGATCCCGGCCATATTGCCTTTTGACGAGAGGCGCTAGGCCTTCTCCTCCCAGATCATGGCGAGGTGGACGATGGTCTGGACCGCCTTCTCCATGTCCTGCCGGCTGACCCATTCGAGCCGGGAGTGAAACGCGTGCTCGCCGGCGAAGATGTTGGGGCAGGGCAGGCCCATGAAGGACAGGCGCGAGCCGTCGGTGCCGCCGCGGATAGCGGTGCGCATCGGGCGCAGGCCGGCGCGGCGGATCGCTTCGATGGCGTATTCGAGAATGTGCGGGTGGCGATCGATCACCTGCTTCATGTTGCGGTACTGCTCCCGCACCTCGAATGTGTAGGTCGAGCGCGGAAAATCCTTCATCACGTCCTTGACGATGTTCTCGAGCAGGATCTCCTTTTCCTTCAGCCCGTCCTCGGTGAAGTCGCGCACGATGAAGGAGAGCGTCGCCTGCTCCAGCGCGCCCTCGATCCCGATTGGATGCAGAAAGCCCTGCTTGCCTGATGTCGTCTCGGGCGAGCAGCCTTCGCGGGGCAGGCGCTCGACGATGGCGGCGGCGATCTTGATCGCGTGCTCCATCTTGCCCTTCGCATAGCCGGGATGGGCGCTGACGCCATTGATGGTGATGGTGGCGCCGTCCGCCGAGAAGGTCTCGTCCTCGACGCAGCCGGCGCTCTCGCCGTCCATGGTGTAGCCGAACTCGGCGCCGAGCTTCTTGATGTCGACATTGTCGACGCCGCGGCCGATCTCCTCGTCGGGCGTGAACAGGATCTTGATGGTGCCGTGCTTCACGTCCGGGTTGTTGATGAAAAAATGCGCGGCATCCATGATCTCGGCCACGCCGGCCTTGTTGTCGGCGCCGAGCAGGGTGGTGCCGTCGGTGGTGATGATGTCGTTGCCGATCTGGTTTTTCAGCGCCGGATGCTCGGCGAAGCGGATCACCTGGCTGGTGTCGCCGGGCAGCGTGATGTCGCCGCCGCGATAGTTCTTCACGACCTGCGGCTTGACGTTCTTGCCGGTGACGTCGGGCGAAGTGTCCATGTGCGAGCAGAAGCAGATCACCGGCACCTTCTTGGTCGTGTTCGCCGGGATCGTTCCGTAGACGTAGCCAAAGTCGTCGAGATGCGCGTCCTCGACACCCATGGCCTTCAGTTCGGCGGCGAGCACACGGCCGAGGTCCTTCTGTTTCTCCGTCGAGGGCGAGCTCGGGGATTCCGGATCGGACTGGGTGTCGATGGTGACGTAGCGCAGGAAGCGCTCGGTCACGGTATGCGAAAAGGTGAGGGAGGACATTTCTGGTCAAACCGCCGGGTCAGGGGAGAGGGGCGGTATACCAGAAAAGCAGGGCGCGGTGAGGCCGGAGGACGCTGATCAGGCTTAACGAAACGTGAGGGGTCAGATCGCCTCTTTCAGTTCCTTCACCGGGCGAAAAGCGACCTTCTTGCTGGCCTTGATGTGAATGGGCTCGCCGGTGGCGGGATTACGGCCGGTGCGGGCGGCGCGCTTGCGGACCTGGAGGATTCCAAGCCCGACGATCCGGACACGGTCGCCCTTCTTCAGGTGCTTGGTGATCAGGTCGACCATGTCGGTCAGAACGGCCTCAGCGCGCTTCTTCGACAGGTCCTGGCTCTCCGCAATGTCGGCAGCGAGGTGCTTGAGCGTGATGGTGGCGGGAGCGGCAGACTTCTTCGCCGAATCCTTCTTGGCCGAATCCTTCTTGGCCGAGTCTTTCTTAGCCATGTCTGGCCTCCTCAATCACAGGGGCCCCGGAAAAACCGCTAAAAGCGTGGGGATCCCTCCAAGTCCTGGAAGGCCTAGACGATTCGGGCTTGGGCTGACTATGGCGCGAATTCTCGACGGATGCCGGCAATCGCCGTCACAGCCGCGAAAGGCGTGTAGAAGTTTGTTCTAAGGCTATGAAGGAATTGCCAAAATGGCGCGAGAGACGGGGCTCGAACCCGCGACCTCCGGCGTGACAGGCCGGCGCTCTAACCAACTGAGCTACTCCCGCGTGGTTCGCTGAAAGCGCGCGGAACGAGGGGGGACTTAAAGGCGGGGCTGGGTGAAGTCAAGGATGTTGCACTTTGCCAGGCCTCGCCGGCTAAGTATTGTTTGGAAAACGAAAAGGCCGCCCGCAGGCGGCCATTGGTCATCCCGGAACAGGGTTGTCAGCGGATCTCCGACGTCCCGGCGCTGGTGACCACGACCGGCTTGCCGGCCTTGATCACGTGGGCGGATTGGGCGGTCTGGCTGTAATCGGCATTGGTGCGGGCTGCGATCCCGAAGCCGGCCACCGTGATGCCGGCTACCAGCGCCACCACCACGATCTTCAGGTGGGTCGCACGATCAGCAGAGTGGATGGAGTGGTTCATCTGAGCCTCCCGACGGGCTTTGCCGCCGTCTATGGCTCTTTTTGTAAGGACCGTCTGTTTCCGGATTGTTTCGCGGGTTCCGCAAAATGGTTTCATGAATACGCCCGGTTGGTTTCGCCGGGCTTGCAGGCCTGCACCGGCCTCAGGCGGCCGCCCGGCCGATATCGTCCCGGATCGAGCGCGCCGCCCAGACGAACAGGAGGGCCCCCAGAATGGTCGTGACCGCCGCCGAGAGCAGCGAATAGCGCACGGCGTCGGCGCCGTAAGCGCCCTTCAGGGCGTCGTTGACCATGCCCACGGCGAGCGGGCCGACGCCCTGGCCGAAGCAGGTCGCGGTGAGCGCGATGAGGGCGGAGGCCAGCGCCCGCATGCTCGGCTTGGCGACCGTCTGCGCGATCGCGAAGATCGGCCCGAGATGGAAGCCGACCAGGAACGAGGTCAGCGCCAGCATGGCCACCATCATCGCAAAGTCCTGCGTCAGCATGCACAGCGCGAACACCGGCCCGGCAAGGCCCGAGGTGATCGCAGGCGCCCACAGCTTCCAGCGATCGTCGCGGCGGCTGATCTGCGCCACCACGAAGCCGCCGAGCAGGGTGCCGACCATGCCGGCGAGCCCCTTGAAGGTACCGGCATAGGTGCCGATCTCGGCGCTCGACAGATGGTGCACGCGCGCCAGGAACGGCGGGATCCAGGCCGCGGTCGCGTAGTTCGTGTAAGTGGTGAGACAGAAGCCGATCAGCACGATGATGAAGCTCTGCTGCGAAGCCAGGAAGCGCAGTGTCGGCCCGAGCGGCTCCGGCACGAAATTCTCCTGCATGGCGCCGCGCTTCGGCTCGGAGATCGTCAGCCACAGGACAATAGCGAGCAGGATTCCAGGCAGGCCCGCGACGTAGAACGCCATCCGCCAGCCATAGTGCTGGTTGACGTAGCCGCCGACGAAATAGCCGAGGAAGACGCCGAGATAGGTGCCGACGGCGTAGATGCCGAGCGCGCGCGGACGCTCGTTCTTGGCGAAAAGATCAGCGACGATCGATTGCGAGGCGGGCGAGCCTGCGGATTCGCCGATGCCGACGCCGATCCTCGCCAGCGCCAGCGAGGTGACGCTCGAAGCGGCGCCGCACAACGCCGTCATCGCGCTCCAGAACGCAAAGGCGACGGCGACGATGTTGCGCCGGTTGAGCCGGTCGGCGACGCGCGCGATGGGAATGCCGAGCAAGGAATAGAACAGGGCGAAGCCGAAGCCCGCGAGCAGGCCCATCATGGTGTCGCTGAGCTGGAACTCCTTCTTGATCGGCTCGATCAGCACGTTGAAGATCGTGCGATCGAGGAAGTTCAGCGCGTAGATGATCGTGAGCAGGCCCAGCACGTAATAGCGCCGCGCCGAGGGTTTTGCCGCGGCGGCCGTTTGCACCGACATTTGTGACGTCACATCGACCATCGCTTCCCCCAATTAGTCTTTGTTATCGTTGCCGGTCCAGCTTTGATTGGAGCTGGTTGCTTCACGCGCCGCGGATGTAATTCCCCGCTTCGAATTCGACCGGAGGCGCGCTCACATCGAACGAGATTCCGATCGGATCGCGGCCTGCTTCCATCGCCTCGAGCTGCTCGCTCAGCATGCGTCGGATCATGAGGATGCCGCGGTCGCTCTGGCCGAAATGCTCCTCGGAATGGATGGTCTGCGGTCCCTGGCCGACCTGGGCTTCGTAGTCGCCCGGAAATTGCTGGTGCTCTTCCTCGGTCATGTCCCACCAGAATTTGCCGTTGAATTTCGAGCGCATGCGCCCGATGTCGCCGGCGTTCTTGACGCGGCCGGCGACGTAGATGCGGAACGAGGTGTCGTCGATCGGCAGCGTCCAGCCGATCGACTCGACGCGGGCGAACTGCGCCACGCGCGGGTTCGGAACGACGCGCAAGGTAGGGAGCGCCGCCTCGGTGACGCGGTAAAACACCTTGCCGTCATCCTGCTTGCGGATCGAGCGCACGGCGATCCCGCGCGGCGTCTTGTCGAACGTCACCTCCGGCATCGACGCCATCATGTTGGTGAATTGCGGACCCGAGAACGAGCCGTGCAGCACCGGCACGTGGTAGGGATCGACCACATTCTCGAAATGCTGGAGCCAATTGCAGGGGATGATCGCGGGACCGCCGCCGCCGATCGAGGAATCGTCGGCTTCGACGAACTCGCCGTCGTCCATGGTCTCCAGGCATTGATAGGCCGGCAGCACCGGGCGTTTCTCGGCCGGGCCCATATAGGCGAAGATCAGCCCGTAGCGTTCCTCGACCGGATACCAGGGCTGGCGCACCTTGTCCTTGAACTGGCCGCCGTCGGGCTCGCAGGGCTGCTCCAGGCAACGGCCCTCGGTGTCGAACTTCCAGCCGTGATAGCAGCAGCGGATGCCGTCCTCCTCGACCTTGCCGTAATAGAGCGTGGTGCCGCGGTGGCAGCAGCGGGCGTGCAGCAGGCCGGCGCGGCCGTGCTTGTCGCGGAACAGCACCAGATCCTCGCCGAGCGCGCGAACCTTCTTCGGGGTGTCGGTGGCATCGCTGATGAGCCCGACCGGATGCCAGTAACGTCGCAGCAGTTCGCCCATCGGCGTGCCGCGCACGACCGAGGTGAGCTCGGTGCGCGTGTGCGCCGGCTTCATCGCATAGGCCGTGCCGAGATCGCGATCCCGCTGGGTGATGCTCATGCTGGTCCTCCCGCAGTCGGCCGTACCGGCCGGGCCTTTTTTGATGCCTTGTGCTAAGTGAAGATTAGATCAATGACAATGTCAACGACTTCCAAATACCTCTTAGTCGCATTCGGATCAGGCTGGGGAGGTTGCGCTACCAAGACTTGGCACGCCGCGGCTTTCTTGGCAGAGGTGGATCATGAGCCAGACATCAAGCAGGGCCGGGCGCGCATCGTCCGATGCGGACGAAAGTCAGTCGCCGGCGCCGATCACTGTCATGCTGTCGTCGCGGCTGATGGTGCTGGCCAATTTGCTCAAGCGCGGCGCCATCCTGCGCTACAAGCGTCTCGCCGGATTGTCCTCGGTCGAGTTTGGCCTGGTCGCCTCGCTCGGCCGGCGGCCGCCGATGAGCGTGGCGCGGCTTGCGGAAGCTGTCGGCCAGGACAAGGGGCAGATCAGCCGCGCGCTTGCGGAACTCGTCTCGCGCAAGCTGATCGCGAAATCAGCGAACCCGAAGGACAGCCGCGAGGTTCTGGTCTCGCTGACCGCAACCGGTCTTGCGGCGCATGATGCGATCGTCGCCGGTGCGCAGGAGCGCAATCGGCGCTTGCGCGAACATCTGAGCGAAGCCGAGTTCGAGACGCTGCTGCAGCAGGTCGATCAATTGACGACGATCGCCGCCGAGCTGCTCGAGAGCGAGAAGATTTCGCGCTGACATCTCGGCAATCCGGGACATGTTGGATCGCTTCCAAGAACCTTTCCAAGAATCTTTCCAAGAATCCTTCCAAGACTCTTTCTAAGACTCTTTCTAAGAGGCTTTCAATTAGGGAATTCGCGCGCGCTCCCCTAAGCGTCACCGCAAGCGCATGCCGTCATGGGACTGACGGCATGGGCAAATCAAAACACGCAGTTTTGGGGTTGCGCGTTGAACAGTCTTGGAATGCTGCGGTCGGCCGTATTGGCGACCGCATCCGCTTGGGTTTTGGTGCCGCAGGCATCGCTTGCACAATCTCCTGCGCAGAGTGGCGCGCAGAACATTCCGTCGGTAACCGTCACCGCACCGGAAGCGCGCCGCCGGGCGGCGCCCTCCGTCCAGCGCCGCGCGCCGCAATCATCCGAGCAGGCAGCCAACCGAAGCAAGCCGCAGCCGCAGCGCAATGTCGGTTTCGTGGAGACCCCGCTCGGCCCGGTACACGGCTACGTCGCCGGCCGCAGCTCTTCCGGCACCAAGACCAACACGCCGATCATGGAGACGCCGCAGGCGGTGTCGGTGATTGGCGCGGAGCAGATCCGCGACCAGAAGGCGAACAAGCTCGACGAGGTCCTGCGCTATACCGCCGGCGTCCGCGCCGGGACCTTCGGCGCGGACACGCGCAACGACTGGTGGCTGATCCGCGGCTTCAAGTCCGACGAAGTCGGACTGTTCCTCGACGGCATGCAGCTGTTCTCCACGTCCTATGCGACCTGGAAGCTCCAGACGCCCAACATGGAGCGCGTTGAGGTGCTGCGCGGTCCATCGGCCGTGCTCTATGGCGGATCGAGCCCGAGCGGCATCGTCAACGTCATCAGCAAGATGCCGCCCGCGGAGCCCGTCCGTTTCATCGAGACCGGCGTCAACAATTTCGGCAACGCCTATGTCGGCTTCGATGTCGGCGGTCCGGTCGCGACGAGCTCTGAGAACGGCAAGCTGTTCTACCGCGTCGTCGGCCAGGTCCAGAACGGCCCCACGCAGGTCAATTTCACCCCGGACAACAATTACTTCATCGCGCCGTCGGTGACCTGGAAGCCGGACGCCGACACGACGTTCACGGTGCTGGCTTCAGCTTCCCGGCAGGAAACCCGCGGCATCAACTTCCTGCCCTATCAGGGCACGGTGACCAACGCTCGGTTCGGCAAGATCCCGACCAGCTTTTTCGCCGGTGATCCCAGCGTCGACAAGTTCACGCGCGAGCAGGAGATGCTGGGCTACCAGTTCGAGCGCAATCTCACCGACGATTTGACGTTCCGGCAGAACGCGCGCTTTGCCCATGTCGACGTGACCTATCGCGGCTACGTCGGCAACAACTGGGCCGACATCAACACGGCCAGTCTCGGTCGCTATAATTGGTATGCGAAGAACACCGCCAACCAGGCCAATCTCGACAACCAGCTTGAGTACCGCTTCAACACCGGCGCGGTGCGGCATACGATGCTGTTCGGGGTCGATTTGAAGGGTTATCAGATCGACGACTATCAGGCCTTCAACTTCGGCACCGTTCCTTCGATCAACGTCTTCAATCCCGCCTATGGATTTGACATTCCGTTGACGGGCGCACCGTTCCGCAACTTCCAGATCACGCAGAAGCAGGCCGGCACCTATCTTCAGGACCAGATAAAGCTCGGCAACTTCACGCTGGTGCTGAGCGGCCGCAACGATTGGGTCGAGACGACGCAGGCTGGCCGTGATACCGGCGCCACGCTCGCCAGCCGCGACGACAGCAGGTTCAGCGGGCGCGCCGGGCTGATCTACAATTTCGACAACGGCATCGCGCCCTATGTGTCGTACGCCACGAGCTACAACCCGATCATCGGCCTCAACGCGCAAAACCAGCTGTTCCTGCCGGAGGCCGGCCAGCAGGCGGAAATCGGCGTGAAGGTCGCGCCGCGGGGATTTGACGGCTATTTCACCGCCTCGGTGTTCGACCTGAAGCGCCAGAACGTGGCAACCACTGATCCCGTCGTCACGACCTTGCAGAACCAGACCGGCGAGGTGACATCGCGCGGCATCGAGCTCGAAGCGGTGGCGAACGCCACGCGTGAGCTGAAGCTGATCGGCTCGTTCACGGCCTACCATTTGTTCAACAGCAGGGATCTGGATCCGTCGTTGGTCGGCAAGACCCCGACAAACACGCCTGAGCTCCTGGTGTCCGGCTGGGCGGACTACACCTTCAAGGACGGGCCGCTGGCGGGGTTCGGCTTCGGCGGCGGTGTCCGCTATGTCGGTTCGTCGTGGGCGGATACCGCCAATACCCTCGAGGTTCCCGCGGTCGTGCTCGGCGATCTCGCGCTCCACTACGAATGGCAGAACTGGCGCACCGCACTGAACGTGGTCAATCTGACCGACAAGATCTACGTCGCGAGCTGCGCGGCGGCGTCCTCCTGCTTCTACGGCGATCGCCGGCGCGTCACCGCCAGCATCTCCTACAAATGGTGAGGCAGATGACGAGAACAGGCGAGGGAAGGCCATTGTGAGAGCCTGACCGGCTCGTCACCTGGCTTCCACCACGAGATCGATGAGCTTGCGGGCTATGCCCCCCGGCCCGAAGCTCATGCGAGCGCGGCGCGCGACGACCCAGCCACGTTGCCGCCGCGCTCGCCACTGATTTTCCGCCGCGGCGGAAGCGGGCGCCGCCCGCCCGACGCATTCGCCAGACGGGCCCGGGTCCGACCGTGATGCATGGCTCCCGGATCGCTCGCCCGATAAGGGGCGCGCCTGTCCTCGTCGTCATCTGGACTTTGCTGCGCCGCGGCCTAGATAAAGTGAGCCTTCCCAACAACGGACGTCACGGCCCAGCGGGTGTGGACTGATCGAGGCGCCCTTGCTGGGGCTGTCGATCTGCTCCATACCAGCCGCGGGGTGATTCCGGGATTTCCACCGTTCTGAGGGCGACAAAGGGCCTAAAAAGAGCGTGTCTTGCGCCCATTGGTGCACTGCGCTAAGGCTCAGAACAATTCCAAACTGGACGAATCCGTGGCTGTCCCGAGGCTGCGGGAAAAAGGGCTCGTCAATGAGCGGCATTCTGCAGAACTATCTTCCACTCGTCGTCTTCATAGGGGTAGCGGGCCTCATTGGCCTGGTGCTGCTGATCGCGCCGTTCATCGTGGCGTTCCAGCAGCCGGACCCGGAAAAGCTGTCGGCGTATGAGTGCGGTTTCAACGCCTTCGACGACGCCCGCATGAAGTTCGACGTCCGCTTCTATCTGGTCGCCATCCTCTTCATCATCTTCGACCTCGAGGTGGCGTTCCTGTTTCCCTGGGCGGTGGCGTTCGGCAAGCTTGGCGCGACCGGTTTCTGGTCCATGGTGGTGTTCCTTGGCGTGCTGACGGTCGGGTTCGCCTATGAATGGAAGAAAGGCGCACTGGAATGGGATTGAACCCTACGTCGTCCGCCGGTCCGGTTCTCGCGCCGGCCCCCAAGGGCATCCTGGACCCGTCGACCGGCAAGCCGGTCGGGGCCAATGATCCGTTCTTCCTCGAGGTCAATTCGGAACTGTCCGACAAGGGCTTCTTCGTGGCCGCGACCGACGACCTCATCACCTGGGCGCGCACCGGCTCGCTGATGTGGATGACCTTCGGTCTCGCCTGCTGCGCGGTCGAGATGATGCAGGTCTCGATGCCGCGTTACGACGTCGAGCGCTTCGGCTTCGCGCCGCGCGCCTCGCCGCGTCAGTCGGACGTGATGATCGTCGCGGGGACCCTGACCAACAAGATGGCGCCTGCGCTGCGCAAGGTCTACGACCAGATGCCCGAGCCGCGTTATGTCATCTCGATGGGCTCCTGCGCCAACGGCGGCGGCTATTATCACTATTCCTACTCGGTCGTGCGCGGTTGCGACCGCATCGTGCCGATCGACATCTACGTGCCGGGCTGCCCGCCCACGGCGGAAGCGCTGCTCTACGGCGTGCTGCTGCTGCAGAAGAAGATCCGCCGCACCGGCACCATCGAACGCTAAGGTTTTACGTCATGGACGACGCCAAGCTCGACGCCCTGGGGCAGACGATCGTTAGCGCGCTTCCGGGCGCCGCCATCGGTCATTCGGTGGCCTTCAACCAGCTCACGGTCGATGTCGAGGTCAGCAAGATCGTCGAGGTGGTCAAGTACCTCCGCGACGACCCGAATTGCCGCTTCATCAACTTCACTGACATCACGGCCGCGGATTATCCGTCGCGCGAAAAACGCTTCGACGTGATCTATCACTTCCTGTCACCGACCCTGAACGCCCGGGTCCGGCTCAAGGCGCAGGCCGACGAGACCACGCAGGTGCCGTCGCTGATCGAGGTGTTTCCCGGCGCCGACTGGTTCGAGCGCGAAGCCTACGACCTCTACGGCGTGATCTTCGTCGGTCATCCCGACATGCGCCGCCTCCTGACCGACTACGGCTTCGAGGGTCATCCGCTGCGCAAGGATTTCCCGACCACCGGCTTCCTCGAGGTCCGCTACGACGATCAGGAGAAGCGGGTGGTATACGAGCCGGTCAGGCTCAACCAGGAATTCCGAAAGTTCGACTTTTTGTCCCCGTGGGAGGGCGCCGACTATCCGGTCCTTCCGGGCGATGAAAAAGCGGGGCCGAAGGTCTGATCATGAACGAGCAACCCGAACAGCTTCGCAACTTCACGATCAACTTCGGACCGCAGCATCCGGCTGCGCACGGTGTTCTTCGTCTTGTGCTTGAATTGGATGGTGAGGTCGTCGCCCGCGTCGACCCGCATATCGGCCTGCTTCACCGCGGCACCGAAAAGCTGATCGAGCAGAAGACCTATCTGCAGGCGATCCCTTATTTCGACCGCCTCGACTACGTCGCGCCGATGAACCAGGAGCACGCCTTCTGCATGGCTGCAGAAAAGCTGCTCGGCATCGAGGTGCCGCGCCGCGCGCAGCTGATCCGCGTGCTCTATTGCGAGATCGGCCGCATCCTGTCGCATTTGCTCAACGTCACCACGCAGGCGATGGACGTCGGCGCGCTGACCCCGCCGCTGTGGGGTTTCGAAGAGCGCGAAAAGCTGATGGTGTTCTACGAGCGTGCCTCCGGCAGCCGCATGCACGCAGCCTATTTCCGCGTCGGCGGCGTGCATCAGGACCTGCCGCAGAAGCTGGTCGACGACATCGATGCCTGGTGCGATCCGTTCCTGAAAGTGGTCGAGGATCTCGACCGGCTGCTCACCGCCAACCGCATCTTCAAGCAGCGCAACGTCGACATCGGCGTGGTCTCGCTGAAGGAAGCCTGGGAGTGGGGCTTCTCCGGCGTGATGGTGCGCGGCTCGGGCGCGGCCTGGGATCTGCGCAAGTCGCAGCCCTATGAATGCTACGCCGAGCTGGATTTCGACATCCCGATCGGCAAGAACGGCGACTGCTACGACCGCTATCTGATCCGCATGGAAGAGATGCGCCAGTCCGTGCGCATCATGAAGCAGTGCATCCAGAAGCTGAACGCAGCCGATGGAAAGGGCCCCGTCGTCGTCGAGGACAACAAGGTCGCGCCGCCGCGCCGTGGCGAAATGAAGCGCTCGATGGAAGCGCTGATCCATCATTTCAAGCTTTACACCGAAGGCGTCCACGTGCCGGCCGGCGAGGTCTACGCCGCGGTCGAGGCGCCGAAGGGCGAGTTCGGCGTCTTTCTGATCTCGGACGGCACCAACAAGCCCTACAAGTGCAAGATCCGCGCGCCCGGCTTTGCCCATCTCCAGGCCATGGACCACATCTGCCGCGGTCATCTGCTCGCCGACGTGTCGGCGATCCTCGGCTCGCTCGACATCGTGTTCGGAGAGGTCGATCGGTGATGGCGCAGGCGCCGATCCAGTTCGACCGTGCCTCGGGGGCCCTTGAAGGGGCCAACCTGTGGGAGCGGACGGCTGCCTTGGCGCTGGTGACGGGATCGAAGATCTCCTCGCACTTCTCGCATATGGGCTACATCGCCTGCGCGAACCTGCTGCGGAAGACGCTGCCGGAGCGCAACATCGCGATCAAGCTCAACCCCGACGCCGTGTTCGAATTTCCCTACGGCGACGGCTATTGGAGCAAGCTGCTCAACCGCTCCTACAATTACGAGGACGAGCTGGAGCTGTTGTTCGCCGACTCCATCGACGTCGACTATACGCTGCTCGATTGCGGCGCGAATTACGGCTATTGGTCGGTGCTGGTGTCGAGCAAGCCGTTCGGTTCGCACAAGGCGATCGCGATCGAGCCGTCGGGGCAGAACCATCCGAAGCTCGCCAACAACGCCCGCATCAACGGCAGCCGCTTCGAGACCATGAAATGCGCGATCGGCGCGGCCCGTGGCACCGCTCGTCTGTCAGGCACCAAGCACGAGGCCTTCAGCATCGCCGGCGATGCGTCGGCGGGCGGCGAGGACGTGCCGGTTATTGCGCTCGATAATCTCATCGACGACGGCAAGATCGCAGGCACCGGCAAGTACCTGATCAAGCTCGACGTCGAGGGCGTCGAGATCGAGGCGATCAAGGGCGGCGCCCGGCTGCTCCAGGCCGACAGCGTCATCATGTGCGAGGAGCACGGCAGCGACCGTTCGCACGCGGTCTCGCGCTATATCCTCGAACACACCCCGCTGAAGCTGATCGTCTACGATCCCAGCACAAAGCGTATGGAGACGGTGACCGAGCTGTCGATCCTCGACCGCATCAAGGTCTCGACCCATGTCGGCTACAATGTTTTCGGCACCGCAAGCGCATTCTGGCAGGACAGGATCAATGCCCTGAATGCGAAAACCGCGCGCCGCATGCAGTGAGAGATTGAAGAGATGTCCGTTCGCCGATTAGCACCGAAGGAAGTCCAGCCCGCGAGCTTTGCGTTCACGGAGGAAAACCTCGCGTTCGCCAAACAGCAGATCGCGAAATATCCGGCCGGGCGCCAGGCTTCGGCCGTCATCGCCATCCTCTGGCGCGTTCAGGAACAGCACGAAGGATGGGTGTCGGAGGCCGCAATCCGCGCTGTCGCCGACATGCTCGACATGCCCTATATCCGCGTGCTCGAAGTCGCGACCTTCTACACGATGTTCCAGCTGGCCCCGGTCGGCAAGAAGGCCCACGTTCAGGTCTGCGGCACCACGCCGTGCCGCCTGCGCGGCGCCGAGGATCTGATCCACGTCTGCGAGCACCGCATCCATCACGAGCCCTTCCATCTCTCCAAGGACGGCAATTTCAGCTGGGAAGAGGTGGAGTGCCTCGGTGCCTGCGTGAACGCGCCGATGGTGCTGATCGGCAAGGACACCTATGAGGATCTGACGAAGGAAAGCTTCGGCAAGGTGCTCGACGGCTTTGCGTCTGGCAATCCGCCCAAGCCCGGTCCGCAGAACGGCCGCCAGTTCTCGGCGCCGACCGGTGGGCCGACCACGCTGAAGGAGATCACCTGATGCGTGATCTCTCGCCGCCAGCTGAAGGGAGCAGTGTTGTGCAGAAGTGGAGCTTCGTCGCAATGCATTCCGCCGTGGCGGCCACATTCATTTTCCTGCTTCAGCGCTTCGCCCTGAACGCGTCGCTGGAATCCAGTCTGCTCTGGGCGCTGACCTTCGCCGTCTGCGCCGCCGGGCTTGCCTACAAGCAAGCCAACCGTTGATCGGAAAGCACTGACATGCTCGAGGACAAGGACCGCATCTTCAAGAACCTCTACGGCCTCCACGACTGGGGGCTCGAGGGCGCGCGGCGCCGCGGCGCCTGGGATGGCACGAAGAACATCATCGACAAGGGCCGTGACTGGATCATCAACGAGATGAAGGCGTCGGGGCTGCGCGGCCGTGGTGGCGCCGGCTTCCCGACCGGTCTCAAGTGGTCGTTCATGCCGAAGGAATCGACCGACGGCCGGCCGAGCTATCTCGTCGTCAACGCCGACGAATCCGAGCCCGGGACCTGCAAGGATCGCGAGATCATGCGGCACGATCCGCATCTCCTGATCGAGGGCTGCCTGATCGCGAGCTGCGCGATGAACGCGCATGCCTGCTACATCTATGTCCGCGGCGAGTTCATCCGCGAGCGCGAGCATCTGCAGGCGGCGATCGACCAGGCTTATGAGGCCAAGCTGGTCGGCAAGGACAACGTCAACGGCTGGCCGTTCGACATCTACGTCGCCCACGGTGCCGGCGCCTATATCTGCGGCGAGGAAACCGCGCTGCTCGAGAGCCTCGAAGGCAAGAAGGGCCAGCCGCGCCTGAAGCCGCCGTTCCCGGCCAATGTCGGCCTGTACGGCTGCCCGACCACCGTCAACAATGTCGAGTCCATCGCGGTTGCGCCGGACATTCTGCGCCGTGGCGCGGCGTGGTTCGCCGGCATCGGCCGTCCCAACAATGTCGGCACCAAGCTGTTCTGCATCTCCGGCCATGTCGAGCGCCCCTGCAACGTCGAAGAGGCCATGGGCATTCCGTTTCGTGAGCTGATCGAGAAGCATTGCGGCGGCATCCGCGGCGGCTGGGACAACCTCAAGGCCGTGATCCCCGGCGGCTCCTCGGTGCGCATGGTGCCGGCCGAGCAGATCATCGACACGCCGATGGATTTCGACAGCTTGAGCAAGCTGCGCTCGGGCCTCGGCACCGCGGCCGTGATCGTGATGGACAAGTCGACCGATTTGATCCGCGCCATCGCCCGCATCTCCTATTTCTACAAGCACGAGAGCTGCGGTCAGTGCACGCCGTGCCGCGAGGGCACCGGCTGGATGTGGCGCGTCTTGACCCGCATGGCCGACGGTCGCGCCCACAAGCGCGAGATCGACATGCTGCTGGAAGTCACCAAGCAGGTCGAAGGCCACACCATCTGCGCGCTCGGCGACGCGGCGGCGTGGCCGATCCAGGGCCTGATCGCGCATTTCCGTCATGAGATCGAAGCGCGCATCGACCAATATTCGCACAAGGCCGACATTGACGATGCCGGCGTCCGCGATCCCGTGAACATGGTCGCGGCGGAGTAGAGACAATGACCAAGCTCATCATCGACGGTAAAGAGATCGATGTCCCCGCCGAATACACGCTGCTTCAGGCGTGCGAGGCGGCCGGCGCCGAGATTCCGCGCTTCTGCTATCACGAGCGGCTGTCGATCGCCGGCAATTGCCGGATGTGCCTCGTCGAGGTGAAGGGCGGCCCGAAGCCGGTCGCGAGCTGCGCCTGGGGCGTGCGCGATTGCCGTCCGGGTCCCAAGGGCGAGCCGCCGGAAATCTCCACCCGTTCGCCGATGGTGAAGAAGGCGCGCGAAGGCGTGATGGAATTCCTTCTCATCAACCATCCGCTGGATTGCCCGATCTGCGACCAGGGCGGCGAGTGCGACCTGCAGGACCAGGCGATGGGCTACGGTGTCGACACCAGCCGCTTCGCCGAGAACAAGCGCGCGGTCGAGGACAAATATCTCGGCGCACTGGTCAAGACCTCGATGAACCGCTGCATCCAGTGCACCCGTTGCGTCCGCTTCTCGGCGGAAGTCGCCGGCGCCCCCGAAATGGGCGCGACCGGCCGCGGCGAGGACATGGAGATCACGACCTATCTCGAGCACGCGCTGACGTCTGAGCTCCAGGGCAATCTCGTCGACATCTGTCCGGTCGGCGCGCTGACCTCGAAGCCTTACGCCTTCGCCGCGCGCCCGTGGGAGCTCGGCAAGACCCAGTCGATCGACGTGATGGACGGCGTGGGATCCGCGATCCGCGTCGACACCCGCGGCCGCGAAGTGATGCGTATCCTGCCGCGCATCAACGAGGCCGTGAACGAGGAGTGGATCTCCGACAAGACCCGTCACGTCGTCGACGGCCTGCGCACCCAGCGCCTCGACCGGCCGTATATCCGCGAAGCCGGCAAGCTGCGCGCGGCGAGCTGGCCCGAGGCCTTTGCCGCGATCGCCTCCAAGGCGGCGCGTACCGACGGCAAGCGGATCGGCGCGATCGCGGGCGACCTCGCCGGCGTCGAAGAGATGTTCGCGCTGAAGGATCTGCTGGCCAAATACGGCTCGGCCAATCTGGCGGTGCAGGGCGGCGACGCCTTCGATCCCGCGCTCGGCCGCGGCTCCTACATCTTCAATCCGACGCTCGCCGGCGTCGAGCAGGCCGATGCGCTGCTCATCATCGGCGCCAATCCGCGGAAAGAGGCGGCGGTGTTCAACGCCCGCATCCGCAAGCGCTGGCGCGCCGGCGGCTTCAAAGTCGGCGTGATCGGCGCCAAGCCCGACCTCACGTACGACTATGATCACCTCGGCGCGGGCACCGACACGCTCGGTGAGCTCGCGGCCGGCAAGCACTCCTTCATGGACGTGCTGAAGAACGCCAAGAACCCGATCATCCTGGTCGGCGCGGGCGCGGCCTCGCGTCACGACGGCGCCGCCATTCTCGCAGCCGCGGCCAAGCTCGCGCTCGACGTCGGCGCGCTCAAGGACGGCTGGAACGGCTTCGGCGTCCTGCACGAGAGCGCCTCGCGCGTCGGCGCGCTCGATGTCGGCTTTGTCGCCGGTCAGGGCGGGCTGAACGCAGCGCAGATGACGACGTTCGGGACGCTCGATCTGCTGTTCCTGCTCGGCGCCGACGAGATCAAGCCGTCGGACGGCACCTTCGTCGTCTATATCGGCACCCACGGCGACCGCGGCGCCCATCGCGCCGACGTCATCCTGCCGGCAGCCGCCTATACCGAGAAGTCCGCGATCTACGTCAACACCGAAGGCCGCGTGCAAATGACCGGACGGGCCGCATTCCCGCCGGGTGAGGCCCGCGAGGACTGGGCGATCGTCCGCGCGCTGTCGGAGGCGCTCGGCAAGAAGCTCGGCTATGACTCGTTGTCGGCCCTGCGCCAGGCGATCTTCAAGGCCGTGCCGCATCTGATCCGCCTCGACCAGATCGAGGCCGGCGCGGCCGACCAGATCAAGAAGCTCGCGGGGAAGGGCGGCACGACGGAGAAGGCTCCGTTCAAGCCGCTCGTCGAGGACTTCTATTTGACCAACCCAATCGCGCGTGCGTCCGCCGTGATGGCGGAGTGTTCGCGGCTTGCCTCCGGGCAGATGCTGACCGCAGCGGAGTGAGCTGATGGAATTCTTCGAAAGCGCCTTCTGGACCGGGTTCCTCTGGCCGCTGATCATCATGATCGCGGAGAGCGTCCTGGTGCTGGTCGTCCTGCTGGTGGCGATCGCCTACATTCTGCTTGCCGACCGCAAGATCTGGGCGGCGGTGCAGATCCGCCGCGGCCCGAACGTGGTCGGTCCCTGGGGCCTGCTGCAATCCTTCGCCGACCTCCTGAAGTTCGTGCTGAAGGAGCCGATCATCCCGTCCGGCGCCAACAAGGGCGTGTTTCTCCTTGCTCCCTTGGTCTCATGCGTGCTCGCGCTCGCCGCCTGGGCGGTGATCCCGACCAATCTCGGCTGGGTGATCTCCGACATCAATGTCGGCGTTCTCTTCATCTTCGCGATCTCGTCGCTGTCGATCTACGGCATCATCATGGCCGGCTGGTCGTCGAACTCGAAATATCCGTTCCTGGCGGCGCTGCGCTCGGCGGCGCAGATGGTGTCCTACGAGGTCTCGATCGGCTTCGTCATCATCACGGTGCTGCTCTGCGCCGGCACGCTGAACCTCTCGGCCGTGGTCGAGGCGCAGCATGTCCGCGGCCTCGCCAGCCTGATCGGGTTGCCGCAGCTCACCATCCTGAACTGGTACGTCTGGCCGCTGTTCCCGATGTTCGTGATCTTCTACGTCTCGGCGCTGGCTGAAACCAACCGTCCGCCGTTCGACCTCGTCGAAGCGGAATCCGAGCTCGTCGCCGGCTTCATGGTCGAGTACGGCTCGACGCCGTATCTTCTGTTCATGCTCGGCGAGTATGTCGCGATTGCCACGATGTGCGCGATGGCGACGATCCTGTTCCTCGGAGGCTGGCTGCCGCCGGTGGACCTGCCGCCCTTCAACTGGGTGCCGGGCATCATCTGGTTCTCGCTAAAGCTGTTCTTCATGTTCTTCCTGTTCGCGATGGCCAAGGCGATCGTGCCGCGCTACCGCTACGATCAACTGATGCGCCTCGGCTGGAAAGTCTTCCTGCCGTTGTCGCTGGCGATGGTGATCGTGGTGGCAGGTGTGCTGCACTTTGCCGGCATCGCGCCGAAGTGAGGGCCGTCATGGGTATCAACATCAACGCCACTGCACGCTCGCTCCTGTTGTCGGAATTCGTCTCGGCGTTCTTCCTCGCCATGCGCTATTTCTTCCAGCCGAAGCCGACGCTGAACTATCCCTTCGAGAAGGGCCCGATCTCGCCGCGCTTCCGCGGCGAGCATGCGCTGCGCCGTTATCCGAACGGCGAGGAACGCTGCATCGCCTGCAAGCTGTGCGAAGCGGTCTGCCCGGCGCAGGCCATCACCATCGAGGCCGGCCCGCGCCGCAACGACGGCACCCGCCGCACCGTGCGCTACGACATCGACATGGTGAAGTGCATCTATTGCGGCCTCTGCCAGGAAGCCTGTCCGGTCGACGCCATCGTCGAAGGTCCGAACTTCGAGTTCGCGACCGAGACCCGCGAGGAACTGTTCTATGACAAGGCCAAGCTGCTCGCCAATGGCGATCGCTGGGAACGCGAAATCGCGAAAGCGATCGAACTCGACGCGCCGTACCGGTGAGATGAGAGCATGATCCTTCCCGCGCTGTTCTTCTATCTGTTCGCCGGCGTCTGCGTCGCCTCGGCGGTGATGGTGATTGTCTCGCGCAATCCCGTGCACTCCGTGCTGTACCTGATCCTGGCCTTCGTCAACGCCTCCGGCCTGTTCGTGCTGATGGGCGCCGAATTCCTGGCGATGATCCTGATCGTCGTCTATGTCGGCGCGGTCGCGGTGCTGTTCCTGTTCGTGATCATGATGCTCGACGTCGATTTCCTCGAGCTGCGCGAGGGCTTCATCGAGTACCTGCCGGTCGGCCTCGTGATCGGCGGCATCTTCCTGTTCGAGCTGCTGCTCACCGTCGGCTTCTGGGTCATCAACCCCGGCGTCGCCAAGACGATCACGGCGGCGATCCCGACCAACGTCTCCAATACCGAGGCGCTGGGCCTGGTGCTCTATACCAAGTACATCCACTACTTCCAGCTCTCGGGCATGGTGCTGCTGGTCGCGATGATCGGCGCCATCGTGCTGACGCTGCGGCACAAGGCGAGCGTGAAGCGGCAGGACATCAACGTTCAGAACGCGCGTACGCCCGAAATTGCGATGGCGATCCGCAAGGTGGCGCCGGGGCAGGGGCTCCAGGATTCTGACGCGGCGGAGTGGGTGAAATGACGATCGGGCTCGGACATTATCTGGCGGTCGGCGCGATCCTGTTCACGCTCGGGATCCTCGGCATCTTCCTGAATCGCAAGAACATCATCGTCATCCTGATGTCGATCGAGCTGATCCTGCTCGCGGTCAACGTCAACCTCGTGGCGTTCTCGACCTTCCTCGGCGACATCGTCGGGCAGGTCTTCGCGCTCCTGGTGCTCACCGTCGCGGCCGCTGAAGCCGCGATCGGTCTCGCCATCCTGGTGGTCTATTTCCGCAACCGCGGCTCGATCGCGGTTGAGGACGTCAATCTGATGAAGGGCTGATCGCATGATCCGGAAAAGTGGATACCGGTTTTCCGACCAGATCATGCGGAAAGATTAAATCATGGTCCAGGCAATCGTCTTTCTGCCTCTGGTGGGCGCTATTCTGGCCGGCTTGATCGCGCTTTTCGGCGCGCATGCCCGCAACCCCTCAGGCGACACGGTCGAGCATCACGATGATCACGGCCATGGCGCGCACGCCCATGCGTCGGACACGATCAACGAGGATGCGTCGGTCATCCACGAGACCCATCACGAGCCCGGCGACGGTCACGACGACCACCACGTCTCCGAGCCGCCCGCGGCGGGCTCGCGCGGCGCCGAGCTGATCACCACGGCGTTGCTGTTCGTGTCGGCGGCGCTGTCCTGGATGACGCTGGTCGATGTCGGCTTCATGCACCATGACATGCGCATTCCGCTGCTGCCGTGGATCCTCTCCGGCGATCTCCAGGTCTACTGGACGCTGCGGGTCGACACGCTCACCGCCGTGATGCTGGTGGTGGTGACCACCGTGTCCTCGCTCGTGCACCTCTATTCCATCGGCTACATGGACGAGGACCCGAACCGGCCGCGCTTCTTCGGCTATCTCTCGCTGTTCACCTTCGCCATGCTGATGCTGGTGACCGCGGACAACCTGGTGCAGCTGTTCTTCGGCTGGGAAGGCGTGGGTCTGGCGAGCTACCTCTTGATCGGCTTCTGGTACCAGAAGCCGTCGGCGAACGCCGCCGCCATCAAGGCCTTCGTGGTCAACCGCGTCGGCGATTTCGGCTTCGCGCTCGGCATTTTCGCGATCTTCCTGCTGGCCGGCTCGACCGATTTCGAGACCATCTTCCACGCTGCACCGGGTCTCACCGGCAAGACCATCGACTTTCTCGGCTGGCATGCCGACGCGCTGACCCTGACCTGCCTGCTGCTGTTCATGGGCGCGATGGGCAAATCGGCGCAGTTCCTGCTGCACACCTGGCTGCCGGACGCGATGGAAGGCCCGACCCCGGTGTCGGCGCTGATCCACGCCGCGACCATGGTCACCGCCGGCGTGTTCATGGTGGCGCGCCTGTCGCCGCTGTTCGAGCTCGCGCCGAACGCGCAGGCCGTCGTGATGTTCTTCGGCGCCACCACGGCGTTCTTCGCGGCGACCATTGGCCTGGTCCAGAACGACATCAAGCGCATCGTCGCCTACTCGACCTGTTCGCAGCTCGGCTACATGTTCGTGGCGATGGGGGCAGGGGCCTATTCGGTCGGCATGTTCCATTTGTTCACGCACGCCTTCTTCAAGGCGCTGTTGTTCTTGGGCTCCGGCTCGGTGATCTACGCGATGCACCACGAGCAGGACATCCGCAACATGGGCGGCCTGTGGCGCAAGATCCCCTACACCTACGCGGTGATGGTGGTCGGCACGCTCGCGCTCACCGGCTTCCCGCTCACCGCCGGCTATTTCTCGAAGGACGCGATCATCGAGTCCGCCTACGCCTCGCACAATCCGTTCGCGATGTACGGCTTCCTGATGACGGTGGTCGCGGCCGGCCTGACCTCGTTCTACTCGTGGCGGCTGATCTTCAAGACCTTCCACGGCGAGCCGCATGACGATCACCACTACGAGGCCGCGCATGAAGCGCCGATCTGGATGCTGATCCCGATCGGTGTGCTCGCGGTCGGCTCCATCCTGGCCGGCTTCCCGTTCAAGGAGCTGTTCGCCGGTCACGGCATCGAGGAGTTCTTCCGCGAATCCGTGAAGATGAACCCGCACATCATCGAGGAGATGCACCACATCCCCGAGACCATCGCCTTCCTGCCGACGGTGATGATGGTGCTGGGTTTCCTGGTGTCGTACCTGTTCTACATCCGCCGGCCCTATCTGCCGGTCGAGCTCGCGAACACGCAGCCGATGCTGTACAAGTTCCTGCTCAACAAATGGTACTTCGACGAGCTCTACGACATCATCTTCGTCCGTCCGGCGAAGTGGATCGGCTACCAGCTCTGGAAGAAGGGCGACGGCTTCATCATCGACGGTCTCGGCCCCGACGGTGTTTCGGCCCGCGTGCTGGACGTCACCCGCAACGTCGTGAAGATCCAGACCGGCTATCTCTACCACTACGCGTTCGCCATGCTGATCGGTGCCGCCGGCCTGATCACCTGGTTCATGTTCGGCTTTGGGGGCCAGTAAAATGACGACCTGGCCAATTCTATCCGTCACGACGTTCCTGCCGCTGGTCGGCGCGCTGATCGTCTATCTCAGCCGCGGCGACGACGAGGCTAGCAGGCGCAACTCGCGCTGGATCGCGCTGTGGACCACGCTGATCACCTTCGCGGTGTCGGTGATCCTGGTCATGCGGTTCGATGCGTCGAACGCCGACTTCCAGTTCGTCGAGAAGGCGAACTGGCTCGCCACCGGCATCACCTACCACATGGGCGTGGACGGCATTTCGTTGCCGCTGGTGATCCTGACCACCGCCATCATGCCGTTCTGCATCATCGCGAGCTGGAAGGCGATCACCAACCGCGTCCGCGAATACATGATGGCGTTCCTGATCCTGGAAACGCTGATGATCGGCACCTTCTCGGCGCTCGATCTCGTGCTGTTCTACCTGTTCTTCGAAGGCGGCCTGATTCCGATGTTCCTGATCATCGGCGTCTGGGGCGGTCCGCGCCGGGTCTATGCGTCCTTCAAGTTCTTCCTCTACACGCTGCTCGGCTCGGTCCTGATGCTGCTCGCCATCATGGCGCTGTACTGGAACGGTGGCACCACCGACATCCCGACCCTGATGCACACCGCCGTGCCGCGCTCGCTGCAGACCTGGGCGTGGCTTGCCTTCTTCGCCTCGTTCGCGGTGAAGATGCCGATGTGGCCGGTGCACACCTGGCTTCCCGACGCCCATGTCGAGGCGCCGACCGCAGGCTCGGTGGTCCTCGCTGCGATCATGCTGAAGATGGGCGGCTACGGCTTCCTGCGTTTCTCGCTGCCGATGTTCCCGCTGGCCTCGCATGACTTCGCGCCGCTGATGTTCACGCTCTCTGCCATCGCCATCATCTACACCTCGCTGGTGGCGCTGATGCAGGAGGACATGAAGAAGCTGATCGCGTACTCCTCGGTGGCGCATATGGGCTTCGTCACCATGGGCATCTTCGCGGGCACCATGCAGGGCGTCGCCGGCGGCGTGTTCCAGATGATCTCGCACGGCATCGTCTCCGGCGCGCTGTTCCTCTGCGTCGGCATCGTCTACGACCGCATGCACACCCGCGACATCGCGGCCTATGGCGGCCTCGTCAACCGGATGCCGCTCTACGCGCTGACCTTCATGGTCTTCACCATGGCCAATGTCGGTCTGCCCGGCACCTCCGGCTTCGTCGGCGAGTTCATGACGCTGCTCGGCACCTTCAAGGTCTCGATCCCGACCGCGTTCTTCGCCACCTTCGGCGTGATCCTGTCGGCCTGCTATGCGCTGTGGCTCTACCGCAAGGTGGTGTTCGGGGCGCTGGTCAAGCCGTCGCTGATGAGCATGAAGGATCTCACCTTCCGGGAGGGCCTGACGCTATTCCCGCTGATCGCGCTGACGATCCTGTTCGGCATCTATCCCAAGCCGGTGCTCGACATGTCGTCGGCCTCGGTCCAGCAACTCGTCAACAATTACAACACCGCTGTGACGGCCGTGAAGGCCGCCGCACTGCTCCAGTGAGCGGGCAGGTCAGGATATCGCCATGAGCTTTGAGACTGCAGGTTATCAACTGGCGCCGGTGCTGCCCGAGCTCGTGCTCGCGGTCGGGGCCATGGCACTCCTGATGCTCGGCGCCTATCGCGGGCAGGAGACCACCAAGACGGTCACGACGCTCGCGGTGCTGCTCCTGATCGTGGTCGGCGTGCTCGAATACATGCTGCCCGCGGGCAAGCACGTGACCTTCGGCGGCAGCTTCATCGTCGATGATTTTGCCCGCTTCATGAAGATCCTGGCCCTGATCGGCTCGGCGGTGACGCTGGTGCTGTCGACCGAGTTCCTGTCGGATCCATCGCGCCGCATCTTTGAATACGCGATCCTGGTGCTGCTCTCGACGCTCGGCATGATGGTGCTGATCTCGGCCGGCGACCTGATCTCGCTCTATCTCGGCCTCGAATTGATGTCGCTGGCGCTCTATGTCGTCGCAGCCTCGAACCGCGACAACGCCAAGTCGACCGAAGCCGGGCTGAAGTACTTCGTGCTCGGCGCGCTGTCCTCGGGCATGCTGCTCTACGGCTCCTCACTGATCTACGGCTTCACCGGCACGGTCGCCTTCACCGGCATCGCGGCGGCCGCGACGATCTCGAATGTCGGCCTGGTGTTTGGCCTCGTGTTCCTGCTTGCCGGCCTCTGCTTCAAGGTTTCGGCGGTGCCGTTCCACATGTGGACGCCCGACGTCTACGAGGGCGCACCGACGCCCGTGACAGCCTTCTTCGCCTCGGCCCCGAAGGTGGCCGCGCTCGCGGTCTTCACCCGCGTTACGCTGACCGCATTCCCGGGCATCGTCTCGCAGTGGCAGCAGATCCTGGTGTTCGTGTCGATTGCCTCGATGGCGCTGGGCTCGTTCGCCGCGATCGGCCAGAGCAACATCAAGCGCCTGATGGCCTATTCCTCGATCGGCCACATGGGCTTTGCCCTGGTCGGCCTCGCGGCGGGCACGGTCGAGGGCGCGCAGGGCGTGCTGATGTACATCGTGATCTATGTCGCGATGACGCTGGGCTCGTTCGCGGTCATCCTGGCCATGAAGCGCAACGGCCAGCCGGTCGAGCAGATCAGCGATTTCGCGGGTCTGTCGCGGACCAATCCGCTGCTCGCCTTCATGTTCGCGATGCTGCTGTTCTCGCTCGCCGGCATCCCGCCGCTCGCCGGCTTCTTCGCCAAATGGTACGTCTTCGTCGCCGCCATCAAGGCGAATTTGTTCACGCTCGCCGTGATCGGCGTGCTGACCAGCGTGGTCGGCGCCTACTACTATCTCAGCATCGTCAAGACGATGTATTTCGACGAGCCGGCCGGACAGGTCGATCCGGTGCGCGTCGAAGTCAAGACGGTGCTGGCGGTCGCGGGCCTGTTCAACATTCTGTTCGCCCTGTTCGCGGGCCCGGTGGTGAGCGTCGCCTCCGCCGCGGCAAAGTCGCTGTTCTAGGATGGCATTCGCGCTCGGTCCTCGTGCGGCGTCGGCGGGCTACAAGCTCGCAGCTTTCGAACGGACCGGCTCGACCAATACCGAGGCGATCGAGCACGCAAGGGGCGGCGAACGCGGCCCGATGTGGTTCGTGACGTCGGAGCAGACCGCGGGCCGTGGCCGCCGCCAACGCGCCTGGATCGCACCGAAGGGTAACCTTGCAGCCAGCGTCCTCGAAGTCCTGGACGTCGCCCCTTCCGTCGCCGCGACGATCGGCTTTGCGGCCGGGCTGGCCGAGGAGGCCGCCCTGGAGAAGGTCAGCCTGGAAGCGGCACTGCGCTTCGGCGAGGGCCGTCCCCGCTACACCCTGAAATGGCCGAACGACGTGCTGGCCGGCGGCAAGAAGCTGGTCGGCATCGGCCTGGAGGCTGAAGCCATCGGCGAGCGTCTTGCCATCGTCGTCGGCATCGGCACCAACGTCGTCGCCGCGCCCGAGGGCACGCCCACACCTGCGGTGTCATTGGCCGCGCTCGGCGTCCAGATCAGCGCGGAGGAGTTGTTCTCGGCGCTCTCGGACGCCTGGGTGGAATTCCGCGGTATCTGGGACAATGGTCGCGGCTTTGCCGAAATTCGCAAATTGTGGCTGGAGCGCGCCGCCGGCCTCGGCGAACGGGTCGCGATCCACACGGGAGTGATGACGCTGGAAGGCATTTTTGACACGATCGACGACACCGGCTGCCTGATCGTCCGCACCGCGGAGGGCCGGCGCGTGCCGGTGGCCGCGGGCGAGGTGTTCTTCGGCACGGCCGCCTCCGTGGGAGCTGCGTGATGGCGAAGCCTGAAGAACTGGTATTTGCCCCGCTCGGCGGGGTCGGCGAGATCGGCATGAATTTGTCGATCTACGGCCTCGGCAACCGCCAGCAGCGGGCCTGGCTGGCGATCGATCTCGGCGTCTCCTTCGGCGACGAGGAGCATCTGCCTGGCATCGACCTGATCATGCCCGACGTCAGCTTCCTGGAGAAGGAACGCAAGAACCTGATGGGGCTGGTGCTGACCCACGCCCATGAGGACCATTTCGGCGCCATCATCGACCTGTGGCCGAAGCTGAAATGCCCGATCTACGCGACCCAGTTCAGCGCCGCGCTGTTCGAGGCCAAATGCGCCGCCGAGCGCAATGCGCCGAAGATCCCGGTGACGGTGGTGCCGTCAGGCGGGCGCGTCGATATCGGGCCGTTCATCGTCGAGTTCATCCCGGTCGCGCATTCGATTCCGGAGTCGCATGCGCTGGCGATTCACACCGAAGTTGGCACGGTGCTGCACACCGGCGACTGGAAGATCGATCCGACCCCGATCATCGGCCGCCCGACTGATGAAAAGCGGCTGCGTGAGCTCGGCGATGCGGGCCTTCTCGCCTTGATCGGCGATTCCACCAACGCCGTGCGCGACGGCCGCTCACCCTCGGAAGCCGAGGTTGCAAAATCCATCACCGAGCTCGTCAAGGCCGCCAAGGGCCGCGTCGCGGTCACGACCTTTGCCTCCAACGTCGCGCGCCTCAAGGCCGTCGCCATCGCCGCGAAGGCCGCCGACCGTGAGGTCGTGGTGGTCGGCCGCGCCATGGAGCGTGTGGTGCAGGTCGCACGCGAGACCGGCTATCTCGACGGCGTGCAGAGCTTCCGCTCCCCCGACGTCTACGGTCATCTGCCGCAGGACAAGGTGCTGGCGCTCTGCACCGGCAGCCAGGGCGAGCCCCGTGCCGCACTGGCGCGCATCGCCAATGACGACCATCCCGAGATCACGCTCAACCGCGGCGACAGCGTCATCTTCTCCTCGCGCACCATTCCCGGCAACGAGAAGGCGGTCGGCGCCATCATCAATGGCCTGGTGTTACAGGGCGTGGAGGTCATCACCGACCGCGACCAGCTGGTCCATGTCTCCGGTCATCCCCGCCGCGACGAATTGCGCGACATGATCGCCTGGACCAGGCCGCAGCTCCTGATCCCCGTCCATGGCGAAGCCCTGCACCTGAACGAGCACGCCAAGCTCGCGCGTGCCGCGGGCGTGCCGCGCGTGCTGGTCTGCCGCAACGGCGATCTCGTCAAGCTCGGCCCCGGCGATCCCGGCATCATTGGGCAAGTGCCAGCGGGCCGTCTCTACAAGGACGGCACGATTCTGGAGGACTCCAAGTCCCGCGCGGTGGTCGAGCGGCGCCGCATGGCGTTCTCCGGCTGCGCCTTTGTCGCCATAGTCATGACGGAGCAGGGCGAGCTTGCCGACGATCCCGCGGTCGAGCTGGTCGGCATCCCCGAGAAGAACAAAGCGGGCGAGCCCTTCGACGATATCGTGTTCGACGCCGTGGTCTCCACCGTCGAAGGTCTGCCGAAGGCGCGTCGTCGCGACGCGGATGCACTGGCGGAGTCGGTGCGACGCGCTGTCCGTTCGGTGATCAACGAACATTGGGGCAAAAAGCCCCCCTGTCTGGTACACGTCCTGACAGTGTAACGGGAGAAGAACAATGCTGGGCCGGCTCAACCATGTCGCGATCGCGACCAAGGACGCCGTCAAGGCCGCCAAGATCTATGGCGCCGCATTCGGGGCCCAGATTTCGGAGGCCGTCGCCCTGCCCGAGCATGGCGTCACCACCGTGTTCGCAACGCTGCCCAACACCAAAATCGAGTTCATCGAGCCGCTCGGCGAGGCCTCGCCGATCGCAAAGTTCCTCGACCGCAACGCCGACGGCGGCATCCACCACGTCTGCTACGAGGTGGTCGACATCATCGCCTCGCGCGACACGCTGGTGAAGGAGGGCGCAAGGGTGCTCGGCGACGGCGTGCCGAAGATCGGCGCCCACGGCAAGCCGGTGCTGTTCCTGCACCCGAAGGATTTTTCCGGCGCGCTGGTCGAAATCGAGCAGGCATAGGCCGAAGCCATGGCCATCCAGATCTCAACCGCAATCGCGATCTACTTCGTCATCTGGTGGGTCGCGCTGTTCCTGACGCTGCCGTTCGGCGTGCGCAGCCAGCACGAGGACGGCGTCGGAGTGCCGGGCAGCGACCCCGGCGCGCCGGTCCTGACGCGAATGAGGAGCAAGCTGATCTGGACCACGATCATCTCGGCGATCATCTACGGGATCGCCATGGTCGCCTATCACGCCGGCTATCTCTCGATCGAGCGCCTGTCGAAATTGATGGGCATGCCGTTCTAAGAATTTTTGGTTGGCTTTGTTGGGGGACCAATGACTTTTCAGCGGATCTTCGTCGCGCTGCTGGTGCTGATCGTCGCCGGCCTCGGTGCCATCGGCTATTTCGAGTGGAAGATGGCCGTGCAGGTGCGCACCCTGAAGGCGTTCGTCGAGGGCTACGTCTTCAACGAGGCCGTGATCGCCTGCGAGCAGGCCAAGAGCTCGACGCCGTTCAAGTGGAACGGCGGCAAGAGCACCGCGGTGATCGGCCTGAACTCGGTCAAAACAGACAAATACACCGTCAGCGCCAGCTACACGCTGGTGGCGGACAGCGTCTATTGTGATTACGATCCGAACAAAAGAAAGGCCGAGATCGGCTCGAGCTTCCTGGAGCGGGAGTAACGATCCGGCCCATATGGGAGCATGATCCGGAAAAGTGTGAAGCGGTTTTCCGGGAAGATCATGCTCAATAAAATGGGATGGGATCGTCATGACCGGAGACCGGGCAGGGGCTTATCGGATTCTGCATGTGGCCGACTTGCGGGATTATCTCGCAGGCGTTGCGGATATCGCTGCGACCCTCGGTGGCGAGCCGGCCTCCTGGTCGATCACCGAGGTCGGCGACGGCAATCTCAATCTCGTTTTCATCGTCAAGGGCGGCCGTGGCGGCGTCGCGGTCAAGCAGGCGCTGCCCTATGTCCGCCTCGTCGGCGAGAGCTGGCCGCTGCCGCTGTCCCGGGCTCATTACGAATATCTCGCTTTGTCGCGGCAGGCCGAGCTCGCGCCCGGCCTCGTGCCGGCGCTGCTGCATCACAACGAGACCCTGGCGCTGACGGTGATGGAGCTGCTCGAGCCCCACATCATCATGCGCAAGGGGATGGTTGCGGGGACGCAATTTCCGCGCTTTGTCGATGACATCACCACCTTCATGGCGCGGACCTTGTTCTTCACCTCCGACCTCGCGCTGTCGGCGGCCGAGAAGAAGCAGGGCATCGCAGCCTTCGCCGGCAACCATGCGCTGTGCAAGATCACCGAGGATCTGATCTTCACCGATCCCTACCGCATCGCCGAGCAGAACCGCTGGACCGCGCCATATCTCGATGCGCTCGCCGCAGAGCTGCGCGATGACATGGACTTGCACGTCGCGATCTCCCGGCTGAAGCTGAAGTTCATGGCAAGCCCCGAGGCGCTGCTCCATGGCGACTTGCATACCGGCTCGATCATGGTCACGGACGGTGAGACGCGGTTGATCGACCCCGAATTCGCATTCTACGGCCCGATGGGTTTCGACGTCGGCGCCGTGCTGGCCAACCTGCTGATGGCCTATTTTGCCTCCGCCGGCCATGAGCGCGTGCCGGGCGAACGGCGTGCGTTCGAGGCCTGGGTGCTGGAGACGGTGGAAACGGTCTGGAATGATTCTGCGCGAAAGTTCCTCGAGCTCTGGCGCGCCGACGCCGCAGGCGATGCCTATCCCGCCTCACTCTTCGCCGGGGAGTCAGGCGCGGCACGGCTGGAGGCCGAGCGGCAGGCCTACATGCAGCGGCTGTTCGCGGACACGGTCGGCTTCGCCGCGGCAAAAACCATCCGCCGCATCTTCGGCCTCGCCCACAACATCGACTTCGAGCTGATCGAGGATCCGCGCCGGCGCGCGATCAGCGAAGCACGCGCGGTGAGGCTGGCGCGCGCGATGATGCTGGAGACGGGGGCGTTTCCGACCATTGCGGACGTTACTTCTGCAGCGCGAAAATTACGCGACTGGCAGCCGGAGTTCTAGCGGGCGTCCTCGCAAATCGGCGGGACCCGCGCGCGACGCTCGCATACGTCAACCCCTTCAAGGCGCTTGCGCTCGACCTGCCGTGGATGGTCAACTCTCGGACCGGAGCACGGCTTGCGTTGTCGGAGGGACCATGATGTTCAGGATAGTGGCGATCGTCGCGAGTCTGGGGCTGGCACTGGCCGCCACGGCGGAGGCCCAGACACCGCGCAAGGGCGGAACCATCCGCATGACCGCGCCTTATGGCTCGAGTTTCACCAGCCTGGACATTCTTACCACGCAGCGCGCCCAGGACGAGATCTACGCCAAGGCCCTGCACCGGTCGCTTTACATTTGGAATTCCGCCGAAGGCAAACCGGTTCTGGAACTCGCCAAGGAAGATGTGATCTCGGGCGGAGGTCTCGTCCACACCTTCAAGCTGCGCGACGACGCCTATTTCCACAACGGCCGCAAGATGACGGCCGACGACGTCGTCTGGACCTACAACCGCATCATGGACGGGACCAAGGCTTATCCCGGCGCGCGCTATGTCCGCGTGATCGAGGGCGCGGCGGCGGTCGAGAAGGGCCAGGCCAAGGAGATCTCCGGCCTGAAGAAAATCGACGACTTCACGATCGAGATGAAGCTGACCGAGAAAGTCGATCCGGGCTTCTACTTCTGGAACGCGATCACGTCGATCTATCCCGCCGACGAAGCCGCCAAGGAGAGCTTCCTCCAGAAGCCAATCGGTCTTGGGCCGTTCAAATTCGTCGAGCACGTGCCGGGATCGCGCATCGTTCTGGAGCGGTGGGACCGGTTCTACAAGCCCGGCAAGCCCTACGCCGACAAGATCATTGTGTCGGTCATGGGCGAGGCAGCGGCCCGCGATGTCGCCTTCCGCAACAAGGAGATCGACACCTCGGTGCTGGGACCGGCGCAATATGTCGCCTATCAGAACGACGCCGACCTCAAGGGCACCGTCGTCGAAGTGGCCGAGGTCTTCACCCGCTACATGGGGATGAATCCCGCGTTCAAGCCGTTCGCCGACAAGCGCGTCCGGCAGGCGATCAACTACGCGATCGACACCGATTTGATCATCAACAAGCTGGTCAAGGGCAAGGCCTATCGCGCCACCAGCTGGCTGCCGCTGACCTCTCCCGCCTACGACAAGGCCTTGAAGCCCTACGCCTTCGATCCCGCCAAAGCCAAGCAGCTGCTCGCTGACGCCGGCTATCCCTCAGGCTTCGAATTTGAATGGACCACCAGCCAGAACGAGAGCTGGGGTCTGCCGATCGTCTCGGCCGTGATCCCGATGCTGGACAGGGTGGGCATCAAGGCCAAGGTCAAGCAGGTCGAGACCGCGGTGCTGGCGGAGGTGGTCCGCAGCGGCGACTACCAGGCGTTTGTCTATTCGCAGGCGACCGGACCCGATCCGCAGGCCGCCCTCAAATGCTTCCATTCGGCGACGCCGCAGTCGGCCTGCAACTACATGAACTTCAAGAATCCCGAGTTCGACAAGCTGATCGACGAGGCCGGGCAGTCCGATGACGCTGCAAAGCGTACCCAGCTGCTGCAGAAGGCCAATGCGCTCCTCTACGAAGAGGCGCCGGTCTGGTTCTTCAACTACAACAAGGCGGTCATGGCGGTGCAGCCGTGGCTCAAGGGAATTCAGCTGAACGCGACGGAACTGACCCATCAGAACGTCGAAGAACTCTGGGTCGACGAGACCTCGCCCGCGAAGTGACACGCGCTCTCGCGCTCCCTCCGTCGCCATGAACGATGGAGGGAGAGAGGAAAAGTGCCGATGCTCTCCTTCCTGTTCCGACGACTGCTGCAGACCATTCCGACCGTGCTCGCCGTGGTGGCTCTGGTGTTCGTGCTGTTCAGCGTCGTTCCCGGCAGCATCGTCTCGTCGATGAGCGACGATGCCGATCCGCAGGTCGAGCTGCGCATGAAGAAGCAGCTCGGCCTCGACGATCCCGTCTATATCCGCTTCGGCGCCTACATCGCCAAGCTTGCAACCGGTGATTTCGGAACCTCGTTCCGGACGCGCGAGCCTGTGACGTTCATGATCGCCAAACGGATATGGCCGACGCTCCAGCTCATCTTCACCGCCATGGCGTTTTCCGTCGTGATCGGTGTTCCCCTGGGTTTCATCGCCGCGCTGAAGCCGGGGGGCATCGTCGACACGCTGGCGATGGTCGTGGCGGTGTCAGGACTTTCGATTGCCAAATTCTGGCTCGGGCTGGTGCTGATGTATCTGTTTGCGTTGAAGCTCGGCTGGCTGCCGAGTTTCGGCTATGGTGATGGCGGATTGAAATATCTGATCCTGCCTGCCGTGACGCTCGGCGTCTCACCGATGGCGCTGTTCGCGCGGACGACACGCGCTGCCGTCCTCGAGATCATGACCGCGGATTTCGTCCGCACCGCGCGCTCCAAGGGCATGAGCGAGACCCGGGTCGTGAAGTGGCATGTGATGCGCAACGCGCTCGTCATCATTCTCACCACCGTCGGCCTGCAGTTCGGCGCGCTGATGGGGCAGGCGGTCGTGGTCGAGAAACTGTATTCCTGGCCGGGCATCGGTTCGCTGCTGGTCGACAGTGTCCTGCAGCGTGACATTCCGGCCGTCCAGGGCTCCATTCTCGTCGTGGTGCTGTCCTTTCTCGCGATCAATCTGCTGATCGACGTGCTCTACGGCGTGATCGATCCCAGGATCAGATACGCATGAAGCTCCGCGCCAATCTCGTCATCGGTGGCGCGCTGTTCGCGCTTGCGATCCTGGTCGGCGTGCTCGCGCCCTGGCTGGCGCATACCGATCCTGTCCTGGATGCCAATCTGCTCAACGCGGAAGAGCCGCCGAGCTGGACCTGGTGGTTCGGCACCGACGATCAGGGCCGCGACATCTATTCTCGCGTCGTCTATGGCGCGCGGGTTTCGCTGACGGTCGGCATCGTCTCGCAGCTCATCAACAGCGTCATCGGCGTGGCGCTGGGCCTCAGCGCCGGCTATTGGGGCGGCTGGTGGGACGATGTCGTCAACGGCCTGACCAATCTCATGCTCGCGATTCCCTCGCTGATCTTCGCGCTGGCCATCATGGCGGTACTCGGTCCCGGCCTGACCAGCCTTCTGATCGCACTCGGGTTGACCAACTGGTCCTTCACGTGCCGGATCGCGCGGGCCTCGGCGCTGTCGCTGAGGAGCCAGGGCTATGTGCAGGCCGCGACCGTGCTCGGCTACGGCGATCTGCGCATCATGATCACGCAGCTGCTGCCGAACATGCTGGGGCCGATCGTCGTCATCGGCACGCTCGGCATGGGCAGCGCGGTGCTGTCGGAAGCCGCATTGTCGTTCCTCGGCCTCGGCGTCCGCCCGCCGTTTCCGAGTTGGGGCAGCATGTTGTCGGATGCCCGCGACCAGATCACGACGGCGCCGTGGCTCTCGGTATTTCCCGGCCTCGCCATCTTCCTGACGGTGCTCGGCCTCAATCTGCTCGGCGACGGCTTGCGCGACATTCTCGATCCGCAATCGCGGAGCCGGCGGTCATGACCGGCGCGCCGCTGATCGAAGTCGAGGATTTGCGCATCGATCTCGACGACGGATCGCGACGCGTTGCGGCGGCCGAGGGTATTTCATTCCGCATCGATCGCGGCGAGACCTTCGGCCTCGTCGGCGAATCCGGCTGCGGCAAGAGCATCACCGCGCTGGCCTTGATCGGCCTGTTGCGGCAGCCTTTGTCGATCGGCGGCGGCGTCATCCGGTTCGAGGGGCGGGAGATCCAGCACCTTTCAGCCGCCAGGCAACGGGAGCTGCGCGGCAATCGCATCGCCATGATCTTCCAGGAGCCGATGACGGCGCTGAACCCGGTCTCGCCGGTGGGCCGGCAGATCGCCGAGATGTTCGTGCTGCACAAGGGCAAGAGCTGGCGGGAAGCCGACAGACTGGCGGTCCAGGCGCTGGCGAGCGTCCGCGTTCCCGCGCCGGAGCGGCGCGTGAAGGACTACCCGCACCAGCTGTCCGGCGGCATGCGTCAGCGCGTGATGATCGCCATCGCGCTCGCCTGCGGTCCGGATCTCCTGATCGCCGACGAGCCGACCACGGCACTCGACGTGACCGTGCAAGCCGAAATCATCGAGCTGATGCGGAATTTGTGCGCCGAGCGGGGAACTGCCATCCTGATGATCAGCCACGATCTGGGGCTGGTCGCCAATGTCTGTCGCCGCGTGGCCGTGATGTATGCCGGCCGCATCGTCGAGGAGCGCGGCTCGGCCGACATCTTCCGGGCACCTTCGCACCCCTATACGCGAGGCCTGGTCGCCTCGCTGCCGCGGCTCGGCAGTCGCGCAGCCCTTGGCCGCAGCCGGCTGACGGAGATCGCGGGCGTGGTCCCGGCCATCACCAATTTCCCCGACGGATGCCGGTTCAATCCGCGTTGCGCGCACGCGACCGATATTTGCCGGACCACCGCGCCGGGAGCGAATTTGCTGGACGCCGGCGGTCTGGTCAGGTGTCACCACCATGCATGAGCCGCAAGACAGGTTGGGTGAGACGCGGCCGGACGACGACGTGATTCTCAGCGTCAGGGATCTCGCGGTCCATTTTCCGCTCGGAGGCGGCCTGCTGGGGCGCGGCCGTCGGCTGCTCCGTGCCGTCGACGGCGTCGATCTCACCCTGAAGCGCGGCGAATGCCTCGGCCTCGTCGGCGAGTCCGGCTCCGGCAAGTCCACGGTCGCATTGTCGATCCTTGGCCTCTTGACGCCGACGCGCGGCCGCATCGTGCTGGACGGACAGGTCGTGACGAACAGGCCATCCGGCGATCGGAAGGCGCTGGCCCGCATCGTGCAGATCGTGTTCCAGGATCCCTACGCCTCGCTCAATCCACGCCAGACCGTTCGCCGCACGCTGGAAGATCCCCTGCGCGTGCATGGCGTCACGGCCAAGAGCGAGATCGAGGACCGCGTCGCGAAGATGCTGCGGCATGTGGGCTTGCGGCCGGAACAGGCCGACCGCTACCCGCATGAATTCTCCGGCGGCCAGCGCCAGCGCATCGGCATTGCGCGCGCGCTGATCCTCAATCCAAAAATCGTCATCTGCGACGAACCGGTCTCGGCGCTCGATGTCTCCATTCGCGCCCAGATCATCAATCTGCTGCTGGAATTGAAGGAAACCCTCGGTCTCTCCTACATCATGATCAGCCACGATCTCGGCGTCGTCGAGCACATGAGCGACAAGGTCGCCGTGATGTATCTCGGCCGCATCGTCGAGAACGGCCACTGGCGCGAGATTTTTGAACGGCCGGCGCACCCCTATACGCAGGCCCTGATCGCCGCCATCCCCGATCCCTTGCGTCATGCACCGCTGGCGACGACAGGCGGCGACCTTCCCAATCCGCTCAATCCGCCGAACGGATGTGCGTTCAGCCCGCGCTGCCGTTATGCGGAGGCGGTGTGTCGCCGCGAGCCCGGGCCGGGGCTGGAGGCGCGTGCTGACGGACATGCGGTGCGATGCTGGCGAGCGGATGAGATTGCGGGGCAGGCGGCGTTGGTGTCGACCGAGGGCGAACATTTTTAGGAAGGAGTGCGGCGACCGAGGCGGAAAAGTTGGTGAGCCATCCGCTGCGTGGCCAGAAGCGGCAGTTGAGCTGCCCTCAAACACGAGCGACTGAACGCTATAGAAGGCATAGAAAGCGTCTCACGAATGTCAGCGCCGTCTGCGCCACCTCCCGCCAGCCGCTGTTTATGGGCAGCGAGCGGTCGCGTCGCGGAAGTTGGACGAACTCGGTAACAGGGTGCTTGTTGCGATTCTGCCGTTCGTAGGCGGCGCGGGTGACCGATGGCGGCACGGTGTGGTCGCGCTCGCCGGAGATCGTCAGCAGCGGTCCACGCCCGGCGGCCTCGACGTCGACGGGAGCCTCGGTCCAGACGGGCAGCTCCAGCAACCCGCGAAACGGAGCCGGTTCGATCGCCACCGTCGCAGCCGAAAGCCCGCGCCCGGCCAGGGTCTGCGCGATCAGCCCGCCAAACGAATGGCCGATCAGCGCCGGGCGGCGGTCCAGCGCCCCGGCGATGCGGGCGAAATGCGCCGCGACCTCGCCGATGGTTTCCGGTGCCGCGGCGCCGCCCAGCTCCGCCGGCCATCCGGGCGCCAACGGAGCATAGCCGGCGGCCTCGAACATTTCGGCCCATCGGTCCCACGAGCTGGGCTTCGACCACAGGCCATGGATGAAGATGACCGGCGGCTTCTGCAATGCGTTGGTCCGCTCGATCATCGCAGCGTCGACGGTCTCCATGATCATGATCAGTGGCCTTCGACCGCGAACAGGATCTCCGAAAAGCCGGTCACTGTTGCCGCGCGGTTCCAGTCCCGCTGCAGTTCGCAGATCAGCTGCACCCAGCTGGTGGGCTGGGCACCGGCTTGGACCAGGCGCAGCAGGCCGGCGTCGTGCGCCTCGCGGGAGGTGCCACCCACTGCGTCGACCACCGGATAGACTTCGAAACCCTCCTGTAGCGCGTCCAGCGCCGGGTCGATGATCACCAAAGCCGCATTATGCGGGGTCAAAAGCTGGTCGGTCTTGGGATCGCGGATGGTGGGGAAGGACGTCATCGGAATTTCCTTTGGATTTGAAGTGCTCTGGAGCAGGTCAGTGGGATGCGGGCGGGGGGACGAAACCCGTGTCGCTGGGGCCGATCCCGGTCAGACGGACGACCGCACCCTCGGCGCGTGTGAAGGCGAAGTGCGCAACGCCGCCGGGCTCGGTGTAGAGGCCGCCTGCCGTCAATGGCTTGACCGGCGCGTCGGAAACCTTGCTGCCGTAACCGAAGTACCAGGTGCCGGAGATCACCGTGGCGAAGCGGTCGTCGCGGTGGGTGTGCGGTGCGATCGTGGTGTTCGGCGGCACGTGAATTTCGAGCACATACGGACCGGCCTTGGCGGGGTCGCCCGAGAGCAGCACGGTACGGATAGCAGCAACTCCGGAGGTGCCGGCGCCTGCGCCGGACTGCGGCATTGCCTGCGTCTGCTCCAGCGTCAGAGCGGTCTGACCCAGGTGCCCGTTCTCCGCGGCGACGGGCCGTTCGTTGAGGAAGGCCTCGATCGCGGCCGACGTAGCCGCTGGTTGCTCCTCCATCAGCCAGTGCCCGGAGCCTCCGATGACCCGCTCCTGCACGTCGACCGCGCCGGCCTGCATCACCGCCGCCATTGCCGGGCCGAAGGATGCACCGCCCCCGATCGCGAGAACCGGCATGAGCAGCTTGCCGTGCGCCGAGAGCCAGGCGCGATTGTCGATCGCGTCCTGATCGAAGGCGGCGAACTGGCGGAAGCCGGCGTGCATGCGCCCCGGCGCGGCGTAAAGCTGCGCGTAGTGGGCTCGGGACGCCTCCGGGAAATTGGCCGGATTGGCCGAGAACTCGTTCCAGAACCGGTCGAGATAGATCCGCTCGCGGCCGGCCACCAGGCGCTCCATATCCGGCCCGCCGAACCGGAAGTGCCACAGCAACGGGTTCTTCAGGATTTCTTCCCACGGCCCGACGCCCGGCACCGGCGCATCCATCAGCACCAGTTTCGTCACCCGCCCGGCGTGCCGTGAAGCCAGAGCGAACGCGACCATGTTGCCGATGTCGTGCGCCACGATGTCAGCGCGCGGTGCTTGCAGCGTGTTCATCACGCCGACGATGTCTTCCGCTTGATTGACCTTCTCGAAACCGGCCTCGGCGCGGGCGGAAAGGCCCATGCCCCGCAGATCGGGCACGATCACCGTGTGATTGCGAGCAAGGTTCGTCGCGAGCGGCGCCCACATGTCTCCGGTCTCGCCATAGCCATGCAGCAGCACGACCGTCGGTCCAGACCCGCCGACCCGGACGTGGAGGGTGGTGCCATTGGTCGCGACCTCTTCGGTGTGGAAGGTATTCGGGAAATCCGTGGGCCCCTCGGCCGCGGACGCGGCGGCGGTGCCGGCCAGGATGGCGAGCGCGGCTCCGGTGAGGGCAAACCGGCGAAACTGGTCGGGGACGTTCATGGGCGATCTCCTGTGTTGGCCTTTTTCGTAGACGCAAAGCTAGACGAGGAAGATCGTTGGGATTAGCTACTACGCAGGCCAAGCATTTTTGACTGGAGCGCAAAGGTGGCAGCAGATACCGCGGACCGTGCCCGGGAACTGGAAGTGTTCTGCGCGGTCATCGACGGCGGCAGCTTCTCGGCTGCGGGCCGCGCGTTTGGACTGACGCCGTCGGCCGTGAGCCGCACTCTGGACCGGGTCGAGCAGCGGCTCGGCGTGCGCTTGCTGTTGCGGACGACGCGCGCGTTGACGCCGACCGCGGAAGGCCGCGCCTATCTCAGCGCGGCCCGCCGCATTCTCGCCGATCTCGACGAAGCCGAGCAGGCGATCTCCGACCAGGGTTCGCCGCGCGGCCGCATCCGGGTCAGCGCTGCGGTCTCCCACGGGCGTCTTTGCATCGTGCCTCTGCTTGGCGAGTTCGTGCGCCGCTATCCGAACATCGTGGTCGACATCAATCTTGGCGACGGGGTCGTTGACGTCGCTGCGGGGCAGGCGGATGTGGCGGTTCGCGGCGGTCCGCTGACTGACAGCGCGCTCACGGCGCGGCGCCTCAGCGAGAACGGCCGAACCATCGTCGCCTCGCCGGACTACCTGGCGCGCTGGGGCGTGCCCGAAACGCCGGAAGACCTCTACAACCACAATTGCCTGAATTTCAGTTTTCGCCGGGCCGAGCCGGTTTGGCCGTTCCGCCGGGAGGGAGTCGACTTCGCCCTGAAGGTGCGAGGCGCCATCGAGGCGAACAGTGGCGAGACACTGGGCCAGCTGGCGCTCGACGGCGTCGGCATCGCCCGTGTCGGCAATTTCAGTCTCGGGGACGCGATCGCGGAGGGGCGCCTGGTCCCGCTTCTCGAACCGTTCAATCCTGGTGACAAGGAGATCTTCCACGCCGTCTTCGTCGGCGGGCCGAACATGCCTGCTCGCGTCCGAGTATTCGTGGACTATCTTGTGGAGTGCATGGGCGGCAGTCGTGTTGAGGGAAAATCTGGTTGGCACGCGAGGCGTGGAACGGAATCGGTTTCGACCTGACGCGGCGGAGGCGGTCGACGGTTTCGGCTCTCCAGAACCCATGATGTCCGGTGCTATCGATATCCGCCAACGACATGTGAATGGCGTCGCGGCGAGGCTATCGATTGTCGGTCGAGCCTATCGTCTGACGCCGACCAGACGAGGGCGGGGATTTGCGAGCGCCTTCCCGACGGGCAGGGCACGCAGCCATTCGCGGAAGCTGACGATCTCGGGACAATCCGCGGTACCCTCAGGCGCAATCAGCCAATCACCCAGACCTGATATCTTTAGGGGGGCCAATCCGCACTTCGCAGACGCGCGATCGACGCCATGATGGAATTAGGTTCTGCCTCAGGGGGACCAGAACAATTGTCGATCTCACCGCCTAAGCGCTTCCACGGGATCGAGCCGGGCGGCGCGCCACGATGGGTAGAGGGTTGCAAGAAGCGACAGGGTTAGCGCCATGATCAAGACCGCGCTGGTCTCCGCGAAATCAATCTCCGCAGGCAGCTTCGACAGAAAATAGAGTTCTCTCGGGAATAAGTCGGCGCTGGTCAGCCAGGATAGAAACTGTCGGATCGAATCGATATTAAGACAGACGAGAATCCCAACGACGAACCCGACCAACGTTCCCACGACGCCGATCGAAGCACCCGTAATCAGGAATATCCGCATGATCGAGCCTCGTGAAGCACCCATGGTCCTGAGGATCGCTATGTCGCTGCCCTTATCCTTCACCAACATGATTAGCCCAGATACGATATTCAACGCAGCTACCAGCACAATCATGGTCAGAATCAGAAACATCACATTGCGCTCGACCTGAAGCGCATTGAAGAAGGTCGAGTTCCGCTGCCGCCAGTCCACTAGGAAGACTGGCCGCCCGGCTGCTTCCGTCACAGCCTTGCGAAACTGATCGATGCGAGCGGGATCGGCTGTAAAGATCTCGACCGCAGTCACGTCCTTGTCGCGGTTGAAGTACGACTGAGCCTCTGCGATTGGCATGAAGACCATGCTCGCATCATATTCAGACATACCGATCTCGAATATGGCTCTGACTTTATACTTCTTGATCCGCGGCATAACCCCCATCGGGGTGACCGCGCCGTGCTGCGCAACGAGCGTGATGGCGTCACCGGCATGGAGCGAGAGCTGATCGGCAAGGCGCTGCCCGATGGCGACCCCCTGGTTCTCGTCAAAGCCTTCGATCGATCCTTGCTTGATGTTGTTGGCGATAGAGGTGATCTTGCTAAGATCGTCGGCGCGAATGCCACGCACCAGAACTCCGGACGCGCCGGAAGACGATGCTAGCGCTGTGCCGTCGACAACAGGCGCGGCCAAGCGGATGCCTGGCACTAGACTGAGACGCTCGGCCATATCCTTCCAGTCGGTCAGAGGAGTTTCCAGCGGCTGGACTAGAATGTGACCGTTGAGACCAAGGATCTTGTCTAGAAGCTCTTTGCGAAAGCCGTTCATGACGGCCATGACAATGATTAGCGTGGCAACGCCAAGCATGATGCCCAGAAACGAAAATCCGGCGATGACGGAGATAAAGCCATCTTTGCGGCGCGCCCGCAAATAGCGAGCTGAGAGCATCCATTCGAAGGTCGCAAACGGCGCGGTCGGCGGCTCTGTCATGATCTCAGCTTATGCCCGGTAATGACCGTCATTCTGTCCCATGGCGCCGCGCTTGGCTAGTCGCACACGCTTAAGTTGTCTGGTTTGGGCTGTCATCCAGGCGGCCTGATCCCGACTTCGAGCCAATTCCCAGACCGCACGGTAGCAGTTAGCTTCGCCATCAAGCGGCAGCACCGCAAAGTTTCGAGCGCCGTCACCTCAGTCGAGCCAACACCACGTCGCGGACTAGCCGAATGCCTCTCGTCGGCGTAATTCCGCGCGCTCCCCGCCTTGAGACATCGTTTCCCCGAGGCTCAGTGCTGTCGGTGCAGGCCATAAACGGAACAGTTAGAGCGGTATCGCTATTGGCCAGTACCGTCAGCGAAGTGCTTGCGGTAAAACGCCACGATCTCGGTGTGGAAACTCCGATGAAAATCGACACGGTCGAAATTCGGCGCATCGGTGCAAGCGGTAGGGTTGGCCTGCGTCTCCTTCGGGATGCAAGTGGCAAGAAAAGAGAAGTGTTTGGCGTTGGCCACGAAGTGATAATCCGGCGCCGGGAGCCGTTGTTTGATCGTTGAAGCACAGCATCCGGAGAGGCCGTCACCATTTTGCGCCGGATCGGAACTCCATAGTTGCACCGGTATCGCTATTTTCTTCAGGTTCTCCTCGGAGAAAACAAAAGCCGGATAAGGATCGGCAATTACTGCGGCTTTGACGCGGGGGTCAGGTGTGATCGGTTGGCCCGGCACCTCGCCGCTTTCAAGCTGCTTGCAAGCCAACAGGCTCGATGTCGCGCAATTGGACAAGCCCTTTCGTAATTCTGGATTGCCGCCGATGACGGCGAGACCCGTATAGCCGCCAAACGAGAAGCCGTAGAGGCCAATATGCCGGGCGTCGATGCGCGATGCATCGGGCCAGCTTTCGAGCATGTAGTCGATCAGTCGCTTGATATCCGCGGGGCGTTCGACGAGCACGGAAAGGCTGTCGGCACGGCTGGCATCGCGCCAGGTGTCACCGGGATGATTGAGCGCAGCGACGACAAAACCAGCATCGGCCAGCGCCGCGGCCGTGTCGTGGTGACCACCGAACCATCCTCTCCTGCCATGCGATATCACGATAAGAGGAAGCTTTTCGCCAGTCACCGAGCATCCGGGTACGGCGAAGAAAATGGCACCACGTGCGTCCATCTCTTTTGGAGGCTCGGCGCATGGTGTCCAGACCAGCAGCCTGATCGCCGGCCCGGCCGCGGCAGCGGGAATGTCGAAATTTCTGACCCCCGCAGCGTTCGCCGCGATCAGCCCAAAGAAGAAGAAACAAATAGCGAGAACGAGCTTGGCGCGACCCATCACTTGCCCCGGTAGCTTCACCTCACAAAAAGACAACTTGGATCAAGCGATTATGTCGCCTTTGGGTCATTTTCAGCTCCCGGCGCCACCGACCAGACGAGGGCGGCGATTTGCGAGCGCGGTTTCAGCCGGCGAGGCGCGCAGCCAATCGCGAAAACTGACGACCTCCGGGCAATCCGCGGTGCCTTCAGGCGCAACCAGCCAATCACCCACACCCGATCCCTCATCGATCCGGTCGCAGCGATAGCCCGGATGGTGGCCGACGCCGCGGGCGATCAGCAGATCGACCTTGCCCTCGACCAATTCGTGCAGGCCGGCCGGGTGTAGCACCCGTAAGCCGATCTCTGCATGCGTGCTGCGAAACGCCGCCAGATCGAGGCGGCGGAGGTCGAAGCCGCCATGGACGCCCAATTGCAGCAGCACCGCACCTGCCGGTCTCAATTGCGAGGTCGCCTCCGCGATGTGGCGAAAGCCTTCGGAGACCCCGGGCAGGTAGGCCTGACCGGCGACGGTGAGGATGAGCTGCTTATGCAACCGCTCGAACAGCTGCACGCCGAGGCGCGCCTCCAGCGCCTTCACCTGCTGCCCCACGGCGGCCGGCGTCACGTGCAGCTCGTGCGCGGCGAGCTTGAAGCTGAGATGCCGCGCGGCGGCCTCGAAGGCGCGGAGCGCGTTCAGTGGTGGAAGGATGTAGGTCATGCGCTCCTTTTGACACTGATGGGCCATGGCCTTGCAATAGATTTTCTTGCGCTGAGCCGCAGCAATGATGCTTTGCGAAGCGGCGGTGGCGCCGGATACGGTCGATCCGTAATCCGGAGAAACCCCATGCCGGCAGCTCACATCGTCAGCCACAATCCCGCAACGGTCCATGCTCCCGCCGGCGGCTACTGCATGGGACTTGAACTGACGCAGCATCGCCGCCTGTTGTTCATCAGTGGTCAGGTGCCGGAGAGACTCGAGGGCACCGTTCCCGACGGTTTTGAGGCGCAGTGCGAGCAGGCCTGGCGCAATTTGATCGAGGTGCTCGCTGCCGCCGGCCTTGGCGTCGCGCATCTGGTCAAGATCACCACGTTCCTGACCGACCGCAATCAGCTCGTGGCCAACCGCTCGATTCGTCGCGCGATGCTGGGCGAACACCAGCCCGCGCTGACGGTCGTGATCGTCGAGACCGTCGACAGCCAATGGCTGCTGGAGATCGAGGCGATCGCCGCGGAGTGAAATCGGCCGATTTTTCAATGACGTCAATCATATCAGGTGTCCCATGGCTGAGATCATCCATCCGTTTTACCAAGCGCATCGCGGTGCAATGGAGGTCGCCATGCGCGATCGGCTCGACCTGGCCGAAGCAATGTTGCGCGAGCGCGCGCAGCTTTCCGACATCGACGGCATCAGGCGGGAGGTGATGGATGAATTCGAAATCGTGCTCACCCAGATGCCCTATGTCGGCGGCGCAGCGAGCCGCATGAGCGATTTCTTCATGCGGCTGATGGGCTTCATGGCCATCAGCCGGGTGCTGCGGCGCCACGGCGTGCCGGTGCCTGTGATCGGCGAGATCGAGCGGGAAACCTACAAGGCGCAATTGCTCACCGTATCGGAAGCCGAACGTCTCGCCTCGGGGCGTCAGTTCATGTCGCCGGAGAACCAGGCCTTGCTACGCGAGCAGGCGGCAAGAAGCGCGACCGAAGGCCATCAGACCGAGTTTCCGGGAGACTTCGTCTACGATTTCGTCGAGCCCGATGCGGGTGACAGTTTTGAATTCGGCATCAACTACAAGGCCTGTGGCTTCTGCAAACTCGCGGCGCGCCACGGTGACAAGGACATTCTGCCGAACATCTGCGGGCTCGATTTCGTCGCCTACGCAGCGCGCGGCATCCGCCTGGAGAGGACACAGACGCTCGCGGGCGGTGCGAGCCACTGTAACTTCCGGTTCTCGCGGCTTGGGTCGGATGAGAAAGCGGAGAGTTAGGCCGCGGTCCTCATGCTCTGCGATGAAGGTGAGGCTCGATTGCCCCTGCTGTCACCTCGTCATTGCGAGCGCAGCGAAGCAATCCAGAATCTTTCCGCGGCGGCCGTCTGGATTGCTTCGCTGCGCTCGCAATGACGGAGGTTGGGGCGCTGTCCGGAGCCGACCCGCGCACATCGCCATGATGACATCCTGCTCCTGTTTTGCCCGACGAGTCAAACGCCGCCACGGACGCAGCTACACAATTTCGGGTTTTTGTAAGTCGTTGAATTCCCTCACGGTCTCTACTGTGCATGGGGTTGTTTTCGCGCTATTTGTTTTGAGGGCTGTCTACTCCGCCGCTTTCTCCCTCAGCCGCTGCGCGTAGACATTGATCACCAGCGCCGCCAGCAGGATCAGGCCGCGGATCAGGATCTTCAGGAAGCTGTCGATGTTGACGTGGTCGAGGCCGTTATTGAGGACACCGAGGACGAACAGCCCGACGATGGTGTTGCCGATGCCGCCGCGGCCACCGAACAGGCTGGTGCCGCCGACCACGACGGCGGCGATGGAGTCGAGCAGATAGGTATCGAACTCGTTCTGCTGCGCGCTGCCGAAATGGGCGACGCCGAGCATGCCGCCGATACCGGAGCACACCGCCGAAATGACCATCACCGCGCCGAGGATGAGCTTGACGTTGAGGCCGGAATATTCGGCCGCCTCGCGGTTGCCGCCGACCATGTAGACGTAGCGGCCGAAGCGCGTGTAGGTCAGCACCAGATGTCCCAAGAGCAGCATGATCGCGGCGACGATGACGATCCATGGGATGCCGCCGATCGATCCGGAGCCGAGCGTGGTGATCACGCCGGGCACCTTGTAGGCGATCTGCCCGCGCACCAGCAGCGCCGAGATGCCGGCCGCGATCTGCATCATCGCCAAGGTCATGATGAAGGAGGGGATGCCGATCACGGTCAGCCCCAGCGCATTGACGAGGCCGAGGAACGCGCAGAGCAAAATGGCCAGCAGGATCGCCGCGGCGCCGGGCAGGGGAATGTTGGGAATGTTGACGTAGGATTCCTGGAGCGTGAAGTAGGCGACCGCGATGCCCGTGACGTTGGCGATGCTGGCGATCGAGAGGTCGATCTCCGCGCAGAGGATCACGAAGGTGAGGCCGACGGCGATGATTCCTGTCACCGACACCTGCGTCAGGATGTTGCCGAGATTGTCCAGCGTCGCGAAGGAGGGACTGGCGAGCGCAAAGAAGGCGGAGAGAAAGATCAGCGTCAGGAACGGGGCGATGTTGCGCATCTGCGAGCGCAGGAATGGTGCAAGGCCCCGCGCCCGCGCACTCGCCGCTGGAACTGTCTCACTGCTCGCCATGGTGCTTCTCCGTCACGCTGCTTCCAGCAGGCGGTCCTTGCTGACCGGCTCGTTCTTGAATTCGCGCACCAATGCGCCGCGCTTGAGCACGAGGATGCGGTCGGCCAGCGACAGCACCGTTTCCGGCTCGGTCGACAGCACGATGATCGCGAGCCCTTTGGCGCGGAGATCGCGGACGATGTTGATGACGTCGTTCTTGGCACCGACATCCATGCCGCGGGTCGGTTCGCACAGCACCAGGAGTTTGGGCGGATAGGTCAACCATTTCGCCAGCGCGACTTTCTGCTGATTGCCGCCGGAGAGCATGCCGAGATCGAGCCCAACCACCGGCGGCCTGATCTGGAGCTGCTCGACCTGGCGCTGGGCAATGTCGCGCTCCTGCGCCGGCTTGAGCAGCAGCGCCGAGATGCGATCGAGAATGCTGATCGAAATGTTCTTGTAGACCGGCTCCTGGTGAAACAGCATCGCGCGCCGGCTCTCCGGCACCAGCGCCACGCCGGCGCGCCGCGCCGCCGCCGTGCTGGCGAAGGTTTTGGGCTTGCCCTCGACCGCGAGCGTGCCGCCGTCCGGCTTCAGCTTGCCGAACAGGATGCGGGATAATTCCTGCTGGCCGCAGCCCATGAAGCCGTAGATGCCCAGCACTTCGCCGGCGCGCGCCTCGAAGGAGATGTCCTTCAGGCTGCGGGCCAGCGATAGCTGGTCGACCTTCAGGACAACCGAGCTGTCGCTCGGCCGCGGCAGCATCAGATCGTCGCTATAGCTGTGCTCGAGCGCTTCGCCGCCGCGGCCGATCATGGCCTCGATCAGCGCGCCCTTGCTGGTCGCAGCACTTGCGGTCTCCGCGACCTTCCGACCGTTGCGGAACACGGTCACCGTGTCGGACACGCGCAAGATGTCCTCGATGAAATGCGAGATGAAGACGATCGCCGTGCCTTCCTCACGCAGGCGCCGTAGCGTCGCGAATAATCGCTCGACCTCGGGTGGGGAGAGGGCGGAGGTCGGCTCGTCCAGGATGACGATGCGCGCGCCGGAGAAAAGCACGCGCGCGATCTCGATCAGTTGTTGGAGCCCGATGGGTAAGTCACCCAGCCGGCTCATCGGATCGACGTCGATGCCGAAGCGGGCGAGCTGCTCGCCGGCCTCGCGCGCCATCCGCCGCCATTGCACCAGGCCGAGGGCGTTGGTCGGCTGGTTGCCCAGAAACACGTTCTCCGCGACCGTGAGGTCGGGCGCGACGGAGAGCTCCTGGTGCACCATGGCGATGCCGGCGCTGTGGGCGTCGCGGGCCGAGCGGAAATGCGTCTCCTGTCCGTCGATCAGGAAGCGACCCGAGAATTCGGTGTGCACGCCGGCGATGATCTTCATCAGCGTGCTTTTTCCCGCGCCGTTCTCGCCGACGAGACCATGGATCTCGCCGGGTGAGAGCGCGAAGTCGACACCACGAAGCGCCTCGACGCCGCCGAAGCTCTTCGTGATGCCCTGCAGTTCCAGGATGGGCGAACGATCCTCTCGCATGGAATTTCAGATCTTGGAGGCTCAGATCAGGAAATGATCCTGCATCCACTGCATGCCGGCGGCATTGGCCTTGGTGACGACCGGACCGTCGGTGACCACGTTCTTGGGAATGCCCTGTCCACTCTTTTCGCCGCCGACCACGGCGGAAACGCCCGCGATGACGGCGCCGCCATGAATCCGGCAGGACGGATTGCGAACGGTGGCGAACATGCGGCCTTCGCTGACCGCCTGGATCGCCGGCGGCATCGCATCGACACCGCCGATCAGGATGTTGGTGCGGCCCCGCGCCTTCATGATATTGGCGGCGGCGAGCGCCATGTCGTCATTGTGGAAGAACGCCGCGTCGATCTGCGGATACTTCGTCAGGTAGGTTTCCCAGAGACGTGCGGTCTTCGACACGTCCCAGTCGGCCGGCTGGGTGTCGAGCACCTCGATCCCGGGGAATTGCTTCACGACATTGTTGAAGCCCTTGGCGCGGCCCTGCGCGCCGGTGTGGCCGAGGGCTCCTTGCGTCATGATGATCTTGCCCTTGCCGCCCATCGCGTTGCAAAGCGCCTGCGTCACCGAGGCGCCCATGAACTCGTTGTCGGGGGCGAGGAAGGAGTGGACGTTGATCTGGTCGAGCGGCGCAATCAGCGTATCCATGTCGATCACGGGCGTGCCGGCGTCGATCATCTTCTGCACCGGCTGGGTGAGGGTGCCGATGCCAAAAGCCTGGATCGCGACGAAGTCCCACTTCTGCGAAGCCATGTTGTCGATCGCCGCGCGTTGCTTCACGGCATCGAGCTGGCCGTCGAACCAGGTGACCTCGACATTGAACAGCTTGCCCCAGAATTCCGCGGCCTGCTTGCCCTGCGCGCACCAGGTGGCCTGGAGGCCTGCGTTGGAGAACGCCGCCTTCAGCGGCTTCTCGCTTCGTCCGACTTCGGCTGCAAGGGCGGGGTTTATGCCCATGCTGCCGAGGATGGCAGTCGCGGCGCCGGCGGTTGCCGCCGCCTGAAGAAGATCGCGCCTCGTCGTCGAGAAATCTTTCGTCCCGGACATCGCTCGCTCCCATACAATTTTGCTTCGGCGCGTCATTGATTGCGCGACCGATGTCCGAAAGTGTCTCACAAGAGTTGGTGCCACTCAATCCGCAATCAACGGCGGGGTCGCCGCGAGCCCGCGTTGGTGCAGCGCAAAGCGTCAGGCCGGGACACCCGCGAACGCGTCGATCTCGATGAGCAGTCGATCCCAGGCCTGCGCGATGTTCGGCGACCATTCATCGCGAAGGAAATCGCGCAGTGTGTCCCTGATGACGGCGAAGAAGGCGGTGAACAGCTCGCGCGGCGTGCCGTAGCCATCGTGCGAGGCGACCTCGCACGCGATCAGCCGGAATTGCCCACGGCGATCACCGGCGAAGTCGAGAATCGCCTCGATCGTGAGCGCCAGCATCGATCCCATCACGAGTTCGCAGCCCTGCGTGCGGAACATCGCCCGCGTTTCGGGATGCTGTTCGAACAGCCGTCGATAGACGAGTGGCGCGAGATCGATGCAGCGCGAAGCTGCAAGTTCAAAGCTCTGTTCGATCGAATTGGGAGAAGCATTCATCGGTGCTTTAGCCCCGCAGACAAAAAAAGAGCGGGGCCCTAGCCCCGCTCGAAAATTGTGTCGACCCTATTATCCCCGATTCTAAGATTTGATCTTGATTGGCGGGGCGACGCTGCATTTTGCGCGTCAGGGGCTCCTCCCGAGACTTGGACCACCAGACTTCGACCTCGCGGCCAGCCTGAGCAAGAGGATGCTAGATCAACTTTTCTCACTTGTCATCATTTTCGGCAACGAATGTTCAAAATTCGAGCAATTGACGAAATGATCGGGCTTTCGGCTCTGTAAGCATATGACAAATATAAGAAATCTGTGGATGGGGCCGGGTGCTCGACTGCCTCAAATGCCGGAGGTTCCCTCCCCCGGGCAGCCGGACCACAGTTTTCCGGGAAGTTTGCGCTGGATTAAGGAGGCGGCGGAACCGGGCTCGACTCGGCCATCCGCCGGTGTTTAGTTAGTAGACGAACAAACGGTTCGGCGGATGCGCGCACGGCTGCAAAAATTCCTCCCCCTGGTCCTGCTCGCTTTGGTGATGCAGGTGCTGGCGCCGATTGCCGCCTGTCTGGCGGCCGGCCAGGCCGTGGCCGATCCGCTTTCTGCTGCCGTCATCTGCCATAGCGCGAGCGAGCAGGGCGGCCTGAACGATCCGGCGGGTACGCCGGTCGCACATGCCGGTGCGTGCGCCCTCTGTTGCCTGGCGCAGATGGGCGCGTCGCTCGATTCGCCGCCGTACGCCGCGCTCTCCGTTCCCTTCCGCCACGCGGAGCACGTGGTGTGGCATGCGGCGGAGGCATCCGCTGGCGCCGTCCATAAGGGCTCGAGTGCCCAGGCGCGCGCCCCGCCTCAATTTTCCTGACGACTCTCGTGATCGCCGCGGTCCGCCGTAGGCGATTGATGCTGTCGAATGGCCGGAGAGAAAGCCCGGCGTCAGGAATGCCCCATGTTACGTTGTCATGCCCGCCGTGGTGTGAGCGTCGTTGCCATTCAGGCCGCGCTGCTTGCATCGTCGAGCGGAGCCTTTGCCCAAAGCAGCAGCGCTGTGCTGCCGCCAATCACCGTAGAGGCGCCTCAGCAGAAGCGCGCGTCGACGGTCCGCCCGCCACGCAATACGGCGCGATCGGCGCGCGTCACGCGAAGCCCGCGAACGGCCCCATCGCCGCAGCAAACCGCGAGCGACCAGAGTGCAGGGGCTCCGGGTGCCCTGGCGGTTCTGACTGCGCAACAAGCGCTGGCGGAGATTAACCAGACTCCGGGCGGCGTGGCGCTCGTGTCGGCCGAGGCGTACAGGAACTCGACGCCTTCCAACACGATCAAGGATGTTCTGGATTACGTGCCCGGCGTGTACGCCCAGCCCAAATGGGGCGACGACACTCGTCTTTCGATCCGCGGGTCCGGCCTGTCGCGCAATTTTCATCTGCGCGGCGTTCAGCTCTATATGGACGGCATTCCGATCAACACTGCGGATGGCTACGGCGATTTCCAGGAGATCGATCCGAGCGCCTATAAATATGTCGAAGTCTTCAAGGGCGGCAACGCGCTTCAGTTTGGCGCCAATTCGCTCGGAGGCGCGATCAACTTCGTGACCCCGACCGGCCGCGACTCGTTTCCGAATGGTGTGTCCTTCGATGTCGGAGGATTCGGCTACAAGCGACTTCAGGCGAACGCAGGCGGCGTCAACGGGCCGTGGGATGGTTTCGTGACCGCTTCCACGCAGGCCGCAGACGGATTTCGCGATCACAGTTTTGGCTCGAGCAACCGTTTGAGCGGCAATGTTGGGTACCAGTTCTCGCCGGATGTCGAGACACGGTTCTACCTCAATGCCAACGAAGTGCGGCAGCGAATCCCGGGTACCGTGACCAAGACATCCGCTTTGACCGATCCGGAAGCTGCTGCACCCGCGAATGTTGCGATGGATCAGCAGCGCAACATCGATACTGTCAGGCTCGCCAACAAAACCACCGTTCGTTTCGATGACACCAAAGTCGAGTTCGGCGCCTTTGGCGTCGATCGCCATTTGATGCATCCGATCTTCCAGTGGCTGGACTACCGTTACAAGGACTACGGCGGATTCGCGAAGATCACGGATGACCGCACCATTGGCGGCTTCCGCAACAAGTTGGTCGCAGGCGTAAATGTGCTGAACGGCAGCATCGACAACCAGCAGTTCGCCAACATTGGCGGGCAGAAGGGCGCGCTGCTTTCTTCCTCGATCGATCGGTCGGAGAATACCTCCGCCTATGTCGAAGACAGCTTCTACGTCCTTCCAAATCTTGCAGTGATCGGCGGCACGCAATTTCTGTACGCGACCCGCAATCGGCAGGATCGTTTCCTCAGTGATGGGGATCAATCGGGGGCAACGCGCTTTAATCTCTGGTCGCCGAAAGGCGGCCTGTTGTGGCAAATCGATCCGAGCTGGCAGGCCTTCGCCAATGTCTCGCGGAGTGCCGAGGTGCCGAGCTTTGGCGAAAGCGCGATTGGTCCCGGCATTCCGACGATCCCGTTCACCAGCATTCGTCCGCAGATCGCGACCACGTACGAAATCGGGACTCGCATGAAGCGATCTGATTACGCCTGGGAACTGACGGCCTACCGGGCCAACATTCGCGACGAATTGCAATGCCTCTATAGTGCTTTCGGCAATTGCAATGTGACCAATGCCGATCGCACCATCCATCAAGGCATCGAGGCCGGCGCGAGCGCAGCAATCTTTCGTGACATCTTCGTCAACGGCCCGGCGCCGGACAAGATCTGGCTGAATGTCGCTTATTCCTTCAACGACTTCCGCTTCGACCAAGATCCGACCTTCGGAAACAATCGATTGCCGGGAGCTCCAAATCACTACCTGCGCGCGGAGCTTCTCTACAAGCACCCTTTCGGGTTCTATGTTGGACCCAACGTCGAATGGGTGCCACAGGCCTACTTCGTCGACAGCATGAACACGCTGACGACAGAGCCTTACGCCCTGTTGGGATTGAAAGCCGGCTTCGACAATGGCGGCCCGATGTCTGCCTACATCGAGGGGCGCAATCTCACCAACAAGACCTACATAGCCAGCGCGAGCATCATCGATCGAGCGACGGCGACGTCGGCATTGTTTGAGCCGGGTACGGGACGGGCAGTGTATGCTGGAATGAGGTATCGATGGTGACGTGCAAATGGCACTCGAGTCTATGTTCGGCTCCGCGGCAGGCCGGCGTTCCGAATGCCGATGCTGACGGCGGCGGAAGGTCGTCGTGGAAGAATGCAGGGCCGTTCTCGGCCCGATCAATCGAGAAAGAGGCAATCAACATGAAGAATATCGGACGAGCTCTCCTTGCAATTTCACTGTTGCTGACCGGCTATGCCGTCGCGCAGGCCGAGGACGTCAAGGCCGGCGATCTCGTCATCTCGCAGGCGTGGAGCCGGGCGACACCAGGCGGCGCCAAGGTTGCCGGCGGCTATCTCACCATCGAGAACAAGGGCACAGTGGCCGACAGACTGGTCGGCGTTTCCGCCGATATCGCGGGGAAGGCCGAGGTTCACGAGATGGCGATGGACAATGGCGTGATGAAGATGCGCCTGCTCGACAAGGGACTCGTGATCGATCCCGGTAAGACGGTGAAGTTCGCCCCCGGCGGCTACCACCTGATGCTCCAGGAGCTGAAGGGCCCCTTCAAGCAGGGCGACAAGGTGCCGGTGACGCTTCAGTTCGAGAAGGCCGGCAAGGTCGCCGTCTCCCTCGACGTCCAGGGCGTCGGCGCGCAGGCGCCCGGCGATAGCGGACACATGATGAAGAAAATGCCTGATCATTCGGGAATGAAGATGTGACGAGCATGATCTGGACCTTCGGGAGACCTAATATGTCGAAGCGAACCTGGCTGATTGTTCTGAGCGTCTTTGCGGCAACGCCCGCGACTGCGCACGTCTTTCTCGAAGGCAAGCAAGCCACGGTCGGTGCTTCCTACAAGGCCGTCTTCGCCGTCCCGCACGGTTGCGCGGGCTCGCCCACGGTGAAAATCCGGGTGCAGATCCCGGAAGGCGTGATCGCGGTGAAACCGATGCCGAAGGCGGGCTGGAGTGTTGACGTGGTCGAGGGCAAATACGCCGGCGAATACGACTATCACGGCAACAAGCTCTCGTCCGGCGTCAAGGAGGTGACTTGGTCTGGCGGCAAGCTGCCGGACAAGAACTATGATGAGTTCGTCATGCACACGGCCCTGACCGACACGCTCAAGCCGAACACGATCCTGTACTTCCCCGTCGTCCAGGAATGCGAGACCGGCGTCAGCCGCTGGATCGAAATTCCAGCTGAGGGGGCAGGGCATTCGCATGAGAGCAAATCGCCGGCGCCGGGCGTAAAACTCCTGCCAAAACCCTGATGCGCCTGCTCGCCGCGCTCGCGACGCTGCTCCTCGTTGTCGGTGTCGCGACCGGCGCCTCGGCGCACGCGGCGCTCGTCGCGGTCGAGCCGGCGAGCGGCAGCATGCTCGCGAGCGCGCCAAAGATGGTGGAGTTGCGCTTCAGCGAGACGGTGACGCCGGGCGCGATCCAATTGATCGACGGCGCGGGCAGGGCGCGGGATGATTTGCGCGTCAACGCATCGGGCGAGACCATCTCGGTTGCGATGCCGGCGGACCTGCCGCAGGGCACGGCGGTCGTCAGCTATCGCGTGATCTCGCAGGATGGCCATCCCGTCGCTGGATCGGTGATCTTCTCGATCGGCATGCCGACGGGGACGCAACCTCCCGCAAACGCCGACGGCGGATTGAATGTGCTGATCTGGCTGGCGCGGGTCGGTCTCTATCTTGGCCTGTTCGTCGGCGTCGGCGGCGTGTTCTTTGCACGGTGGGTTGCATGGTCGATAACCGGCATAACCATTCCGTGCGTGGCGCTCGCCATCGGCGTCCCGAGCGCGGTGGTCTCCCTTGGTGTGTTGGGGCTGGATCTCCTCGGCCTACCGCTATCCGCTCTCGCGACGATGGCTCCCTGGAAAGTCGCATCCGGAACCAGCGCGGGCCCGGCCTTGCTCGTGGCCGTCGCTGCAATGCTGTTCGCATTGCTGGCGCTAGGCAGCGCGTGGTGCGCGCGCGCTCTGGCGATCATTGCCTTCGTCGGCGTCGGCTCGTCGCTGGCCATGACCGGGCACGCTGCTACGGCACCGCCCGAACTGTTGACGCGGCCGGCAATCTTTCTCCATGGCCTCGGTGTCGCCTTTTGGATTGGGGCCCTCGCGCCGCTGGTCGCCCTGTTGTCAAAGCGACCTGCCGCGACATTGCCCGTCGTGAACCGCTTTGCTCGCATCGCCGCGCCGGCCGTTGGCGTTCTCGCATTGACGGGCCTCGCGCTCGCCATCGTCCAGCTTGAAAAGCCGTCTGCATTGGTCGAGACCCGCTATGGATTGATCCTCTCGATCAAGCTTGTGCTGGTGCTCGTGCTGCTGGCGCTTGCCGCGCTCAACCGCTTCCGTCTGACCCCGGCTCTGGCGGGGGATCACAACGCCGCGCAGAGCCTGAAGCGCTCGATCGTGCTCGAATGCGCCATCGCGCTCAGCATCTTCGCTGTCGTGGCCGGTTGGCGCTTCACGCCGCCGCCGCGAACGATCGTTCCGGAGACGCCGCTGGCGATCCACATCCACACCGACAGGGCGATGTTTCAGGTCCTGGTCTCGCCGGGCAAGGCGGGCATCGACGATTTCGTCCTGCAGCTCATGACTGGCGAGGGGGCGGTGCTCGAGGCCAAGGAGGTGACGCTGACGCTGAGCCTGCCCGAACGCGGCATTGAGCCGATGGAGCGGAACGCCTCGCTCGGGCCGGACCGCTACTGGCACGTGCGCAAGGTCGAGCTGCCCTTTGCCGGCCGTTGGCATGTGCGGATCGACGCGCTCGTGACCGATTTCGAGAAGATCACGCTGGAGGACGAGTTCGAGGTGGCGGCGCCCTGAAACCGGCTCTTCGGCACCTCGCGTCGAATCTGAAGTCGACGGAAAAATGACAGGAATTCCGCTGTGTTAGCGGGTTTTCCTCATTCCTGGTCTTGTGTTTTGGCTCCCAATCCGGTTTCACTGCAAGCCATCACTGATTCCTCGAGTATTGCCATGCGGTTGTCGCGGTTCTTTCTGCCCATCCTGAAGGAAAATCCGAAAGAGGCGGAGATCGTCTCGCATCGGCTGATGCTGCGTGCCGGCATGATCCGGCAGGAGGCCGCCGGCATCTATGCCTGGCTGCCGCTCGGCTTCCGCGTCTTGAAGAAGATCGAGCAGATCGTGCGCGAGGAGCAGGACCGCTCCGGCGCGCTGGAACTGTTGATGCCGACGCTTCAGCTTGCCGATCTCTGGCGCGAGAGTGGCCGCTACGATGCCTATGGCCCCGAGATGCTGCGCATCGCCGACCGGCACAAGCGTGAGCTGCTGTACGGGCCGACCAACGAGGAAATGATCACCGAGATCTTCCGCGCCTATGTGAAGTCCTACAAGAGCCTGCCGCTGAATCTCTATCATATTCAATGGAAATTCCGCGACGAGCAGCGTCCGCGCTTCGGCGTGATGCGCGGCCGCGAGTTCCTGATGAAGGACGCCTATTCGTTCGACCTCAACGAGGCGGCGGCGCGCGTCGCCTACAACAAGATGTTCGTGGCGTATTTGCGCACCTTCGCGCGGATGGGGCTGAAGGCGATCCCGATGCGCGCCGAAACCGGCCCGATCGGCGGCGACCTCAGCCACGAGTTCATCGTGCTCGCCGAGACCGGCGAATCCGGCGTGTTCATCAATCGCGACGTGCTGGACCTGCCGGTGCCGGGCGAGGACGTCGATTATGAGAGCGATTTGACGCCGATCATCAAGCAATGGACCTCGGTCTATGCGGCGACGGAAGACGTTCACGACGCCGCGCGCTTCGAGCAGGAAGTGCCCGCGGACAAGCGGGTGAACACCCGCGGTATCGAGGTCGGGCAGATCTTCTATTTCGGCACGAAATATTCCGACGCGATGAAGGCGCTGGTGGCGGGCCCCGATGGTGTCGACGTGCCGATCCATGGCGGCTCCTACGGCGTCGGCGTCTCGCGCCTGCTCGGCGCCATCATCGAGGCCTGCCATGACGATGCCGGCATCAAATGGCCGGAGGCCGTCGCCCCGTTCCGGGTGTCGATTCTCAACCTCAAGCAGGGCGATGCCGCGGTCGATGCGGCCTGCGAGAAGCTCTATGGGGAGCTGTCCGCCAAGGGCGTCGACGTGCTCTACGACGACACCGACCAGCGGGCCGGAGCCAAATTCGCCGCCGCCGACCTGATCGGGATCCCCTGGCAGATCATGATCGGGCCGAAAGGGCTCGCCGACGGCAAGGTCGAGCTCAAGCGGCGAAGTGATGGCGCCCGCGAGACCATGTCGCCTGCGGACGCGGTCGCAAGACTTGTGGGCTGATAAGGCTGGTCGGCTGAATATTGTTCATCGCCCGAGATCGCGGCCGCCAATCCGGCCACATTTGACCCCGAATCATGGGACTATCGAGCGATGGATGAGACCATGACCGAAACCGTTCAAACCGCGCCTTTTGCGCCATTCGAGTGGATGCTGTCGGCGCGCTACTTACGGGCGCGCCGCAAGGAGGGATTCATCTCGGTCATCGCCGGGTTCTCCTTCCTCGGTATCATGCTGGGCGTGGCGACGCTGATCATCGTCATGGCCGTCATGAACGGCTTCCGCAAGGAGCTGCTCGACAAGATCCTCGGGCTCAACGGCCACATCCTGGTCCAGCCGCTGGAATCGCCGCTCACGGACTGGAAGGACGTCGCCGACCGCCTCAGCCAGGTCCAGGGCATCCGGCTCGCAGCGCCCGTGGTGGATGGCCAGGCGCTGGCGTCATCGCCCTGGAACGCCTCCGGCGTGCTGGTGCGCGGCATCCGCTCCGACGACCTCAACAACCTCACCTCGATCGCCAAGAACATCAAGCAGGGCTCGCTCGAGGGCTTTGACGACGGGCAGGGGGTCGCGATCGGCCGCCGCCTTGCTGACCAGCTGTCGCTGCACGCCGGCGACAGCATCACGCTGGTGGCGCCGAAGGGCGCAGTCACCCCGATGGGCACGACGCCGCGCATCAAGCCGTACAAGATCGCCGCGGTGTTCGAGATCGGCATGTCGGAGTATGATCTCGGCTTCGTGTTCATGCCGCTGGCGGAGGCGCAGGCCTATTTCAACCGCAGCAACGACGTCACCTCGATCGAGGTCTTCACCACCAATCCGGACCAGATCGTCGCGTTCCGCCAGGCCGTGACGGAGGCGGCGGGCCGGCCGGTGTTCCTGGTGGACTGGCGCCAGCGCAACTCGACCTTCTTCAACGCGCTGCAGGTCGAGCGCAACGTGATGTTCCTGATCCTCACCATGATTGTGCTAGTCGCCGCGCTCAACATCGTGTCCGGCCTGATCATGCTGGTGAAGGACAAGGGCAGCGACATCGCGATCCTGCGCACGATGGGAGCCTCGCAAGGTTCGATCATGCGCATCTTCCTGATCACGGGCGCCTCGATCGGCGTGGTCGGTACGATGGTCGGCTTCATCGTCGGGCTGGTGATCTGCCTCAACATCGAGTCGATCCGGCAATTCCTGTCCTGGCTGACCAGCACCGAACTGTTTTCGCCAGAGCTTTATTTCCTGTCGAAGCTGCCCGCCGAGATCGACATCGGCGAAACCTCGGCCGTCGTCATCATGGCGCTGACACTGTCGTTCCTGGCGACGCTGTATCCGTCCTGGCGCGCTGCGCGCCTCGATCCCGTCGAAGCGCTGCGGTACGAGTGAGGGGCTGATGGAGAGCCAGGGGGCGGAAGATGTACCGGTCATTTATCTCCACGAGATAAAGCGGCAATACTTGCAGGGCGAGGTGCCGCTGACGATCCTCGACGGCGCCAAGCTCGCGCTGTGGGCAGGCCAGTCCGTCGCGCTGGTGGCGCCGTCCGGCTCGGGCAAGTCGACGCTGCTGCACATTGCGGGGCTGTTGGAAGCGCCCGATTCCGGCGAGGTCTACGTCAATGGCGCGCCGACCTCGCAACTGCCCGACATCGAGCGCACCCAGCTTCGCCGCACCGATATCGGCTTCGTCTACCAGTCCCACCGGCTGCTGCCGGAGTTCTCGGCGCTGGAGAACGTGATGATGCCGCAGATGATCCGCGGCCTCAAGAAATCCGAGAGCGTCAAGCGCGCCAAGGAGATCCTCGGCTATCTCGGCCTCGGCGAGCGCATCACGCACCGTCCGTCCGAGCTGTCGGGCGGCGAGCAGCAGCGCGTTGCAATCGCGCGCGCCGTGGCCAATGCTCCGCGGGTGCTGTTTGCGGACGAGCCGACCGGCAATCTCGATCCGCACACCGCCGACCACGTCTTCCAGGCCCTGATGCAGCTCGTCAAGGCGACCAAGGTCTCCATGCTGATCGCGACCCACAACATGGAGCTCGCCGGCCGCATGGACCGCCGCGTGTCGCTGTCGAACGGCCAGGTGGTCGAGCTCGAGTAAAAACCCTTGAAAACAACCCCATGCACAGTAGCCAAGTGCTTGGCCGGACTGACGAAAAAAATGGTCGACAGCACGCCCGGGGCGCTCAAGGCCGGATCACCGTCAATTTGAACGGTCCGCCATTGGCGGCGGCATGGTCCACCGCCTCGTTGGCGTGGTCGAGATCGAAGGCGGTGGCCTCGTACTCCTCCAGCTTGAGCAGTCCCGCGCGCACCAGAGCGATCAGGCGGCCTGCCGCATCCGGCGGGTACATCCAGACGCCGTGGATGCTGATGCAGTTGCGCATGATCCAGGGATAGGCCAGTTCGAGCCCCGCGCCGCCCGCCATGCCGACGCCACCCATCAGCACGACGCGGCCGTAAGCGCGCACCGTCATGATCGCCGCGCGCACCACATTCGTGCTCACCGAGGGCGGCATGATGTCGAGCACGCAGTCGATCGGCCCTCGCGCCGCGCGCTTCATGCTCTCGCGGTCGTCGTCCTCGTTGCCGGAGAGCCTGACCGGCTTGACGCGGTCGCCAAAACGCCGGACGAGGTCGGCCAGGATCTTGTCGTTGCGGCCGGGCGCGACCACGCAGGCCGCGCCCATCGCGAGCGCGACCGAGACGGCTGCGCTGCCGAAATTGCCGGTGGCCCCGCTCACCAGCACGGTCTCGCCGGGCTGAAGGTTGGCGGCGAGGAAACCGCCATAGGGCACCAGCAGCGTCCCCAGCGCGCACCATCGCGTGGCTTCGTCGGACGTGATTTGGCCTAGGGGCTTTACGTTCTCAGTCGGCACTCGCATCTGCTCGGCAAACGAGCCGTCGCGAAAATGCTGTTGCAGGCGCATCGCGCCGGCACCGGGGGCGGTGAGTCCTTGCAGGGCAATGTCGGGCGCTGCGGCGTTGTCGCGCGAGCGCACCGTCGGGTCGCAGAACACCCAGTCGCCGACGCTGAGCTTCGTCGCGTCCGGGCCGATGGCGCGGACCCGGCCGATGCCGCCAGGCCCGGGGATGATCGGCAGCTCGAGCGCATAGTTGCGCTCGCCGCTGAAGACCTCGTTCATGTAGGACAGCACCCGCGTTGCGATGACGTCGACGATGACCTCGCCCGTGCCGAGCACCGGTTCGGGTGCATTCTCGATGACGAGCGGAGATCCCAGGGATTTGAGTACGGCGGCTTTCATGGTGGTCACCTCATATTCGGGTGATGCCCATATGCACCGCCTTCCCAGGTCCAGGAAGGCCTGGTATTATCCTAGTATTCTCTAGGCCCTCCATCGAGGCACGTCACCATGGCCGACCCCCGCCGCGTCGAATTCGGCGACTTTCTCAGGTCCCGCCGCGAAAAGCTGTCGCCGAAGACGGTCGGGCTGCCCGCCGGCCGGCGGCGCCGCACCGCGGGCCTGCGCCGCGAAGAGGTGGCGCAGCTCGCCGGCATCGGCGTCGATTGGTACATCCGCCTCGAGCAGGGCCGCACCGTCAGCCCCTCGGTCACCACCATCGACGCGCTGGCGCGTGCGCTACGCTTGACCAAGACCGAGCACGCTCATCTCAAGGCGCTGGCGCGCGATGGCGACAGGCGCGCGTTCACGCGCGAGATCGTGCCGCCGCCAATTCGGCGGATGATCGAAAGCCTGAAGCAGCCGGCCTACATCACGGGGCGGCGCTGGGACGTGCTGGCCTGGAACGCGGCGGCCGAGGAGATATTCGGGTTCGGACAATTGCCCGAACAGGACCGCAACACGCTGCTGCTGGTGCTGACGAACAAGCAGACGCGAAAGTTCTACGGTGCCGGCTGGGCGGATGTCGCGAAGAGCATGGTTGCGATGTTTCGCGCCACTCACGACGTCTGGGCCGGCGATCCTGCCTTTACGGAATTGCTGACGCGGCTGCGCCAGGGCAGTCCGGAATTCGTCAAATGGTGGGAAGCGCACGAGATCCGCAGCACTGCCGCGGGCCTCAAGACCATGAACCATCCGACCAAGGGCGTGCTCCGGTTCGAGCACACGAGCTTTCAGGCCAATGACGATCCGGCGCTGAAGCTCGTGATCTACACGCCGGTTTAGTTGCGGAAGCATAAGGCCCAAGCTCGTCACGTATGACGGTCGATGATCTGAAGCAGCCGGTCGCAGGATGCCTCGATCCTCTTGTGGGGAGATGTGGCGACGCCCAGCAACAGGCCGGATCGCGCCGAGGCCGCAGATGCATGCCATAGCGACAGGGGCGTGGGCGCCAATCCAAACGATGCCGCTTCCCGCGCGATCGCGACGTCGGAGGTTCCGTCCGGCAGTCTCAGGACCGCGGCCAATCCGGCGATCGCAACGTCCTTGGCGCGCGCCTTGAGGCATTTCAGCAGCGCATCGCCTTGCGCGGCATAGGCCCGCTTCGTGCGTCGAAGATGCCGTAGATAGTGGCCGTCGCGGATGAATTCGGCGGTAGCGATCTGTACGGACGGCCCGGGCGCCGGAGCGAGGCATGCCGCAACCTCGGCAAATCGGGAAGCCAGTGAGGCGGGTGCAACGACGAAGCCCAGCCGCAAGGCAGGAGTCAGGGTCTTGCTGAAAGACCCGATGTGAATAACGCGCCCGAAACGATCGAGAGAGGCGAGCGCCGGTGTGGCCCGCCCCCTCAGCTGAAGCTCGCTCAGATAGTCGTCCTCGATCACCCACACCCGTTGCTGGGCTGCCCAGTCGAGAAGACGCGAACGTCGTGCCAGCGACAAGGTGGAGCCAAGCGGTGCCTGCTGTCCCGGGGTCACGACGACCAATGCCGCATCAGGAGCGTGTTTCAGGCCGTAACCCACGTCAATGCCGTCCGCGTCGACCGGGATCGGCGTGATCGACAACCTTGCAAGCTCAAGGCCGTGTCTTGTGAAGGGGAAGCCCGGGTCCTCCATCCAGACCTTCGTCTGCTCGAGGCCGAGAACCCGGAGTGCCAGTCCGAGCCCGCTGCTGAAGCCGCCGGTGATAATGATCTGCGACGGTGCACATTCGATCCCCCGCGCCAGCGCGAGATACGCCGCAATGTCGCGCCTCAATTCCAGCTCGCCGCGCGGATCCCGATACATGGCCGGTGCGCTGGTTTCCGCGCGCACCGCCCGTGTGCGCATCCTCGCGAACAGCTTGGCAGGAAAGGTCTCGTGAGCGGGCACACCCATCTGGAAAACGGCCGGTCCCGCAGTGAGCTCCTGGTACATCTCCATGAACGAGCCGGGGTGGGGAGCTGCTTCCTGCCGAGGGGGAAAGGCGGGTCGATCCGCGACGTGCGTTCCGGTCGCGCGCGACGCGACGACCAGTTGCGCGGATGAGAGTTTTTCGTAAGCCGATCGCACGGTGCCGCGCGCGACACCCAGCTGAGCCGCCAAATCCTGCCAGGACGGCAGACGAGCTCCCGGCGCGAGCACGCCGCTCTCGATGGCAGCTCCGATACCTCTGCGAATCTGTTCCGCCAATGGCGTCTTCGCAGATCGATCGAGCTCCAGCCGCAGCGGTTTGACCATGCCTCCGTGGTACACGGTTTTTGTCCATTCTTGGTGCTTTTTTGTGGACCAACGCAGAGACATTTATCGGACAAGGAAAGTATCCGGCGACAGCCGCCGAACAGAACCGATCATGGAGTATGAAAATGGCTAAGCGTCTCGATTACGACCGCATCGCACCCGCAGGCATGAAAGCGCTCGGCGGCGTTTACGGCTATGTCATGCAGAGCAATCTTCCGGCAACGCTCGTCACTCTGGTCTATCTGCGCATTTCGCAGATCAACAATTGCGCCTACTGCCTCGACATGCACACGCGCGATCTGCTGAAGAGCGGACAGAAGATCGAAAAGATCGCGCTGGTGCAGGCCTGGGCGGAAGGCGGGCATCTGTTCGACGAGCGGGAGCGTGCCGCCCTCGCATGGGCCGAAACGGTGACCCGCGTGGCCGAAACCGGCACCCCGGATCAAGCTTACGAGGCTGCCCGCGCCGTCTTCGAGGAGCGCGAGCTCGTCGATCTCACCATCGCGATCGGCCTGATGAACGCCTACAATCGCATGGCAATCAGCTTCCGGAATACGCCGCAGGCCGCGAAGGAGGAGATGGCAGCCTGACCACGGTGCCCGACGGCAGGAGGGTAAACGCATGCCGTCGACTGCGACGGCATGCCCTGAGATCTCGGCGATGCAAGGCAGGAGCTTGATATGACCATCGCAATTTCCGGCGTGAAGATTCCCGACAGCAAGATCGCACGGGAGGCCGCCGAGCTGGTGCGCCAGTACGAAAACGACATGTTGTTCAACCACTCGGTCCGCGTCTTTGTATTCGGCGCGATCAAGGGACATCGGCAAAATCTAAAATTCGATTCCGAGCTGCTCTACATCGCGGCGCTGTTCCACGATCTCGGACTCGTCGACCATTACCACACGCAGACCAAGCGGTTTGAAGTCGATGGCGCCGATGCCGCCCGCGAATTTCTGAGGGGGCACGGCATTGACGAGCCAAAAGCCGATCTGGTTTGGGAGGCGATCGCGTTACATACGACACCTGGAATTCCACAATACATGCGACCGGAAATAGCTCTCACGAATGCGGGTGTTTTGGTCGACGTCGTGGGGATTGGCTATGATGAATACACGCCAGAGCAGCGCGACCAGGTGACCACCGCATTTCCGCGCGGTGATTTCAAGAACGAGTTCCTTCAGATCCAAACCTGCTCGGCCTTGAAGAAGCCGCAGACCACGTTCGGGACGGTCAATTTCGATTACATCGAAGATCACGATCCCACATTTCACAAGCCGAACGCGTGCACGCGCATTCGCAACACACCCTGGCAGAGCTGAGCCCCTTCGGCGCGGTCTTCGAGTTTTGCCTCGTTGAACTTACGGCGACGGGGCGGCCGGGAGCGTTACGCCGGCGTTCGGCCGCGGAAGGGCTGGCCACGGGCTCTTCGGAGCCGGCGTCGCCGCCGCGCATGAAGCCGCAAGCTGCGGCCACACTGACGTCAGGCCCGTCAAGTCGATGTCGAATTTCGTGATGTCCGCCTTGTCGTCGGATATCAGCGTGGTCTCGCGGACATGCAGGGAGCGGGACGCCAGTATCGCCTTGACCATGTCGGGATCGATGCTGCCGCGCCAGACTTCATATTTTTCGGCCCGCAACGCAGACCCTCCGGCCGTCTTGTCCGGAGCGGCGTCGGCCGTCACCAGGATGGTGCTTTTGCCGACGGCTGTCTCGTCGATCTCGCCCGCGAATGTCAGCGGCACGCGTTTCCCGCTTTCGCAGGACAGACGCCATTCCATGGGCCGGAACGACGCGCCGTTCTCCTTCTTCAGCATCGCGAACTTGCGGACGAAGGGGCGCGCTTCCTTTTCCAGCTTCCACGCCGTTTCGGCAAGCGAACGCGTGTCGATGCCGAAACGATAGAGCTCGGCGCGCGTCAGCATGTGCAGGTTTTCGAACTTCACCGTCCGGATCAGATCGTCAAGCTCGCGGCTGATCCCCATCGCCGCGATGAACGCAGCGCGATCCCGATCGGCCCTCGCCATCCGGCGCTGTCTGTATTCCGCGACGGCCGCCGGAGGGGGATGCCCGTGAAAGGCAAGGACCAGCCTGGAATTATGGACCGCCAGCGCGGCGTCGGGGGCAACCTCACGCGACGTCGCCCCGAGCAACAGGTAACCGCAGGCCGAGTTGCACATCGCATGGTAGGTGGTGAGTTCGGCTTCCACCTCGCCGCCCGCGTTCTTGATCTTCAGGCACGCGGAGTCCACCTGCGTGCCTGCGGCGCACGCCGTCGCGATGCTCCGGCCAACCCGGGCGATCGCCTTGCGGCTGCGCAACAACCGCCCGATGACATAGGACTGCTCCACGTTTCCGCCCGGTGAATAGAGGTAGATCGGACGCTGCGTGTCCTTGACGCCGGTGAGGAAGCGGCGAATGCGCGGCGCAGCGTCCTGGTCGATATCGCCCTCGATGGCGATCCAGCGGTCGCAGCCCGGTCCGCATGCGTCGGGTGGTCCCTTGGCAAGATAGATCGTCAGCCTGGACGCAAATCCAGTCTTCTCGGCCGGCGTCCCTTCGGCATGCAATGCGCCGGGAAGCAACAGCAAGGCCAGGACAAGCAGACGACGGGCGAGCATGAAACGATCGGGACCACGCGCGGTGAAAAGCAGAGATCGATGCTACACGACGATCCGCGCTGCCACAACTTGCGGTGGCGCATCCGCGCGGGTCCGTCCGCCACGTCTGGATTGGTAATCTGGCGGCCAGGTGGGAGCAGGCAGAACGGCATCTCCCAGGGGGCGGTGATGGCGGGAACCTAAATGCCATCATGCGGTTATCGCGCAGACAATTTGCGCGACCGTCTGCATCACTCGAAGTTCAGGCGGGCTACCTGTGGTCGACGTCAACAGCAGCGGGACGATCAAACAGCTGGCTCATCGTGGAGCCAGGAAAGTGGCAGGGGAAGACCAATGACGACAGCGACCGGGGTCCGCTCGGCCGATCGCAATTCCGTCTTAGCCACACTCGGCGACTACATCCGGGAGATCAGCAATCCCGACGACCTCGCCTATGCCGCGGCAGAGCTGCTTGGCCGCAGCCTCAACGTCAGCCGGGCGGGCTATGGCACGGTCGACACCTCAGCCGAGACCATCACCATTGTTCGCGACTGGAACGCACCAGGCATCCTGAGCCTCGCAGGCGTGCTGCGCTTCCGCGACTATGGCAGCTACATCGAAGACCTCAAGCGGGGCGAGACCGTCATCTGTGCCGATGCGGAAAAAGACCCTCGCGTCGGCGATCGTGCCGAGGCTCTCGAGGCGATCTCTGCGCGCGCGCTCGTCAACATGCCGATCTCGGAGCCCAATGGGGTCGTGGCGCTGCTGTATTTGAACAATGCCAGGCCGCGCGAATGGAGCCCCGAAGAGCTGGAGCTTATTCGCGATGTTGCCGAGCGCACGCGCACGGCCGTCGAGCGTCGCCGTGCGGAGACGGCTGTGCGGGAGAACGAAGCCCGGCTGGTTTTCCTGGACGCACTCAACAAGGAGACGGCCAGGACCCGTGATGCCGACGGCGTGATGGCGGTGACGACCAGGATGCTTGGCGAGCATCTCGACGTCTCGAACTGCGCCTATGCCGACATGGACCCGGACCAGGACGGCTTCACGATACGCGGCGATTGGGCCGCGCCCGGCGCAATGCATATCATCGGGCACTACAGTCTGGCCGACTTCGGCAAGAAGGCGGTGCGAGAGTTGGGCGCCGGCAGGCCGCTCATCATTAATGACAATCTAAGGGAGATTGCGCCGGACGAAGCCGCTACTTTCCAGAACATCGGGATCGGCTCGACGATTTGCATGCCCTTGGTGAAAGAAGGGCGACTGACCGCCTTGATGGCGATTCATCACCGCGGCCCGCACCAGTGGACGCCGCGCGAACTCGCCTTGCTCGCCGAAGTGACCGAGCGATCATGGGCCCACATCGAGCGCGTCCGATCGGAACAGGCAGCGCGGGAGGCTGCCGAACGACTGACGCTTGCGAACAAGGCGGCTGGTATCGGCACCTGGGACTACGACCCGGTCAACAACGTTCTTCGATGGGATAACCGCTGCAGGGAGGTGTTCGGTTTACCGGCCGATGCCGAAGTCAGCTATGAAGGGTCGTTCCTGAAGGGCCTTCATCCCGAGGACAGGCAGCGCGCCCACGAGGCCGTGTCCGCAGCCCTGACGCCGCACGCGCCGACAAGCTACAATATGGAATACCGAACCATCGGCATCGAGGATGGGGTCGAGCGCTGGATCGCCGCGACCGGTCAAGCCATCTTCGTCAACGGCCAGGCTGTTCGGTTCATCGGAACGGTTCTGGACATCACCGCGCAAAAGAAAACCGAGCGTCATCTCAGACTACTGAATGATACCGGGGCCTCGGTGTCTCGCGAGCGCGATCTCGAGAAGATCGTCCAGATCGTCACGGATGCCGGCGTCGAGCTGACTGGCGCTCAGTTCGGGGCCTTCTTCTACAATGTCGTTGCGCCGGATGGCGGCAGCTACATGTTGTATTCGCTGTCGGGTGCCCCGCGATCCGCGTTTGAAAACTTCCCGATGCCACGCAACACCGCCGTGTTCGAGCCGACGTTCAAGGGCACGGGTGCGATGAGGTCCGACGACATCCTGCAGGACCCGCGGTACGGCAAAAACGCGCCACGGAAAGGCATGCCGGAGGGTCATCTTCCGGTCCGATCCTACCTGGCGGTCCCCGTGACCTCGCGAACCGGCGAAGTCCTCGGCGGACTTTTCTTCGGCCACGCCGAGACGGGTAAATTCCAGGCAGAGCATGAGGCCGCCTTGCTTGGTATTGCCGGCCATGCCGCCACCGCTATCGACAACGCCCAGCTCTTGACCCGGCTTGAGGCGCTCAATGCCGGATTGGAGCAACGTGTTGCCGACGAAATTGCCGAGCGCATGAAAGCCGAAGAGCAATTGCGGCAATCCCAGAAGATGGAAGCCGTCGGGCAATTGACCGGCGGTATTGCCCACGACTTCAACAATATGCTGGCCGTGATTCTCGGCAGCCTGAATCTTGCCAAGCGGCGGCTCGGCAGGGGAGAGGTCAGCATAGACCGCTTCATCGAGGGCGCCATCGACGGTGCAAATCGCGCCGCTACGTTGACGCAGCGACTGCTCGCATTCTCGCGCCAACAGCCGCTCGCGCCTGAGGTCGTGGACATCAACAAGATGGTCGGCGGGATGAGCGAGCTGCTCGAGCGGTCACTTGGCGAGCTGATCCGCCTCGAAACGGTGCTGGCGGATGGCCTTTGGCGGGTCAAGGCAGACCCGGCCCAGCTTGAAAGCGCCATGATCAATCTCGCGGTCAATGCGCGCGATGCCATGCCAAAGGGCGGCAGGCTGACGATAGAAACCAGCAACGCCTCGATCGATCGAAAATATGCTCGCGAGTACGCGCTCGCACCCGGGCAGTACGTTCTCGTGGCCGTGACCGACAACGGCACGGGAATTCCGGCTGATGTGCTCGGCAAGGTGTTCGATCCGTTTTTCACGACCAAGGTCGTGGGCAAGGGCACCGGCCTCGGCCTTAGCCAAGTCTATGGTTTCGTGCGGCAGTCGGGCGGTCATGTCAAAATTGACTCGGAAGTTGACGTTGGCACGACCGTGAAGATCTACCTTCCACGCTTCGCCGGCGAGGAGGCGGGCTCAGATCTGTCGCAGGAAGAGATACCCGCCGGTGCAAGCCATCAGAATGAAACCATTCTCGTCGTGGAAGACGACGAGCGCGTCCGCAGCATGTCGTCCGAAAGCCTGCGCGAACTTGGCTACACCGTCATCGAGGCAGGCAGTGCCAAAGAGGCGATCAGGACAATCGAAAATGGCTTCGTTCCGGATCTGCTGTTCACGGATGTCGTCATGCCCGACATGACCGGCGCGGAGCTTGCGGCCGAGCTCTCGAAACGATACCCGGCGCTGAAAGTGCTGTTCACCACCGGCTACACGCGTAACGCAATCGTTCACAATGGCGTGCTCGATGCCGGCAGGCATCTGCTTCCGAAACCCTTCGCGATCGAAGACCTCGCTGCCAAGGTCCGCAGCTTGCTCGACGAGATCTGAACGCGGCTTGGAAACGATCTCTTCCGTTTGCAAGCCGTCGTAACAAGGGCTATGTCCCGGCTTTCGGAAGAGCATGACATGACAATCTCGGATGACGAGGACCTCGCGCGCCTGAAAGAGATCGGGCGCATCGTCGCCAATATCCTGGAAGCAATGGGGAAGGCGCTCGAGCCGGGCATGACCACCTCCGAGCTCGACCGGATCGGGCGAAGCTTGCTGGAGGCTGCCGGCGCACGTTCGGCTCCGGAGCTGGCCTACGACTTTCCGGGCGCGACCTGCATCAGCGTGAACGAGGAGATCGCTCATGGCATCCCCGGCGATCGGCGGATCGCGCGCGGGGATCTCGTGAACATCGACGTGTCAGCCGAGAAGAACGGCTTCTTTGCGGATACGGGAGCCTCGTTCGCCGTTCCGCCCGCAACCCGCGCCGTCGAACGTCTTTGCAGAGATGGCCGGCGCGCGATGTGGACCGGCCTGCAGCAGGTTGGAGCCGGCAAACCGATTGCCGGTATCGGTCAAGCCATCGGGACTTTTGCGCGGAAGAACGGTTACAGCCTGGTCAGGAACCTTGCCAGCCACGGCGTCGGCCTGTCGCTCCACGAGGAGCCGACGGAGATCGCAACGTGGCCCGACCGCTCCGAACGCCGCGTCATGAGCGAAGGCCTGGTGTTCACCGTCGAGCCGTTCCTGTCTCTTGGCGCCGAATGGGCACAGGATGGCGACGATCCGTGGACGCTCTACAGCAGCCCCGAGGCGCCGACCGTTCAATACGAGCACACGGTGATCGCCACGCGAAGCGGACCGTTGATCGTGACGATGGCTGGATAAGGAGGCGTCCTCAAGCCACCGGATCTCGGGCAGCATCCGAACGGCTTCGATCATCCGGCGCCAGCGGCGGTGCACGTCTCGCCGGAGGATTCTCCGATGGGGCGGTCTTGCTTCCTGAGCTGATATCGACCGGAACAGATCTGGCGTCGCGATAGGCGACGATCCAGATCAGGAAACCCAGAACCGCCAGCGCGGCGCCAACGGAGCCCGTGGAGGTCCAGCCCAGCCCCTCGCGAATGGCGATGCCGCCGAGGAACGGGCCGAGCGCATTGGCGGTGTTGAACGCCGAATGGTTGAGTGCGGCGGCGAGCGCCTGCGCGTCGCCGGCGACGTCCATCAGCCGCGTCTGGAGGATGGCTCCGAGCGAGACGCCGGCGCCGATGGCGAAGACGTCTGCCGCCAGCGCCCAGGGATTGCCGGCGGCGAGCGGAAACACTGAGAGGGCGACCGCTGAGAACAGCAGGATGCCTCCCGCCGTCGGCATCAGCGCGCGGTCGGCAAAGCGCGGCACGAACAGATTGCCGAGCGTCGCGCCGATGCCAAACACGGCCAGAAAAACAGGTATGAGCGCGGGGCTGACCTTGGTCACCTCGATCAGCGTCGTCGCGAGATAAGTGTAGACGGCGAACATGCCGCCGAAGCCGATGGCGCCGATTGCCAGCGTGATCCAGACGCGGCCGCTTCGCAGCGCGCCGAGCTCTCGCAGCGGATCGGACCGGCCAGCCTTGTCGCGCGGCGCGAACAAGGCGCACAGCAGCACCGTGAGCAACGCCAGCACCGACACGAGGCCGAAGCTCGCGCGCCAGCCGATCGCCTGCCCAATCAGATTGGCCAGGGGCACACCGACGATGGTGGCGCCGGTCAGGCCCAGCATCACCTGGCCGATCGCCTGCGAGCGACGATGTTGAGGGACCAGCGAGGCTGCGACCAGCGCGGCGATGCCGAAATAGGCGCCATGCGGCAATCCCGAGAGAAAACGCGCCGCGATCATCGAGCCAAAGCCCGGCGCCAGCGCAGTGAGGGCATTGCCGAGCGCGAACACGGCCATCAAGATCAATAGCTGCGCGCGCCGCGCCAACCGTGCGCCGAGCACGGCGATCAGCGGCGCGCCCAGCACGACGCCGAGCGCGTAGACGCTGATCGCGTGTCCCGCGGTCGGCTCGTCGACCCCGAGGTCGGCGGCGAAAAACGGCAACAGGCTCATCGATGCGAATTCGGTGGTTCCGATCGCAAAGCCGCCCATCGCGAGCGAGAACAGGACGATGGCGAGATGAGGGGGCGTGGATGCCGCGGTCGCGCGGGGCGAGGTCGCTTGCTGCGATGTCGCTTGCTTCGATGTCGTCATATGTCCTGCAATGGTGGCGTTAACGGGAACCAGCCCAGCGAACGTCGCCACCCCTGCAAGATTTGTCTGTCGTAGTTAAACCCGGATCGGTCGGCGTCAACGCTGCAATCTCAACGCAGGGCAGGCCGCATATCAGCGTCCCGATTTAGTTGACCCGCCGCGGGCGGCGAGGGGGTTTCTTCTGCGCAAAATACGGGTTGGCCACGCACGTCGCCGACCGACCGACGGCCAAAAATCTGCACTGCTCGAGCGAGGCGTAGCGGCAATCGAAATAGCCGACGGGTCCGTAGATCTGCATACAGACCGGATAGCTCGGATCGTAGGTCTGCGCGTGCGCAGGCGCGCCCGCGAGGAGCAGGCCGATGGCGAGGAGCGCGAGACGAGCGCGACGCATCTCAACGCGGCACGTAGTAACCGGGTGAATAACCCGGCACCGGCGCGCTCGGCCTGTTCTGATATGCATAGGGATCGTCGCTCTGGCCTGCGAAATACGGGTTCGCGATACAGGTGAGGGCGCGGCCCGACGAACTCGCCTGGCACTGCGCGTAAGTATCGAACGTGCAATTGCTCAGCCCCGGCCATTCATCGCCGGTCAGGCAGAAGGCATGGTGGGTCCCGAACGCGTGCGCAGGCGTGCTTGCGCCGAGCGTGAGCGCAAATGTGGCGAGTACGAGCGAAAATGTGGCGACAATGGGGAGAGCAATTCGTCTGCGCATTCAATTCTCCAATCACGCGAACGTGCGCGCGACGTTGTCACGCGCACGTGCTGCAGATGTCGTGTAGCCGACGATGGAACTCATGAAAACACTTGTTTCAAAGGGTTTCCCGTACGCGCTGGTAAATCTTCATTAACGAAGCGCGATCCTTTGGCGCGGACTGTGGCGTCGAGGTTACAGCAATTCCGTCGAGCGCTGTTATGACGACGCCACGGCCCGGGGGCCTAACGACGAAACTGGAACGGGAATCAAATGAACAAGAATCTGTTGCTCGCTGCTGTGAGCCTTGTCGCGCTCGGCGCGGCTGCACCGGCGGTGGCTGCTGACCTCGCTGCGCGGCCTTACACCAAGGCGCCGGCGATGGTTGCCGCGATCTACGACTGGAGCGGCTTCTATATCGGCATCAACGGCGGCGGCGGTTCCGCCCATTCGACCTGGGATCTCGTTGGCGGTGGCCGCGAGGGTTCCCACGATGCGACCGGCGGCACGGTCGGCGGCCAGATCGGCTATCGCATGCAGTCGGGCCAGTGGGTGTTCGGCATCGAAGGTCAGGGCAACTGGGCCGACTTCTCGGGTGACAACGTCAGCGCGATCCCGGGGTTCGGGACTCGCAACCGCACGAAGATCGATTCGTTCGGCCTGATTACCGGTCAGATCGGCTACGCCTGGAACAACGTCCTCCTTTACGCCAAGGGCGGTGCGGCTGTCGTCGGCAGCAAGTATGAAGTCTCGACCATTGGCGGCGCGCTGCTCTCGTCGGCAGACCAGACCCGCTGGGGTGGTACGATCGGTGCAGGCCTCGAGTACGGCTTCGCGCCGAACTGGTCGGTTGGCGTCGAGTACAACCACATCTTCCTGCAGGACAAGAACGTCACCTTCGCGCTGGTGCCCTCGACCGACCGCATCCGTCAGGACGTCGACATGGGTCTCGTCCGCCTGAACTACAAGTTCGGCGGCCCGAGCCTCGGCCGTTACTGAGCAGAAGCCTGATATCGATTGCTCGACTTCGAGCGGTCGGCGAAAGCCCCGGCCATCGGCCGGGGCTTTTTTGTTGTTCAAGTTCAGCGGGTTAACCATTCGGTTTCGAGGTGGCGAAGATGGCTTGACTCCTGAGAACGAAATGAGAACAATGTTCTTCATACGTTCTCGCCATGGAGCAGGCCATGTTCAGGATTTTCGTCGAAGAAGCCGCCGCGCTAGCCTCGATCGCGCTGTTTGTCGGGATGATCGCGATCTGGGCCCAGGTGCTCCCGCAGCTCTAGGCCCGGGCCCAGGTTGGGGAAAAGCAGGATGAGGCGGCTGATCGGCCGCTCCGGCGTGGACTCTGGCAGCGTGGCGCCCCACCATTGTGAGGCGAGTCGGCCAGGCGAGTGCAGGATGCCTCCGGTGCCGGCGACCGCTCCATCTCATCTGCAAGAGGCCGTCACGCGACCATGCCGAGCGCCGGATTTGTCCACCTTCACGTTCACTCGGCCTATTCGCTGCTCAAGGGCTCGATCAAGATCGCCAAGCTCGCCGAGCTAGCGAAGAAAGATCATCAGCCGGCGCTGGCGCTGACCGACACCGACAACATGTTCGGTGCGCTGGAGTTCTCCGACAAGATGGCGGGCTCCGGCATCCAGCCGATCGTCGGCTGCGAACTCGCGATCGAATTCGGCGACCAGGATCCCACTGCCCGCAACGCGCTTCTGCCCTCGCGCGTGGTGTTGCTGGCCGCGCAGGAGCGTGGCTACCGCAGCCTGATGCGGCTGAACTCGCGCGCGTTCCTGGAGACGCCCGACACTCATGCTCCCCACATCAAGTTCGACTGGCTCGAAGGCGAGACCGAAGGCCTGATCGCGCTGACGGGCGGTCCGGACGGGCCGATCTCGCTGGCGCTTGCCGGCGGTTATAGCGAGCTCGCGGCGGCGCGCTGCGAGCGTCTGGCCAGCCTGTTCGGGGACCGCCTCTACATCGAATTGCAGCGCCACAACACCGAGAAGGAGCGGCGGGTCGAAAGCAGCCTGATCGACATCGCCTACACCAAGGGCCTGCCGCTGGTTGCGACCAACGAGCCGTATTTCGCCGCGAGCGACGATTACGAAGCCCATGACGCGCTGCTCTGCATCGCCGGCGGCCGGCTGATCGCGGAGACCGAGCGCGAGCAGCTCACGCCCGATCATCGCTTCAAGACCCGCGCCGAGATGGCGGTGCTGTTCGCCGACATTCCGGAGGCGCTGGCCTCGACGGTGGAGATCGCCGAGCGCTGCTCGTTCCGACCGATGACGCGCAAGCCGATCCTGCCGTTCTTCACGGTCGGCGCTGCCGCAAGCTCCGATGCCGCCGCGGTCGAGGCGGCCGAATTGAAGCGGCAGGCAGAGGAGGGGCTCGCCAACCGCCTGCGCGTGCACGGGCTGTCGCAAGGCACGACGGAAGAAGATTACAACGCGCGGCTTGCGTTCGAGCTCGACGTCATCATGCGCATGAAATACGCGGGCTACTTCCTGATCGTCTCCGACTTCATCAAATGGGCGAAGGGACAGGGCATCCCGGTCGGGCCGGGCCGCGGCTCCGGCGCAGGCTCGCTGGTTGCGTGGGCGCTGACCATCACCGACCTCGACCCGATCAAGTTCGGCCTGCTGTTCGAGCGCTTCCTCAATCCGGAACGTGTCTCGATGCCGGACTTCGACATCGACTTCTGCCAGGACCGCCGCGGCGAGGTGATCAGGTACGTCCAGGAGCGCTACGGCCGCGACCAGGTCGCGCAGATCATCACCTTCGGTACGCTGCAGGCCCGCGGCGTGCTCCGCGACGTCGGCCGGGTGCTGCAGATGCCCTATGGCCAGGTCGACAAGCTCACAAAACTCGTGCCGCAGAATCCGGCCGCGCCGGTGACGCTTGCGGCGGCGATCGAGAGCGAGCCGAAGCTCCAGGCATTCCGCGACGAGGACCCGGTGGTGGCGCGCGCCTTCGACATCGCCCAGCGCCTCGAAGGCCTGACCCGCCACGCCTCGACGCATGCGGCCGGCATCGTGATCGGCGATCGCCCGCTGAGCGAACTCGTGCCGATGTATCGCGATCCCAAATCCGACATGCCGGTGACCCAGTTCAACATGAAATGGGTCGAGCCGGCCGGCCTCGTGAAGTTCGACTTCCTCGGCCTGAAGACGCTGACCGTGCTCGACGTCGCGTGCAAACTGCTCAAGCCGCGCGACATTCATGTCGATCTCGCGACGCTGCCGATCGACGATGTCGAAAGCTACCAGATGCTGGCGCGCGGCGAGGTGGTCGGCGTGTTCCAGGTTGAAAGCCAGGGCATGCGGCGCGCGCTGGTCGACATGCGCCCCGACCGCTTCGAGGACATCATCGCGCTGGTCGCGCTCTATCGACCGGGCCCGATGGCGAACATCCCGACCTATTGCGCGCGCAAGCACGGCGACGAGGAGCCGGAATACCTCCACCCCGTGCTGGAGCCGATTCTCAAGGAGACCTTCGGCGTCATCATCTACCAGGAACAGGTGATGCAGATCGCGCAGGTGATGTCGGGCTATTCGCTCGGCGACGCCGACCTGTTGCGCCGCGCCATGGGCAAGAAGATCCGCGCCGAGATGGAGAAGCAGCGCGAGATCTTCGTCGCAGGTGCGGTGAAGAACGGCGTGCCAAAGGGGCAGGCCGACACCATCTTCGAGCTGCTGGCGAAATTCGCCGACTACGGCTTCAACAAGAGCCACGCGGCGGCCTATGCGCTGGTGTCCTACCACACCGCCTACATGAAAGCGCATTACCCGGTGGAGTTCATCGCGGCGTCGATGACGCTCGATCTCAACAATACCGACAAGCTCTCCGAATTCCGCGCCGAGGCGCAGCGCCTCGGCATCAAGGTCGAGCCGCCCAACGTCAACCGTTCCGGCGCGACTTTCGAGGTCGGCGACAAGACCATCTACTACGCGCTCGCGGCGCTGAAGGGCGTCGGCATCGCGGCCGTCGAGCAGATCATCGCGGAGCGGACCAAAAACGGCCTGTTCACCTCGCTCGCCGACTTTGCCGCGCGGGTGTCGCCGCGCGCGATCAACAAGCGCATCATCGAAAGCCTCGCCGCCGCGGGCGCCTTCGACACGCTGGAGCCGAACCGGGCGCGGGTCTTCGCCGGCGCCGACTCGATTCTCGCCGCGTGCCAGCGGGCGAACGAAGCTGCAACCATCGGCCAGAACGACATGTTCGGCAGCTCGGCCGACGCGCCGACCATCATGCTGCCGCAGATCGAGCCCTGGTTGCCGGCCGAGCGGCTGCGCCGCGAATATGATGCGATCGGCTTCTTCCTGTCGGGACATCCGCTCGACGATTACGCCACCGTGCTGAAGCGGCTGCGAGTACAGTCCTGGGCCGAGTTCTCGCGCGCGGTGAAGACCGGCGCCACGGCAGGCAAGGTCGCGGCCACCGTGGTGTCGCGCATGGAGCGGCGCACCAAGACCGGCAACAAGATGGGCATCATGGGGCTCTCTGATCCCACGGGGCACTTCGAGGCGGTGCTGTTCTCCGAAGGCCTTGCGCAATATCGCGACGTCCTGGAACCGGGCGCCGCGGTGCTGCTCCAGCTCGGCGCCGAGCTCCAGGGCGAGGACGTCCGCGCGCGCGTGCTCCACGCCGAGCCGCTGGACGAGGCCGCGGCCAAGACGCAGAAGGGCCTGCGCATCTTCGTGCGCGACACCAAGCCGCTGGAATCGATCGCCAAGCGTCTCGCCGGTCCCGACATGGCCGCTTCGAACGGCGCCGTGCCGAAGGTCGGCAGTCCCGGCACCGCGCCGCGCTCCAACGGCGACGGCGAGGTCTCGCTGGTCATGATGCTCGACCTTGAGACCGAGGTCGAGATGAAGCTGCCCGGGCGCTTCAAGGTCTCGCCGCAGATCGCCGGCGCCATCAAGGCGGTCGCGGGCGTGGTGGACGTGCAGCAGCTGTAGCCACGGTGTTGCAGGCGGTTGCATGTTTTGCGTGGGGGATGCTGCCGCCCTGTTGCAACCTGTCGCTGTTTTCGGTTAGCATGCACTCGGGGAAAATCTGGGGGCGTGATGCTATTGCGTGGGCTGGTATTGCTCGTGGCCGCGGCACTGCTGTGCGGCTGTGAGACGGCGAGGAGCGGGCTCGGATATTCGGAGACGGTGCGAAAGCTGGGTCCGCCGAAAGCCGGCCAGGCCCGCGTCGTCGTGTTTCGCGAGAAAGGATTCGGCGGCATCGGCGATCCGGACTGGGAATTTTCCCTCGACGGTACGCCGATCAAGGGCCTGAAGACCGGGACATATGTCTATGTCGATCGCCCGGCAGGCCAGCACCAGTTCGTAGCAGAGGAAGCGGCGCTCGGTGTCACGCGCGTGGACTTCTCGGCCCAGTCGGGCCAGACCGTGTTCTTCGTAGCGCGCTTCAGTCAGCGCAAGAGCGCCATGATCGCGAATGCGAGCACTGGGGTGCTGGGCTGGGGTCTCACGCTTGCGATGACGTCCGGCTATAAAAACCAGGGACCTCTGGATTTCCTGCCTTTGGATGAACCGGCCGCCCGGACGACGATCGCAGAGCTTCGGTTGGCGGAATAGCCCCGCGCGAATTCGGTCCCGCCCGCACTGTCATTTGTGGTGTCGTCACAGCGTGGCGGCTATGATCGCAGTAAGGCCGTTCGTCCATCGCGCCGGGAGGGAACGTGACATGTGCGACAAGTGCAATGAATCCCCACATGAGAGGATCGCGCCGTCGCGGCGGTCCGCGATGTTGTTGGGCGCCTCGGCGCTCGGCCTGGCCCTGACCGGCAGGGCCTTCGCCAAGGAGACGAAAACGCCGCCCAAGCCGCAGAACGTGCTGTCGCCCGACGCATCATTGAAGCGCCTGACGGAAGGCAATGCGCGCTATGTCGACGGCGTGTCGCGGCGGCACGATTTCAAGCACGAGCGCGAGGCGCTGGTCGGCGGACAGAATCCGTTCGCGGCCGTGCTGAGCTGTGCCGATTCGCGCATCGCGCCGGAATATGCCTTCGACACCGGCCGCGGCGATCTGTTCGTTTGCCGCGTCGCAGGAAACTTCGCCGGCACCGAAACTGTCGCCAGCATGGAATACGCGGTGGCCGTGCTGAATACGCCGCTGATCCTCGTGCTCGGCCATGACGCTTGCGGCGCGGTCGACGCGACGCTGAAGGCGATCAAGGACAACAAGCCGCCGCCGGGCCATATCCCCTCGCTGGTCGATGCGATCGCGCCCGCCGCCAAGGCTGCGATGCAGCAGGGTGGGGACGTCCTCGACAAGGCGATCCGGCAGAACGTCATCGACAACGTCGCGAAGCTGAAATCGGCAACGCCGATCCTCAATGCGGCCGTGGAGCAGGGCAAGCTGAAGGTCGTCGGCGGCATCTATCGGCTCACGACGGGAACGGTCGACCTGATTGCGCAGGGCTGAACCGGCTGACTTCGCCTCGCGCCGGTGCGTCGCCGCGTCACTTACGCGGAGCTGACACCGGAGCGGGGTGGCCATGCCGCCGCCTCAATCCAAGCCTTCGTTATTTGGAAGCCTTTCGTTCAAGTGCCATTCAGCTGGCCGCGCGTCTGATGCGTGGCGGCACCTCAACAACAATAACGGGCAAGCAAGCCATGCGTGGGACGCTCAGAGCCTTCATTTGCCTCCTCCTGCCGATCGCGGTCCTTGCCGCAGGCGCGCTGGATCCGGCGCATGCGCAGCAGCAGGAAAAGCGTATCGCGCTCGTGGTCGGCAACGGCGCCTATGCCAAGTCGCCGCTGGCGACGACGGCAAACGATGCCGGCCTGATCGCGCAGACGCTGCAGGCGGCGGGCTTCGACGTCGTCGGCGCCCGCGATCTCGACGGCGACACGCTGCGCAAGAGCTTTCGCGATTTCATCCAGAAGGCGCAGGCCTCAGGCCCGGGCACCGTCGCAATGGTCTATCTCGCCGGCTATGGCGTGCAGCTTGCGGGTGAGAACTATTTCATCCCGGTCGATTCCAACATCACCCGCGACACCGACATTCCGACCGAAGGCCTGCGCATCGGCGACTATCTCCGCCAGCTGGCTTCCGTTCCGCTCAAGGCCAACATCGTCGTGCTCGACGCCGCGCGGGCGCAGCCCTTCGTGGAGGGCGGCCAGCAGATCGCGAGCGGACTTGCGCTGGTCGAGCCCGACGCCAACATGCTGATCGCGTTCAATGCCGCGCCCGGCACGGTGGCGCCCGAGGAGCCTGGACCTTACGGCATCTATGCGCAGTCGCTGGCGGAGATGATCCGCACCGGCGGCCTGCCGCTGCCCGAGGTGTTCGACCGCGTTCGCCTGCGCGTCAACGAGGCCAGCAAGGGCGCGCAAGTGCCCTGGAACGAGCAGAAGATTTCCGCTCAATTCTCGTTCTTCGAGCGCGGGCCCGACGCGCCGCCGCCGGAGGCCGCACCCGACCAGGTCGCCGCGATCCGCAACAAGCCGATCCGCGATCTCGGCGTGCAGGATGCCTATGCCGCCGCGCTCACGCGCGACACGCTGCCGGCCTATGAAGAGTTTCTCACCGCCTATCCCGGCGACCCGCTGTCGAAGCGCGTGATGGCGATCGTCGCGGCGCGCCGTGAGGCCATCACCTGGCGGCGAACCTATCGTACCGACACGCCGGAAGCCTATTGGTCGTATCTGCGTCGCTATTCGCGCGGTCCGCATGCGGCAGATGCGCGCCGGCGCCTGGCGATTCTCACCGCGCCGGCCGAGCCGCCGCCGAGCTTCGCGATGATCGACTACGACGTGCCGCCACCGCCGCCAGAGGAGGTGGTCTATGTCGATCGTCCCGTGCTGTATTTCAGCGATCCGGATTTTGGCTTCGCGCCGCCACCGCCGCCGCCGGTCTACTATCTGCCGCCGCCGCCGCCGGATTTCGTCGTGCTGTCGCCGCCGATGCCGGTGATCGGCCTGTTCGTGCTGCCGCAGCCGATGTTCGTGCCGATTCCTGTGTTCGTCAGGCCGCCGCTCTATGTTGCACCCCCGCCGAACAACATCATCTATCAGAACATCCATAATAGGACGGTCATCAACACGGTGATCAACCAGCCGCCGGCACCGCCGGCGGCGGCGGGTGCGGGTACCGGAGCGGGACCGGGCAATCTCACGCCGACCATTGCCGGGCGCACCAATCCGGCTAGTCCAGCCATGCCGCAGGCGGTCGTGCAGCGCGCCGCCCTGATTCAGCAGGGCAAGGCGCCGATGCCGCCGAGCGCGACGATGCGGCCGACGGCGAGGCCAGGAACGCTTCCGACGACGCCCGCCAATGTCGCGCCGACCGGTACGCCATCTCCCACTCCATCTGCCATTCCATCTGCCACGCCACCGGCCAAGCTGCCCCAAGCCAACACGCTGCCGGTTCCCGGCACCCATGGCGGTCCGCCCGTACCGCCAACGGGAGCCGGGCCGCTGCCGGGCGGCAGACCCGGGCTGCCCACGGCCACTGCACCCGGCGCGCCGCTGCCGAACCATCCGGGGGCGCCGACCACTGCTGCTCCCGGCACCACGCCGCCAGCCCATCCCGGTGCGCCGACCGGCGCGTCGGCGACTGCGCCCACGGCGACAAACCCGGCCGCTGTCCCCGGCCAACCGCCGAAGCCGCCGGTGGCCCAGGGCCCGCCCGGGACCGGGCCTGGGGACCATGGCAAGTCCGCGACCCGCGAGCCAGCTGGTTCGCCGCCGGCTGCCCGCACGCCTCCGCCTCCTGGCCCGGTTGGACGACCGGTTACGCCGCCCTCGGCGGCGCGGGAGCCGATCCGGCCGCAGCATCAGCCGACCGCTGCTCCCGCCCAAGCTGCCCGGCCGTCGGCACCACCACCGCGGCCTCAGGCCGTGGCCCGGCCGGCGCCTCCGCCTCCGCCGCGTATTGCGCCGCCGCCACCGCCACGGGCGGCTCCGCCCGTCGCGGTCGCTCGGCCGGCGCCGCCGCCAATGGCGCGACCCGCGCCGCCGCCGCCGGTCGCCCGGCCGGCGCCACCTCCGCCGCCCCGGATGGCCGTCGCGCCACCGCCGCCGCCGCGCCCGGCAGCACCCCCACCGCGTCCTCCGGCTCCGCCGCCGGCGGCAAAGAAGTGCCCGCCGAACCAGCCCAGATGCTAGGCAGGGGCTAGGCCGCAGCGTGGTCTTTACGGAAGGGGGCCTCTCGCGGGCGAAAGCCGCCCCGAAAGGCCCTTATTTCCTTGCTTCTGGTCGAAATCGCGCTATACACCGCGCCATCTCACACGGAAGCATGGCTCACAAGGCCGTCCGGTGGCAGCCGGGGCGACAACGCTCTGTCCTGCTCACACGCTTCCGGAGGAACCAACCGGAGAATTAGAACGATGGCACTACCCGATTTCACTATGCGTCAGCTCCTCGAAGCCGGCGTGCACTTTGGTCACCAGTCTCACCGCTGGAATCCGAAAATGGCGCCGTTCATTTTCGGCGCTCGCAACAACATCCACATCGTCGACCTCGCGCAGACCGTGCCGTTGCTGCACAACGCCTTGCAGGCGGTCAGCGACACCGTCGCCAAGGGCGGCCGCATCCTGTTCGTCGGCACCAAGCGCCAGGCGCAGCACGGCGTTGCCGACGCGGCCAAGCGCTGCGCTCAGTACTTCGTCAATTCGCGCTGGCTCGGCGGCACGCTGACCAACTGGAAGACGATCTCGGGCTCGATCAAGCGCCTGCGTCATCTCGACGACGTGCTGGCCGGCGGCGATGCCTCCTCCTACACCAAGAAGGAGCGCCTGACGCTTCAGCGCGAGCGCGACAAGCTCGACCGCTCGCTCGGCGGCATCAAGGACATGGGCGGTCTGCCCGACCTGATCTTCGTGATCGACACCAACAAGGAAGACATCGCGATCCAGGAAGCCCAGCGGCTCAACATCCCGGTCGCGGCGATCGTCGACACCAATTCGGATCCGAAGGGCATCACCTATGTGGTCCCGGGAAATGACGACGCCGGCCGCGCGATTGCGCTTTATTGCGATCTGATCGCGCGTGCAGCGATTGACGGCATTTCGCGCGCCCAGGGCGATTCCGGCATCGACGTCGGCGCTTCGGTTCGGCCGGTCGCAGAAGAGCTGCCGGCCGCCACGAGCGGCTTCCAGGGCCTCGCCGGTCCGCGCGGGACCTCCGACGACCTCAAGAAGCTCCCGGGCGTGTCGGGCGCGATCGAGAAGAAGTTCAACGACCTCGGCATCTTCCACTTCTGGCAGCTGGCCGAGCTCGATCACGACACCGCGCACAAGATCGGCGAAGAAGTCGGCCTGCCGAGCCGCGCGGACGCCTGGGTGGCCAAGGCCAAGGCGCTGACCGCGGAAGCGGAATAGTCAAAAAGAGCGATGGGTTGGCCGGACAAGCTCCGGCCACCATTTCAGTTGACGCGAATTCCTGAGATGGACCGCGGCGAGGCGATCTGGCCGCGCCGCGGCAAACCGGCAGGCAAAAAGGATTTTGAACGATGGCAACGATCACAGCTGCGATGGTCAAGGACCTGCGCGAGTCGACCGGCGCAGGCATGATGGACTGCAAGGCCGCGCTGACCGAAAACGACGGCAACATGGAAGCGGCGCAGGATTGGCTGCGCAAGAAGGGCCTGTCGAAGGCCGCCAAGAAGTCGGGCCGCGTCGCCGCCGAGGGTCTGATCGGTGCGCTCATCAAGGGCAACAAGGGCGTCGTGGTCGAGGTCAATTCCGAGACCGATTTCGTCGCGCGCAACGGCCAGTTTCAGGGCCTCGTCAAGATGATCGCCCAGGTCGCATTCAACGTCGGCGCTGATGTCGAGACGATCAAGGCCGCCAAGGTCGGCGACGTCACGATCGAAACTGCGATCAATGACGCGATCGCCACCATCGGCGAGAACATGACGCTGCGCCGCGCAGCTTCGCTCGAAGTCAGCCAGGGCGTGGTGTCGAGCTACGTCCACGGCGCCGTCGTCGAGGGCGCCGGCAAGATGGGCGTGATCGTGGCGCTGGAATCGCCGGGCAAGGCGGACGAACTCGCAACGCTTGGCCGCCAGATCGCGATGCATGTCGCGGCCGCCAACCCCCTGGCGCTCGATCCGTCCGGTCTCGATCCGGCGGTCGTCAAGCGCGAGAAGGACGTGCTCGCCGACAAATATCGCCAGCAGGGCAAGCCCGAGAACGTGATCGAGAAGATCGTCGAGTCCGGCCTGAAGACCTATTACAAGGAAGTCTGCCTGCTCGAGCAGGCCTTCATCCACGACACCGGCAAGTCGGTGGCGCAGGCGGTGAAGGAAGCCGAAGGCAAAGTCGGCGGCGCGGTGAAGATCGCGGGCTTTGTGCGCTATGCTCTCGGTGAGGGAATCGAGAAGCAGGAAAGCGACTTCGCGGCCGAGGTCGCGGCCGCCAGCGGCAAGAAGTAAGCGCCGGAACGTTCCTTCCGGCGTGCCGCCGGAAGCGGCGCCCGGACAAGGAAAGTGCTCATGACTGATCCGGTCTATCGTCGCGTCGTGATCAAGCTGTCCGGCGAATATCTCGCGGGACCGCAGGGTTTTGGCATTGATCAACCGACCATCGACCGGGTCGCCGACGATCTGATCGCAGCCCGCCATCTCGGCACCGAAGTCGCCGTCGTGATCGGCGGCGGCAACCTCTTTCGCGGCGTCGAGGTCTCCTCGCGCGGGGTGTCGCGCCCGACCGGCGACACCATGGGCATGCTCGCCACGATGATGAACTGCCTCGCGCTCGAAGCCACGATCGAGCGCAAGGGCACGCCTGCGCGCACGCTGTCGGCCTTCGTCATGCCCGAGATTTCCGAGCTGTTCACCCGCACCGCGGCACACAAATACCTCGCCGAGGGTCGGATCGTGCTGCTCGGCGGCGGAACCGGTAATCCGTTCTTCACCACCGACACGACCGCGGTGCTGCGCGCAGCCGAGATCGGCGCCCAGGCGGTGCTGAAGGCGACCAATGTCGACGGTGTCTACTCGGCCGACCCGAAGAAAGACCCGACGGCGACGCGATTCGACCGTCTGACCCATTCGCAGGCGATCGAGGGCGGCTACAAGGTGATGGATGCGACCGCCTTCGCGCTTGCCCGCGAGACGTCGCTGCCTATCATTGTGTTCTCGATCGCGGAGCCGGGTTCGATCGGCGCTGTACTGCGTGGCGGCGGCCACGGAACCATTGTCGCCGGCTGACGGCTTGTCGTTGCGCCCTCGAGGGAAGGGTGCGGAGAGGTCGCCGGGATTTTGAAGGAGAAACGTGATGGCCACGGATAATTTCGATCTCAACGAAGTCAAACGCCGCATGCAGGGCGCGATCCAGTCGCTCAAGCACGAGCTTGGCGGCCTGCGCACCGGTCGCGCCTCAGCCTCGATGCTCGATCCGGTGCAGGTCGACGCCTATGGCAGCCACATGCCGCTGAACCAGCTCGCCACCGTCAGCGTGCCGGAGCCGCGCCTGATCTCGGTGCAGGTCTGGGACAAGTCGATGGTCAAGGCGGTGGAGAAGGCGATCGTCGATTCCAATCTCGGCCTGTCGCCGGCGACCGAAGGCCAGGTGCTGCGCCTGCGCATCCCCGAGCTCAATGAGGAGCGCCGCAAGGAGCTCGTCAAGGTCGCGCACAAATACGCGGAAGCCGCCAAGGTCGCCGCGCGCCATGTCCGCCGCGACGGTCTCGACGTCCTCAAGAAGCTCGAGAAGAATCACGAGATGTCCGAGGACGATCAGAAGCGCCACGCCGACGACGTGCAGAAGGCGACCGACGGCACGATCTCCGAGATCGACCAGTTGCTGGCCGCCAAGGAAAAAGAAATCCTCACCGTTTAAAGCGCGCTGGATCGCGCTTTAGGTTATTGTTCGCGCGTGATCGTTTCGGAAAGCCGCTTCGCCCTCTTCCGGATCATGCTTTAAGGCAGCCTCATGTCCAACGCCGCCGCGCCCGCAACGGAAGGACCCGATCGGTCCGATGCGCCTGCGCATGTCGCCATCATCATGGATGGCAACGGACGTTGGGCGGCCGCGCGCGGCTTGCCACGGGCGGAAGGCCATCGCCGCGGCGTCGAGGCCCTGCGCCGCGTGGTTCGCGCGTCGCATGAGCTTGGCATCCGCTATCTCACCATCTTCTCCTTCAGTTCGGAAAACTGGTCGCGTCCGGCGAGCGAGATCGGCGATCTGTTCGGCCTGTTGCGCCGCTTCATCCGCAATGATCTGGCAAGCCTGCATCGCGACGGCGTCAAGGTCCGCATCATCGGCGAGCGGGACGGGCTGGAGGGCGACATCTGCGCACTTCTCAACGAGGCGGAGGAACTGACGCGCGATAACACGCGCCTCACGCTCGTCGTCGCCTTCAATTACGGATCCCGGCAGGAGATCGCGAAGGCGGCGCAGAAGCTCGCGCGCGAAGTCGCCGAGGGCCGGCGTAATCCTGATACGATCGATGCCGAGACCCTCGGGGCGCATCTCGACGCACCCGACATTCCCGATCCCGATCTCATCATCCGCACCAGCGGCGAGCAGCGGCTGTCCAACTTCCTGATGTGGCAGGCCGCCTATAGCGAGCTCGTCTTCGTGCCGATTCACTGGCCCGATTTCGACAAGGCGGCGCTGGAAGGCGCAATCGCCGAATTCGCCAGGCGCGAGCGCCGTTTCGGCGGCCTGGTCGCGAAAACCGCCTCGTGAGCGAACCCGATCCCGCGCCGGCCGGCTCTCAGCCTGCCCCGAGCAATCTTGTGATGCGAATCCTCGCAGCGCTGGTGCTGGCGCCGCTCGCCATTGCGCTCGCTTATGCCGGCGGCTGGATGTGGGCGCTGCTCGTCACCCTGGTGTCGATCGGACTGTTCGCGGAATGGCTGATGGTGGTGGGCGCAGGCTCGACCGCGCTGACCGGGGCAGGGACGATCGTCATCGCCACGATGGGCTTGTGCGTTGCCTTCGGCGCGCTGAAGACCGCAATCATCACGGGCCTGATTGGCGGCGCGATCGTGACGGTGATCGCGCGGGGCAAGTTCGTCTGGGCTGCCTCCGGATTCGCCTATGCGTCGGCGGCGCTACTGGCCTCGATCCTGCTGCGGAAGGATCTCGTGAACGGCTTCGCCGCGCTGATGTTCGTGCTGCTCGTGGTGTGGGCGACCGATATCGGCGGCTATTTCGCAGGCCGCGGCATCGGCGGACCGAAGCTGTGGCCGCGCGTCAGCCCGAAGAAGACCTGGTCAGGGGCGTTCGGCGGCTTTGCCGCGAGCCTTTTGGTCGCGGTCGCCTTTGCCGCTTGCGGGCTTGGAAAGATAGTTCCATTGCTGCTCGTCAGCGCGGTCCTGTCGGTCGTGTCGGCCTGCGGCGATCTGTTCGAATCCGCGGTCAAGCGGCGCTTCGATGTCAAGGATTCCAGTCACTTAATTCCCGGCCACGGCGGGCTATTGGACCGTCTGGACGGTTTTGTCGCTGCCATCCTGGTGGCATGGATTATCGGCTTCCTCCGCCATGGTGTGCATAGCGCCGGAAGCGGTCTTATGGTTTGGTGAAGATATGAGCGCGGTTCCATTGCGTAACAACAAGGCTGCGGCATCGACCGTCCGCAGTGTCACGGTTCTCGGCGCCACCGGCTCGATCGGCGACAGCACGATGGATCTGCTGCGCGCCTCTCCCGAGCGCTACCGCGTCGAGGCGCTGACGGCGAACAGCAATGTCGAGGCGCTGGCAAAACTCGCGAAAGAGTTTTCCGCGCGCTACGTCGCGATCGCCGACACTTCCAAGTTTGCCGAGCTCAAGGCCGCGCTCGCGGGCACCGGCACCGAATGCGGCGCCGGCGAAAGCGCGGTGATCGAGGCCGGCGCGCGTCCGGCCGATTGGGTGATGGCCGCCGTGAGTGGCGCGGCCGGGCTGAAGCCGGCACTGGCGGCGGTCGATCGCGGCGCGCATGTCGCGCTCGCCAACAAGGAATGTCTCGTCTGCGCCGGTGATTTCTTCATGCAGCGCGCGGCGAAAGCGGGCGCCTGCATCCTGCCTGCGGATTCCGAGCACAACGCGCTGTTCCAGGCGCTCGCCTCGGGCAATCGCGACGAGCTCGTCCGTGTCATCATCACGGCCTCCGGCGGTCCGTTCCGGACCTGGAAGCCTGCCGACATCGAGCAGGCGACACTCGCGCAAGCCCTGAAGCATCCGAACTGGAGCATGGGCCAGAAGATCACGATCGATTCCGCCTCGATGATGAACAAGGGGCTCGAGGTGATCGAGGCCTCCTATCTGTTCGCGCTCGCGCCGGACGAGATCGACGTCCTCGTTCATCCGCAGTCGATCATCCACGGCATGGTCGAGTTCTCCGACCGCTCAGTCATGGCCCAGCTCGGCTCACCCGACATGCGCACGCCGATCGCGCATTGCCTCGGCTGGCCCGACCGCATCAAGGGTCCGGCCGCCAAGCTCGATCTGGCCAAGATCGGCCAATTGACCTTCGAGGCGCCGGATTTCGAGCGCTTCCCCGGCCTGCGCCTGGCCTTCGATTCGCTCCGGACCGGGAAGGGGGCGACCACCGTCTACAACGCCGCCAACGAGGTCGCGGTCGCCGCCTTCATCGCGGGCAAGATCCGGTTCGGCGCGATTGCCCGGCTGGTGGAGGCGACGCTGGACGACTGGATCCGGAGCGGGAACCAGGCCCCGCTGACGTCAGCGGACGATGCAATCGCTGTTGACCATGTTGCGCGAAATAGGGCTGCCGCCCTATTGCCTCAAATTGCCTTAAAGGCATCCTAGATGGTTCGGGGCCAGGGCCTTGCGGCGCTGGATGAGGGAATTCGATGATCGACTTTTTCGTCCATAGTTTCAATACGTTGAGCCATGGGCTCCTCGGCTACGCGGTTCCCTTCCTGTTCGTCCTGACCATCGTCGTGTTCTTCCATGAGCTCGGCCATTTTCTGGTCGCGCGCTGGGCCGGCGTTCGCGTGTTAACTTTTTCGCTCGGTTTCGGACCTGAGCTGGTCGGCTTCAACGATCGCCATGGCACCCGCTGGAAGATCTCGGCGATCCCGCTCGGCGGCTACGTCAAGTTCTTCGGCGACGAGAGCGAGGCTTCGACCCCGTCGTCCGAGAAGCTCGCGGCCATGACGGCCGAGGAGCGCGCCGGCAGCTTCCATCACAAGAAGGTCGGCCCGCGCGCCGCCATCGTTGCCGCCGGACCGATCGCCAATTTCATCCTGGGCGCGCTGATCTTCGCCGGCATGGCGCTGTATTACGGCAAGCCGAGCACGATCGCGCGCGTCGACGGTGTCGTCGCCGACGGCGCTGCGGCGGCAGCCGGCTTCAAGATTGGCGACGTCGTCGTCCAGATCGACGGCAAGCCGATCGAAAGCTTTGCCGACATGCAGCGCATGGTTGCGATGAATGCCGGTTCGCCGCTTGCCTTCCAGGTCAAGCGCGACGGCGCCATCGTGTCGCTGACCGCGACGCCGGCGCTGCTCGAGCGCAAGGATCCGTTCGGCAACAGCCACCGTCTCGGCGTGCTCGGCGTCGAGCACAAGTCTCAGGCCGGTGAAGCCTCGACGTCGCCGGTCGGTGTCGGCGAAGCGCTCAAGATCGGGGTTGAGCAGGTCTGGTTCATCATCACCAGCACCTTCAAGTTCCTGGGCTCGTTGTTCGTCGGGAACGGCAATCCGAACGAGGTCAGCGGCGTGCTCGGCATTGCCAAGATGTCGGGGCAGGCGGCCAGCGCCGGGTTCCAGTTCGTGATCAACCTCTGCGCGGTGCTATCGGTGTCGATCGGCCTGCTGAATCTGTTCCCGATCCCGCTGCTCGATGGCGGTCACCTTATGTTCTATGCGGCGGAGGTTGCCCGTGGTCGGCCCCTGTCCGAGCGGACTCAGGAGATGGGGTTCCGAATCGGGCTGGGCTTGGTGCTGATGTTGATGGTGTTTGCGACCTACAACGACATCCTGCGGATGGCCGCATCCTGATAGGGGCTTTTTTGTGGCGTTGCCCGGGCGTTGCTCTTGGGCAACGTCTTGGAATGAAAATGAAATTACGGCGCGCTCGACCGTTTGCGGCGTCGGTGAAATTGTCTACAAGCGGCTTGAACTTGGGGAATCTCCAGACCGGCGTTGGGGTTGGGTCTGGTACGGAATGATAAGGGCGCGTTGCGCAATGAAGTTTGGACTGCGACTCCGGGGGGGCTTGCTCGCAACCCTGATCATGTTCGGCGCGCCGGTGCTTGCCCCGGTTGGGGCTGCCTTTGTGTCTTCGTCTGCGCTTGCTCAGACCGTGCAGTCGATTTCCGTCGAGGGAAATCGCCGGGTCGAGGTGGAGACGATCCGCTCCTACTTCAAGCCGGGTCCCGGCGGTCGCCTGGATCAGGGTGCCATCGACGACGGCCTCAAGGCGCTGATCGAGACCGGCCTGTTCCAGGACGTCCGGATCAACCGCGGTGCCGGTGGCCAGATCGTCGTCTCCGTGGTGGAAAACCCGGTGATCGGCCGCATTGCCTTCGAGGGCAACAAGAAGATCAAGGACGAGCAGCTCACCGGTGAAGTCCAGTCCAAGGCGCGCGGCACCTTCTCCCGCGCCATGGTGCAGTCCGACACGCTGCGAATCGCCGAAATCTATCGCCGTTCCGGCCGCTACGACGTCCGCGTCACGCCTGAAGTGATCGAGCAGCCGAACAACCGCGTCGATCTCATCTTCACGGTCGAGGAGGGCGCCAAGACCGGCGTCAAGTCGATCGAGTTCGTCGGCAACAACGCGTACTCGTCGTACCGCCTGCGCGACGTCATCAAGACGCACGAATCGAACCTGCTGAGCTTCCTCGCCAGCAGCGACATCTACGATCCCGATCGGGTCGAGGCCGACCGCGACCTGATCCGCCGCTTCTATCTCAAGAACGGTTTCGCCGACGTCCAGGTCGTGGCCGCGCTCACGGAATACGATCCGGAGAAGAAGGGCTTCAACGTCACCTTCAAGATCGAGGAAGGCTCGCAATACCGGGTCGGCTCGATTGACTTCCGCTCCAGCATTCCGAACTTCGATGCCACCTCGATGCGCAACTATTCGCGCGTCAATGTCGGTTCGCTCTACAACGTCGAATCGGTCGAGAAGTCGGTCGAGGAGATGCAGATCGAAGCCTCGCGGCGCGGTTATGCCTTCGCCGTGGTCCGTCCCGGCGGCGACCGCAACTTCGAGGCGCACACCGTGTCGGTCGTGTTCAACATCGACGAGGGTCCGCGCACCTATATCGAGCGCATCAACCTCCGCGGCAACACCCGCACGCGCGACTACGTGATTCGTCGCGAGTTCGACGTCTCCGAGGGCGATGCCTACAACCGCGCGCTGGTCGATCGTGCCGAGCGCCGCTTGAAGAACCTCGACTATTTCAAGAGCGTGAAGATCACGACGGAGCCCGGCTCGTCGAGCGACCGCGTGATCCTGCTCGTGGACATGGAAGAGAAATCGACCGGCGACTTCTCGGTCTCGGGTGGTTACTCCACCACCGACGGTGCGCTGGCCGAAGTCTCGGTGTCCGAACGCAATTTGCTCGGCCGCGGCCTGTTCGCCAAGGCGGCGGTGACATACGGTCAGTATGCCCGCGGCTACTCGCTGTCCTTCGTCGAACCGTATCTGCTCGACTACCGGGTCGCGCTGGGTCTCGACCTCTATCAGCGCGAGCAGAGGTCCAACAGCTACATCTCCTACGGCACCAAGACGCTCGGCTTCTCGCCGCGCCTCGGCTTCTCCCTGCGTGAAGATCTGTCGCTGCAGGTGCGCTACTCGATCTACAGGCAGGAAATCACGCTGCCGTCGTACCTGGCGAACTGTAACAACGTAGTTGGGTCGGCGGCCTTCAATCCAAGCCCGGCTTTCTCGGCGGCGAGCGGTATTCCTCTGGATGCCTCGACCAACGGCCTCGGCTGCTATAGCGACGGCGAGGCCTCGCTGCCGGTCCGCAAGGAGCTTGCGAACGGCAAGACGTTGACCTCGGCGCTCGGCTACACGCTGACCTACAACACGCTCGACAACAACAAGAACCCCACCGACGGTCTCCTGGTCGATTTCCGGCAGGACTTCGCCGGTGTCGGCGGCGACGTCTCCTACCTGAAGTCGGTTGTCGATGCGAAGTACTACACTCCGCTCGTCTCGGACATCGTCGGCCTGGTCCGGTTGCAGGGCGGCATGCTGAACAAGATGGGCAGCGATCTGCGCATGCTCGACCACTTCCAGATGGGCCCGAACCTCGTCCGCGGCTTTGCCCCGAACGGCATCGGACCGCGCGATTTGAACCCCTTCGGCACGCAGGACGCGCTTGGCGGCACCAAATATTGGGGTGCTTCGCTCGAATTGCAGATGCCGTTCTGGTTCCTGCCGAAGGAAGTGGGTCTGAAGGGCGCCGTCTACGCCGACGCCGGCGGTCTGTTCGACTATCAGGGCCCGACGACATGGTCTGTGACCAACGAAATGACCACGACCAAGAATTCGAGCTGCACGCCGTCGACCGTCAATCCAGCCTCGGCTGGAACCTGCACCGGCTTGGTGTATGACAACGGCAATGCCGTCCGGTCGTCGGTCGGTGTCGGCTTGATCTGGGCCTCGCCGTTCGGTCCACTGCGCTTCGACTACGCCGTGCCGCTGACCAAGGGCAAGAACGACCGTACGCAGGAGTTCCGGTTCGGCGGCGGCACCTCGTTCTAATTCGAACAGCACGGCACGATCCGGACTACGGAGCCGGTTTCCGAAAGGGATCGTGCCAATCCAGGAGATCAGGCATGATGCGGCTTGGCCGCTTCATGCCGAAGCCGGACCGCGACGGGGTGGAATGGCGCAGCCGACCTTCTTCATACAGCCGCCCGCCTCAGCGCTGGCTGACATAGCCACGCTGACCAAGGCGGAGCTGGTCGATCCCGCCAGGGGCGGCCAAATCATCAAGGGCCTTGCTTCGCTCGACGAAGCCGGCCCGATGCACCTGACGTTCTTCGACAATCTCAAATATGCCGATGAGCTCAAGGCGACCAAGGCCGGTGCTTGCCTGGTGAGCCCACGCTTCGAGGCCCGGGTGCCCGCGCACGTGGCCGTGCTGCGGGCGCCACAGCCGTTCCGCGCCTTCGTCAGGATCGCGCGGGAGTGGCATGGCGACGCGCTCCGGCCGCAATCCTGGACCGGCAACGACGGCATCGCGCCGTCGGCCATCATCGATCCAACGGCCAGGCTGGAGGACGGCGTGATCGTCGATCCCCTGGCCGTGATCGGCCCCGACGTGGAGATCGGCAGCGGCACGGTGGTCGGCGTGGGGGCCGTGATCGGCCCCGGCGTCAAGATCGGCCGGGACTGCAATGTCGGGGCACGCACCGCCATCCAGTGCGCGCTGATCGGCAACGACGTGCTGATCCACCCCGGCTGCTCGATCGGCCAGGACGGCTACGGCTTCATCTTCTTCGGCCCCGAGGGCCACCTGAAGGTGCCTCAGACCGGCCGCGTGCTGATCCAGAACAACGTGGAGGTCGGCGCCGGCACCACCATTGATCGCGGGTCCTTGCGCGACACCGTGATCGGCGAGGGGACCAAAATCGACAATCAGGTCCAGATCGGCCACAATGTGACCATTGGCCGGCACTGCCTGCTGGCAGCCCAGATCGGTCTTGCCGGCAGCCTCACCCTCGGCGACAACGTGGCGCTGGGAGCGAAGGTGGGCATCAACAATCACGTCAAGATCGGGGATGGAGCTCAGGTGACTGCCATGAGCGGCGTCAAGGACGACGTCCCTCCCAACGGACGTTGGGGTGGTTTTTTCGCCAAGCCGACCAGGCAGTGGTTCAAGGAAATTTTGGCGGTGGAGCGCCTAGCGCGCGACAGCAAGGCCGATCCGAAGCAGGAGGAACGGGAGTGACGGACGAAGCACCGGTCAGGTTCGAGCTTGTGGACATCAACATGATCCTGCAAACGCTCCCGCACCGCTTTCCGATGCTGCTGATCGATCGCGTGATCAACATCCGCACCGATTACAGCGGCATCGGCATCAAGAACGTCACCTTCAACGAGCCGCCGTTCCAGGGCCACTTTCCCGATCGCCCGGTCTATCCCGGCGTCATGATGATCGAAGCGATGGCGCAGACCGCGGGTGTGATCGGCATCAAATCGGTCGAGGGCACCGATAAGCCGCGGGCTGTGTATTTCCTGACCATCGACAAGTGCAAGTTCCGCAAGCCGGTGCTGCCCGGCGATACCATCGAATACCACATGCGCTCGATCGGCCGCCGCAAGGCCATGTGGTGGTTTCACGGCGACGCCAAGGTCAACGGCCAGGTGGTTGCGGAGGCCGATGTCGGCGCCATGCTGACCGACTGAGCGGGATCAACTCCTCTGGATGCGCTCGCGTGCAGGACACGCGTAGCGGCCTCCGCTGACCTCGCGCTTGATGTTCTGCTTGAAGAACTGGCCCATGGACGGTGCGCCCAGCAGGCGCTCGACCGTGTCGATTGGCACGCCGCAATAGCGGTCATAAACGCCGTCCACTGCCACGACGAGGGCCTGCTGCGCCCGGTCGTAACAGACCCGCTGGAGCACCGTGCTGCGGGTAATGTCGCGGCATTCGAATGTCTTGAGATCGACGAGGCGGTGTTCGGCGGTCTCGATCGTCTCGGACACGATCGGCGCGGCGGCGAGCTGTGCGAGTAGAAGTGCCAGGGCCCTGACCACGATACCTGAAGCTCCGCGTGAACTTGTTGATGAGCGGGGAAGGCTGCTTCACCCGGCACTTGAAACACGGAGAGATCATACGTCACTGGACAGATCGGGCATAGTCGCGCTAACCAGCGGAAAACCGAGCGACTTCAACACCTAATCAGACCTTCTTGATGAGTCAGATTGCTTGATGAGTAAGATTGATCCCACCGCACGGATCGCGGACGGCGCCGTGATCGGCGAGGGCACCGCGATCGGCCCCTTCTGCATCATCGGCCCGCATGTCGTGATCGGCAGTAACTGCAAGCTGATCGGACAGGTCACGATCATCGGCCACACCTCGATCGGAGACGGCTGTGTGATCTCGCCGTTCGTGGTGCTGGGCGGCGCGCCCCAGGATCTCAGCTACAAGGGCGAACCTACGAAGCTTGAGATCGGCTCTGGATGCACCATCCGCGAGGGCGCGACCATGAATGTCGGCACCATCAAGGGCGGTGGCCTGACGCGCGTCGGCAACGATGGCTATTTCATGAACAACAGTCATGTCGGGCATGACTGCATGGTCGGCAACAACGTGATCTTCGCAACCTCGGCGACGCTCGGCGGCCACTGCGAGATCGGTGACGCCGTCTATATCGGCGGCCTGTCCGCAGTGCATCAGTTCACCCGCATCGGCCCTTATGTCATGGTTGGCGGTGTCTGCGGCGTGCGCGACGACGTCATCCCGTATGGGCTGGTCAACGGCCAATATGCGGTGCTTGAGAGCCTCAACCTGATCGGCATGAAGCGGCGCAAGTTCACAAAGCAGCGGCTTGCGACCGTGCGCGCGTTCTACCAGAAGCTCTTCCATGGCCCCGCTACCTTTGCCGAACGCCTGGAGGCGGCGCGGCCGCTCGCCAGTGACGATCCGGCGATCGGCGAAATCCTCGACTTCATCGGCAAGGGCAAGCGCCCGCTCTGTCTTCCCGCCATCGCGAAGTGATGATGCGATGGCCCCGGGCATGACATCGGCGGCTTCGGAGATTTCATCGCCGGTCGGCGTGGTCGCGGGCGGCGGCGCGATGCCGTTCGCGGTTGCCGACTCGCTCGCTGCCCGCGGCATCACGCCAGTGCTATTTCCCCTTCGGGGGGCCTGCGATCCGGCACGGGTGGAAAAATTCCGTCATCGCTGGATCTCGGTCGGCCAACTCGGCCGGGCCATGCGGCTGTTTCGCGAAGAAGGCTGCCGCGACCTGATCTTCATCGGCACGCTGGTGCGGCCTTCGCTCTCGGAGGTCCGGGTCGACTTCACGACGCTCCGGCTGCTCGGCAATGTCATCCGCGCCTTCCGCGGCGGCGACGATCATTTGTTGTCCGGCGTCGGGCGCATTCTCGAGCAGGGCGGCTTTCGGATGGTCGGCATCAAGGATGTCGCGCCCGACCTCTTGATGCCCGAGGGCTGCATCAGCCGCGCCTGGCCGAGCGACACCGGCAAGACCGACATCGAGCGCGGACGCGCGGTGCTGACCGCCCTCGGTCCGTTCGACATCGGCCAGGCTGCGGTCGTGATCGACGGCCATGTGGTGGCGGTCGAGGATATCGAGGGCACCGATGCGCTGCTCGCGCGCGTGGCACGGCTGCGCGAAGAGGGCCGCATCCGCGCCGCCTCCGGGCGGGGCGTGCTGGTGAAGGTCCCAAAGAGCGGGCAGGATTTGCGCTTTGACCTGCCGACGATCGGCCCGCGCACCCTCGAGGGCGTCGCCGCCGCAGGGCTCGCCGGCATTGCCGTCGTCGCCGGCAACACCATCGCGGCCGAGCCGCAGGCGATGATCGCGCTCGCCGATGCCAAATATATCTTCGTCATCGGCCTGCCGGCGTGATGCAAGGCCGCGATCCCAAGCGCAAGATATTCCTGATTGCGACGGAGGAATCCGGCGACCGGCTCGGCAGCGCCTTGATGAAGGTGCTGCGCCAGCGCCTCGGCGACGGCGTGCAGTTCGTGGGTGTCGGTGGCCACACCATGGCGCGCCAGGGCCTTGAGACGCTGTTTCCGATCGAGGAGCTCTCGATCGTCGGCTTCGCCGCGGTCGTGCAGCAATTGCCGAAGATCCTGCGGCTGATCCGCGAGACCGCGGAGGCCGTGACCGAAGCCGCGCCGGACGCGCTCGTCATCATCGACAGTCCCGACTTCACTCACCGTGTCGCCCGCCGCGTGCGGGCGCGAAATCCGGCGATTCCCATCGTCGACTACGTCTCGCCGCAGCTCTGGGCCTGGCGGCCGGGACGGGCGCGGACCATGCTCGGCTATGTCGACCATGTGCTCGGCCTGTTGCCGTTCGAGCCGGACGAATACCGCAAGCTCGGCGGGCCACCATGCAGCTATGTCGGCCATCCCCTGATCGAGCAATTGTCCTCGCTGCGGCCGAACGCGGAGGAGCAGGCGCGCCGCGACGGCGAGCCGCCGGTCTTGCTGGTATTGCCCGGCAGCCGCCGCAGCGAGATCAGGCACCATCTCGACGTGTTCGGCGCGACGCTCGGTCGATTGCAGACCGAAGGCCGCACGTTCGAACTGATGCTGCCGACCATGCCGCATCTCGAAGCCACCATTCGCGAAGGCATCGCGAACTGGCCGGTCAAGCCTCAAATTGTGGTCGGCGAGAACGAGAAGCGCGCCGCCTTCCGCATCGCGCGCGCGGCATTGGCAAAATCCGGCACGGTGACGCTGGAGCTCGCGCTGTCGGGCATTCCGATGGTGACCGCCTATCGCGTCGGCGCGATCGAAGCCTTCATCCTGCGCCGCGCGATCCGCGTCTCCTCGGTGATCCTCGCCAATCTCGTGATCGGCAAGGATGTCATCCCCGAATTCCTGCAGGAAGACTGCACGCCGGAGAAGCTGGCGCCCGCGCTGTCGGACCTTCTGACCGATTCACCACTGCGCCGACAGCAGGTGGAAGCGTTCGCGCAGCTCGACACCATTATGTCGACCGGCAACAAGTCGCCGAGCGTGCTCGCCGCCGACATCGTGCTGGCGACGATGCGCAAGGGCAGGCAGGCTAGCTAGGACGTGTACTCCCAAACGTCGGCTTGCCAGCGCAAAGCGGAAGTCTCCTAACCTAGTCGTGCTCGGCGGCTTGTGACCCAATGCGGACGTGGGGCAAGTAGCAGGGACTGCCGGCGTCACAGGTAACTTTTTCACGCGCGTATCAAAATTGGCATGAGCGCGAATACGAACCACAAGCCGACAAAAGCCCCCAATCCATACATTGCCCGTCGTCGGTGGGCAGCCCCATCGGGCACCACGCCGGGGCTAGCAATCATCCAAACAATATCCATGCGCGGCGCCTGTAGACTGACCGGAATTCTTCCGTCCATCTGGGCCTGCTCAAGCTTTTGGAGGAAAGCCCAGTAGTGGTACCCGCCATACGCAAACGCGACGGCGCAAGCTATCCAAATTGCGATGCCAATCGTGTGCATATTGAAACCACGGTTCAGACAGCCTCAGTTGGTTACCCTTTTATATCAAACAAGCCGGCCATGTCGCCTATTGGCCCATCTCAGACCTCCGTGCCGGCGCGGGTGATCGCGCTCCCGGTGCTCAAGCGGAAGTAAGCAGCCGGGTGCTGAAAGGCCGCTTATGACCCGGAGCAGACCAGCGCAGACCGTCGCCACTGACTCAGCACGCAAGCATCTTCTCTAGCTCAGTCACAAAGCGATCAAGAATTGCTGCCTCCGTCGCCCGCCTGGCTCACCAAGACGGAATCTATCGTCTCTTCATACTTCGTCCATTCCTTTCGGGAGTTCTCGATGCTGATCTTCGGGATATCGAGCTCCGCGTAGAGCCGGTCGGTAAGCCGGCGGTAATCACGATAGAGCTCTATGAGTCCCCCCAGACCGGCGAAGCCATGCCTAACGGCGTACGGCGACGTCAGCTTCCAATTGACCTGATATGTCACCCATGAATCGCCTCGCTCTGCGGAAACCGTTCTGATCGCTCGATCAACGTCGTCTTGGTGAAAGTAGATCAGCAAAGGACGTAGCGGCTTGATAGTGGCTATCACATCACGAAGGTAGCGGCGGATCAGGGCGATGTCGGCATCAAGTAGAAACAGCGACGTTAAATTCCCGTGGAAAAGCTGTCCGTCGACAACCGTGATGCTCTCCGACATCGCGGCAGAATTGGCGTAGGCACTCCAACGCGCAGCGGCTGACTTCGCCAGATGCGTTGCTGGCATGTCCTCCCATGGCGCGTCCCAATCAAAGCGGATCGGATGTGGCCTGATGCCCTCGGTAACGCCGAGGGCGGACACACCGGAAGCCCTCAAGCGATCAGCAAGTCGCAGCACGGTCGTCGACTTGCCGGACCCCATGATCCCTTCGACGATCACAATTCTGGACCATATGTTGCAAAAGAGCCGGGTCATGCAAAGCCAATGATGCCCAGCCTCATGCGCCACTTCCATTAAAATCTTTCTGCTTATGGCCCATTGGCGAAGTAGCAGCGCACCGGGTGAGGTCCGCTCAGTGAGGCATGGCGGACCAGATTTTCTCACGTTGAGTTCTTCGCATTTTGACCCGAGCCGGACATGATCTATCGGGTCATGGCAGTTGACAGCGTTTCTCATCTGGATCATTTTATCTTCAGGTAGATACGACCTGCTGCTTGCGCCCCAGTGGGGATGGTAAACGTATCATAGGTCTTTCATAGACCTTTGCCCGAACGAACGGGTCAGCAACGCAAGCTCCTGGCACACCTCGGTTTCGTTCAAAGCAAGGGATGAAAGATGATGCGCGATTATCGCCACGCCAAAGCCATGGCGCAAACGGCTCGGGCCTTTCTCGCTGACCACGGTGCGAAGATTACCAATAGCCAAAGCCTTGAGCTGATTGCCAAGGCGTTTGGCGTTGCCGATTGGAACACACTTGCGGCTGCAATTCGCGGCGAGGTTACCGCGCCGCGCATGAAGGATGCGACGCCATCAACCACACTCGATGCGGGGATTAGGCCTCGGGCACCTCGGTTTTCTACTGAACTTGAAATCACTCTGCAGCGCGCCCTCGGCTATGCCGATGCGCGAAAACACCAGTATACGACGCTAGAACACCTGCTGCTCGCGCTGACAAATGACGCGAATGCTTCGAAGGTGATGCAAGCGTGCGATGTCGATCCTGCGGCGCTCCAGAGAAGTCTGACTGACTACATTGACAATGAGTTGATAGCCATCGTGGTCGAAACCGGCACGTTCCCCGGCGAATCTCGCCCGACGGCGGCGTTTCAGCGTGTAATGCAGCGCGCTGTCTCGCACGCGGAGCAAATGGGCCAGCAGGAGGTTACCGGCGATAACATGATGGTCGTTATCTTTGCCGAGCGGCTAAGCCCGGCAGTGCGACGGCTCTATGGTCAGAACATGACTGCTCAGGATGCGGCGAACTTCGTTGAGCGCGGCATCATTAAACGAAGTGACACCGCCGCGCCCTGATCGGTGCGGTGCCGCGCCCAATTTGGGGCTTCCGCAACTGGCCCAATTCGGACCCAAGGTCAGGTACGCCAACCCGACTGCTAGCGGATAAGGAGCGGACCTCTGCGAGGCACTCGGGTGTGTGAGTACACGCTCTAGCCGAGACCAGCGTCGACCTGAAAGCACTGGCGTGTGATGCGCTGGCTCTCATCGGAGGCGAGGAACAGCGCCATGGTGGCGATGTCGTCAGGCGTCACCGCGTCGGGAATGGCCTGACGCGTGCGCAGCTCGGCGATCGCCTGGTCGTCTGGATACCACAGCCGGCGCTGACGCTCCGTGATCACCATCCCCGGCGCGATCGCGTTGACGCGGATGCGGTCGGGCCCGAGCGACCGGGCCAGGGAGTTGGTGAAGCCGACGATCGCGGCCTTCGCCGCGGCGTAGACCGGCAGCCCCGGCGCGCCGCGCATCCAGGCAATCGATGACATGTTGATGATCGAACCGCCGCCGCGCGCCTGCATCTGCGGCACCACCGCTTGCGCGGCAAAGAAGACGTGCTTGAGGTTGACGCCGATCATCCAGTCGAACTCGGCCGGGGTGACCTCGGCCAGCACCTGACGCTGATCATTGGCGGCGTTGTTGACGAGAACCGCGGCATCGCCAAGCGATCTGTGCACCTGCGCCATGGCGCCGCGCAAGGCGTCGATGTCGAGCAGGTCGCAGGGCACGAACAAGGGCGCGGTTCCAGCCGCGGCCTTCACTTCCGCGACCAGCGCCCGGCCGGCTGCTTCATCGAGATCCAGGAACGCGACGCGCGCCCCTTGGGCCGCGAACGCCCGCACGAAGGCGGCACCGATGCCGCTGGCGCCACCGGTGATCAACACCACGCGGTCCCTAAGACCGGCATAGCTCGTTGCTGTCATGCGATCAGTCGCTCCGTCTCGGGGTCGAACAGGCAGATGCGGCGCGTGTCGAGCGCGAACGGGGCGGCGGCACCCGGTGTGGGGCGGATATCCGGCGTGATGCGCGCCAGCGCAGGCTCGCCGCCAAGCCGCAGCAGCACGATCGTTTCGGCCCCCGTCGGCTCGACCATCTCCACCGGCGCGTTGACGACGACGGGCGGGTCCGCGGAAAATACGCGGCTGCCCTCGGCAATGCATTCCGGCCTGATCCCGACCACCACGTCACGGCCGACGAAGGGTGCCGCCGCGTCGTATTGGCCAAGGCGGAGGCGGACCTCGTCCGGCCGCCCCGCGCCGATCACGACCACCGGGCCGCCGGCATCGGCCTCGAGCCGTGCCGGCATCGTGTTCATCGGCGGCGAGCCCATGAAACGGGCCACGAACAGATTGGCGGGATAGCGATACACGGTGTCAGGGTCGGCAAACTGCTGCACCACGCCCCGATGCATCACGGCGATGCGCGTCGCCATCGTCATCGCCTCGATCTGGTCGTGGGTGACATAGACGATGGTGGCGCCGATGCGCTGGTGCAGCCGCTTGATCTCCATCCGCATCTCGACGCGCAGCTTGGCGTCGAGATTGGAGAGCGGCTCGTCGAACAGGAAGAGCAGGGGATCGCGCACCAGCGCCCGGCCCATCGCCACACGCTGGCGCTGGCCGCCGGAGAGCTGCGACGGCTTGCGGCCGAGCAGCGGCTCGATCTGGAGCAGCCTGGCCACATTCGTCAGCGCCTTCTCCTGCTCCGCCTTTGGTACGTGGCGGCATTCCATGCCGAAGGTGATGTTCTGGCGCACCGTCATCGACGGATAGAGCGCGTAGGACTGGAACACCATGGCGATGTCGCGGTCTTTCGGCGGAATGTCGTTGACGACACGTCCGCCGATTTCCACGGTGCCGGCGCTCGGGAGGTCGAGCCCGGCGATGATGTTGAGCAGCGTGGACTTGCCGCAGCCGGATGGGCCGACGAGCACGGTGAATTCACCGCTCTCGATGTCGAGATCGATGCCCTTCAGCACCTCCAGATTGGCGTAGCGCTTGGACAGGGAACGAATGCTTAGGGCTGCCATGACGATCCGATCATTTCACGGCCCCGGCGGTGAGGCCGCGCACGAAATACTTGCCGCCGATCAGATAGATCAGCAGGGTTGGCAGCGCGGCGATCATCACCGCCGCGCTTTGCACGCCATGCTGCGGGATGTCGGCGACCGCGGCGGATAGCGCGATCAGCGCGGCGGTGACCGGCTGCTGCTGACCGGTCGTGAATGTCACGCCATAGAGAAACTCGTTCCAGATATGCGTGAACTGCCAGATCACGGTGACGACCAGAATAGGCGGCGAGAGCGGCAGGATAATGCGCCAGAAAATACGAAAGAACCCTGCACCATCGATGCGCGCAGCTCTTATCAAATCCTGCGGGATGGCAGTGTAGTAGTTTCGGCAGAACAAGACGGTAAAGGAGAGCCCCTGGATCGTGTGGATCACGACCAGGCCGGTTAGCGTGTTCATCAGGCCCGTATCGCGCAACACGATGGTCCAGGGAAGCAAGCGCATCTGCTGGGGAAGGAAGAGGCCAAGGGTCACGATGCCGTAGATCCAGCTATCGCCGCGAAAACGCCAGAGCGACACGGCGTAGCCGGCGACAGCACCGAGCAGGGTCGAGAAAATCGTCGCGGGGATGGTGACCAGCGCGGAGTTCAGCATGTACGGCCGGATGCCGGCGCAGGTCTCGGCGACGCAGAAACCGCTCCAGGCCGCAGCGTAATTGCTCCACGCCCATTGCTTCGGCCAGCCGATCATCGAGGCCTGCGCGATCTCCTCGTTGGTGCGCAGCGAGTTCAGCACGACAACAGCCAATGGCGCGAGCCACGCTGCAGCGACCAGCGAGACGACGAGATAGATCAGAATCCGGCCTGGCGTGAATGTTCGCTCACGCATGGATCGCCCGCCGCCGCTGGACATAACGCCACGCTGCATAGGGCAGCAGAACCGCGAGAAGAATGAGCAACATGAGCACTGCCGCCGCCGCTCCCCGTCCGAGCAGGCTGCGCTGGAACATCAAATCATAGACGACGAGGGCAGGCAGCTGGGTGGCGATCCCGGGCCCACCATTGGTGAGCGCGCGGACGAGGTCGAAGGTCGAAATCGCGAACTGCAGCTGGATGACGATGACGGTGATGGTGATCGGCCAAAGGGTCGGCAGGATGACCCGCCGGTACATTCGGATCGGTCCGGCGCCGTCGATCTGCGCGGCCTTGATCAGGTCGGCGTCGACGGAGCGGAGGCCGGCGAGGAACAGCGCCATGGCGAAACCGGAGGACTGCCAGATCGCAGCGATGACAATGGTCCAAATCGCCATGTCGCGATCGATCAGCCAGTCGAACCGGAAGGAGATCCAGCCGAGGTCGCGGACCAGCTTCTGGATCCCGAGGCCAGGATTGAGCAGCCAACTCCAGACCGTGCCGGTGACCACGAATGACACCGCTAAGGGATAGAGGAAGATGGACCGCAGCAGGTTCTCGCCGCGAATGCGCTGATCGAGCAGGATTGCAAGGATGAGGCCGGCCGCTAAACTCAGCAACACGAAGGCGCAGCCAAACAGCAGCAGATTATCCAAGGCAATCTGCCAATTCCGCGATGCTGCAACCGCAGAATAGTTGCGCAAGCCGACCCACCCCGCGACCGGGACCAGAGTGGACGGCGTGAACGATATCCAGATCGTCCACAGCGTAAACGCAATGAGGTGCGCGGCGGACAACAGCAGCGGCACCCAGATCGTCAAATATTCGGGCAGCCGGCGTACCCAGTCAGGGGCCGCCGGCCGGCCCGGTGTTGTCGAGACGGCGATCGTCAACGTGAGCTCTCGACAGCGTCGGCGAGGCGTATGGCCGCTTGCTCCGGCTTGATCGTCTTGTTCTTCACGTACTCCGTGATCGCGTCGATGATCGCTGCGGTCATGCCGTTTTCCTGCGCCATATTGTGCGCAAGACTGAGGACGGCCTGATTGCTGGCGATCGCGTCTTTCAGGGCTGCTGCGGTCCGCCGTTGACCGTCCGACCAGCCTTCGCCGGAGAGATCGACGTCGGTGCGCACGGGGATCGATCCCGTGATCTGCGAATACATGGTCTGGATCGCTGGATCCATGACGAGCTGGGCCATCAGCGTCTGGCCGGCTTGCAGGTCGGGCTCCTTGCGCTGCCAGAATATGAAGGCATCGGCATTCAACAGGAAGACCGGCTTGCTATTGTCGCTCGGGCCCGGGGCGATGATGAAGTCCTCGAACTTGAAGCCGGCGTTGCGCAAGACGCCCTGCGCCCAGCCGCCCATGATCATCATCCCCATGTCGCCGTCGACGAAACGCTTCAGGTTGGTCGAAAAGTGCTGGGCGCCGACGTTGGGGTCCATCCAGTCGGCAATCTTGCGCACCTGTACGAAGGCCGCCTTTATCTCGGGGCCTTCCAGGGCCTTCTTGTCGAGGTCCATGATGGCTGCGCGGTATGCGGTGGGACTGATGCCTGCCAAAGCGGCCTCGAATTTTTGGCCGTCGTCCGCGCGGGTGCCACCGTTGGCGATGGGATAGGGGACGCCGCCTGCTTTCATCTTCTCGGCGAGGTCGTTGAATTCAGCCCATGTGACGGGGATCTTGTCGGCCTTGGCCTTGTCCATCGCGCGTTTGGAGAGAAACAGCATGTTGGTGCTGTAGATCTGCAACGGCAGTGCAATCCACTTGCCCCCCGGCTTGTGCAATTTTGCAAGGTCTGGCGCGACAACCTTTTCGTAGCCGGCGGCAGCGACGACGGCATCGAGATCGACGGTTGGGGCAATCTTCGACCAGGCCGCGATCTCGGGGCCCTTGAGCTGCGAGCAGGCCGGTGGATCGCCGGCCATGATCTGGGCACGCAGCTTGTTCATCATCTCGGTGGTGAAGCCGGGGACGGGGGAGTGCTGCCAAACCCCGCCTTTCTCCTCGAATTTCTTGCCGAGCGCCGTGATGGCGGCACCATCGCTGCCTGCGGACCATTGCGAGATCGCAGTCAGACGCGGCTTGATCGCGCCTTGCGCGCGGGCAAATGCCGGCAGCGCGAGCGCGGCTGCAGATCCGGCGAGCAGTTGGCGCCTTGTTGTCGTGATCGGCATGGCAAGTTCCTCCCGGTGTGAACTCTTTCGCGCGAGAGCCGCGCGGCATCAGGTTTCTCAGGCGGCCTCGGCCGATGCGGTCGGCATGCCGCCGCGGCAAGCGAGGCAGAAAGCCGCGAACGCCAGCGCCGCTCGCGGATCGTTGCCATTCGATGGCGGCACGAAAGCGAGCGACACTTGCGCGTGCTTGCGGCCGCCCAACAGGCAGGCGTCGATCCCCGCGACGAGCGCGTTGCGATCGTCCTCGGAGAGAAGCGAAGGCCAGCCGCTGATCGCGACGCCCTTGCAAGGCTTCACGTTCAGCGTGTTGCCGATCGCAAGGCCCAGCCGGAACAGCCGCCGGCGCAATTCCTGCCGCACGCGCGACGAGAGCGGTATCGCGGCGACCCATTCGCTGCCGAGTTCAAGCAACTCGGCTTCGGCGACGCCAAGAAGGTCGGCCAGGGCGGGAAGCGACGTATAGGCCTCGACGCAACCATGATGACCGCAGCGGCAAATTGGACCGTCGGCTTCGAACACCATGTGGCCGAGCTCGACCGGCTGGAGGGCGTCGTCCTCGACCGGATCATCCATCCAGGTGCCCGCGACGCCCTGACCGACGAAGACGAAGAGATGCGCGCCGCTGAACGGATAGTTCTCCGTGCGGCAGCGATGAAAAATGGCGTGCGCGACGACCGAATTGGTGAACTCGACCGGCACGCCTGCAAACGTCCCGCCGAACATCTCGCTGATCCGCCCGACATCGCAGGGAATGATCGGATTGCTTGACGCGCCCGAGCGGCCGAGGCCCGGAATGGAGACGCCGATCTGCGCGAGGGAGATGCGCCGGCGCTGCGTCCAGTCGCGCAGCAATGTCATCGCCTCGCGAAACGCCCGGCCGACGGTCGCTGCGGTCGGCGCCTTCGGCAGCGGCACATGCCCGGTGTCGTGCAGTTCGCCCGACAGGCCCCCGATGCCGACGCTGAGCCGCTGGGTGGTTAGCTCGAAGGCCGCGAGCGCCAACGTCCCGTCGAGCGAGACGAGGCCGGTCGGGCCACCGACATAGGGGGCAGGGCGCCGTACTTCCTCGATCAGGCCTTCAGCCTTCAGGTCGAACAGGATGCGCGACAGGCTCGCTTCCGACAGGCGCACGGCCTTGGCCAGCGGCGGGCGAAACGACCCGCCTGACTGAAGCAGATGAGTCAAAATGGCAGCACGCGTCTGCCGCCGACTTCTCGGCTGCTCCGGCATTTCCATCCCTGTCGTCATTCTTACTTAGAGTAAGAATGCGCGCGGACCATTTCGGCTGTCAAGCGATCGCCGACGCATTGCGCCGACTTGTTGTTGTGCGCGGCAGCAAGATTGTATCAGCGCAAAACAAAAACGGCGCCATCTTGTGATGGCGCCGCTTCGAAGGCCGTGATGGCTCGACCTTACTTCCGGTTGTTGATCGCGACGTAGTCGCGCTTGGTGACGCCGGTATAGAGCTGGCGCGGACGGCCGATCTTCTGCTGCGGATCCTCGATCATCTCGCTCCACTGGCTGATCCAGCCGACGGTGCGGGCGACCGCGAACAGCACGGTGAACATCGAGACCGGGAATCCCATCGCCTTCAGCGTGATACCCGAATAGAAGTCGACGTTCGGGTAGAGCTTGCGGTCGATGAAGTACTGGTCGCTGAGCGCGATCTTCTCGAGCTCGAGCGCCACCTTCAGCATCGGATCGTCGCCATGGCCGGTCTCCTTGAGCACGGCGTGACACATCTTCTGCATGATCTTGGCGCGCGGATCATAGTTCTTGTAGACGCGGTGACCGAAGCCCATCAGGCGGACTTCAGAGTTTTTGTCCTTCACCTTGGCGATGAACTCGGGGATCTTGTCGACCGAGCCGATCTCGGCGAGCATCGCCAGCGCTGCTTCGTTGGCGCCGCCATGCGCCGGGCCCCACAGGCAGGCGATGCCGGCGGCGATGCAGGCGAACGGGTTGGCGCCGGAGGAGCCGGCGATACGCACCGTCGAGGTCGAGGCATTCTGCTCGTGGTCGGCGTGCAGGATGAAGATCTTGTCCAGCGCGTCAGCCAGGACCGGGTTGATCTTGTAGTCCTCGCACGGCACGGCGAAGCACATATGCAGGAAGTTCTCGGCGAACTTCAGCGAGTTCTTCGGATACACGAAGGGCTGGCCGACCGTGTACTTGTAGGCCATCGCAGCCAGCGTCGGGATCTTGGCGATCATGCGCATGGAGGCGATCATGCGCTGCTTCGGATCGTTGATGTCGGTGGAGTCGTGATAGAACGCGGCGAGCGCGCCGACAGCCGCCACCATGATCGCCATCGGATGGGCGTCGCGGCGGAAGCCCTGGAAGAAGCGGGCCATCTGCTCGTGCACCATCGTGTGATGGATCACGCGGTCGTCGAAATCCTTCTTCTGCGCGGCGGTCGGAAGCTCCCCGAACAGCAGCAGATAGCAGGTCTCCAGGAAGTCGCCGTTCTCGGCGAGCTGCTCGATCGGATAGCCGCGGTATTCCAGCACGCCCGCGTCACCGTCGATATAGGTGATCTTGGACTGGCAGCTCGCGGTCGAGGTGAAGCCCGGGTCGTAGGTGAACAGGCCGGACTGGCCGTAGAGCTTGCCGATATCGATGACGTCGGGCCCGATGCTGCCGCTGTGGATCGGAAGATCGAAATTCTTATTTCCGACCGTCAGTGTGGCGGTCTTATTGCTTGGTTTTGCGTCCATCAGAGGTCCCCGATGTATGGTGAAACGGGCCGGACCCGGAGGCCCCTAAGCAGATGTTGGGGCAGGCCGGATGTTCCAGAAGGTACGGGTGAGATGGGTATATTATTGCTGTGTGCGCTGCAAGATGGCGCCGCGCATGGTCGACTTACGTCGTAGCCTGGTCCTTAGCGCGGTCCTCGGCCTATTCCGTGGCCTGATCTTTAAGCCGGCCCAGGCTTTCCTGGCGTCCCAGGACGTCCAAAACCTCGAATATGCCGGGCGACGTCGTCCGTCCCGTCAGCGCCGCCCGCAGCGGCTGGGCGACCGCGCCGAGCTTGAGACTATTTTCCTCGGCAAAGGCGCGCAGCGCGGCTTCCGCATTGGCCGCGCTCCACATCTCGACTTTCTCCAGCGCGGAACGAAGCTGGCCGATCAACTTGCGGTTCTCGGGCGTCAGCAGCGCTGCCGCCTTCGGATCGAGCTCCAGCGGCCGGTCGGCGAAGATGAAATAGGCGCCGTCGATCAGCTCGATCAGCGTTTTGGCGCGCTCCTTCAGGGCCGGCATGGCCTTCAGCAGCTGCGCGCGCGTGGTGTCGTTTAACTTCGCCTTAAGCTCGTCGCGGCTGGGCACGACGTGGTCCAGCACGTCCTCGAACATCTTCACGAGTGATTGATCGTCGGCATTGCGGATGTAGTGGCCGTTGAGGTTTTCCAGCTTGGCGAAATCGAAGCGCGCTGCTGCGCGGCCGACGCTGGCGAGGTCAAAGGCTGCGATCATCTCCTCGGTCGAGAAGATTTCCTGGTCGCCATGGCTCCAACCGAGCCGGACGAGATAGTTGCGGAGCGCGGCCGGGAGGTATCCCATGGCGCGGTAGGCATCGACGCCAAGCGCGCCGTGCCGCTTGGAGAGTTTTGAGCCGTCCGGGCCGTGGATCAGCGGGATGTGGGACATGCTCGGCAGCGTCCAACCCATCGCGTCGTAGATCTGCTTTTGGCGGGCGGCGTTGATCAGATGGTCGTCGCCGCGGATGACATGGGTGACGCCCATGTCGTGGTCGTCGACCACCACTGCGAGCATGTAGGTCGGGTTGCCATCGCCGCGCAGCAGGACGAGGTCGTCGAGATTCTCGTTCTGCCAGACCACGCGACCCTGGACCTGATCTTCGATCACGGTTTCGCCGGTCTGGGGCGCGCGGAGCCGGATGGTGGGTTTCACGTCGGTTGGGGCCGTCGCCGGATCGCGGTCGCGCCACAGGCCGTCATAGAGGCGGGTGCGGCCTTCCGCGCGCGCCTTCTCGCGCATCGCGGTGAGCTCCTCGGCGGTGGCGTAGCAGCGATAGGCCTTGCCCTCGGCGAGCAGCTGCTCGGCGACCTCGCGGTGGCGTGCGGCGCGGCTGAACTGATAGATGACGTCGCCATCCCAGCCGAGCTCCAGCCATTTCAGGCCGTCGAGGATGGCGCCGATCGCCGCCTCCGTGGAGCGCTCCCGGTCGGTATCCTCAATCCGGAGCAGCATCTTGCCGCCGTGCTTCTTCGCATAGAGCCAGTTGAACAGCGCCGTGCGCGCGCCCCCGATATGGAGGAAGCCGGTCGGCGAGGGAGCGAAGCGGGTGACGACGGGAGAGGTCATTCTTGGCAAGGCCTATGCATTGGAGGCGGTGGTATATAACAGGACCGGTGCATAACTAAAGCCCGGCAGCGGGCCGCCAAGGGTTGCTTGAGACCTTGCTTAAGCCCTTGGCTCAGCCAAGGGAATTTGGCAGAAGGGCCGCTGATTTCCCTACAGGATTTTCGTAATGACAGAACCGGTGGCGAACGAGGTTGGGCGCGATTTCATTCGTGACATCATCCAGGCCGACCTCGATCAGGCCAAATACCGGGAGATCGTGACCCGGTTCCCGCCGGAGCCGAACGGCTATCTCCATATCGGCCACGCCAAGTCGATCGCGCTCAATTTCGGCATCGCCCAGGAGTTTCCGGGCCGCTGCCATCTGCGCTTCGACGACACCAATCCGGTCAAGGAAGAGCAGGAATATATCGATTCCATCCAGGCCGACGTGCACTGGCTGGGTTTCGACTGGGGCAAGAACCTGTTCTTCGCCTCGGACTATTTCGACCGCCTCTATGAATGGGCGGAGCAACTGATCCGAGACGGGCTCGCCTATGTCGACGACCAGACCCAGGAGGAGATCCGTCTTGCGCGCGGCACGCTGACCGAGCCCGGCAAGAACTCGCCGTTCCGCGATCGCACCGTGGATGAAAACCTCGACCTGTTCCGTCGCATGAAGGCGGGCGAATTCCCGAACGGCGCGCGCGTGCTGCGGGCCAAGATCGACATGGGTGCGGGCAACATCAATCTGCGCGACCCCGTGCTGTATCGCATCCTGCATGCGCACCATCCGCGCACCGGGACCAAGTGGAGTATCTATCCGAGCTACGACTATGCCCACGGCCAGTCGGACGCGATCGAAGGCATCACGCACTCGATCTGCACGCTGGAGTTCGAGGATCACCGGCCGCTCTATGACTGGTTCATCGAGAAGCTGCCGGTGCCGTCGAAGCCGCACCAGTACGAATTCGCGCGGCTGAACCTGACCTACACGCTGCTCTCCAAGCGCGTGCTGACCCAGCTCGTGCGCGAGGGCCATGTCGCGGGCTGGGACGATCCGCGCATGCCGACCATGGCGGGGATGCGCCGCCGCGGCGTGCCGCCGGCCGCCCTTCGCGAATTCGTCAAGCGTATCGGCGTGGCGAAGGCCAACAGCGTCGTCGACGTCGGCATGCTCGAGTTCTGCATCCGTGAGGAGCTCAACCGCACGTCGCAGCGGCGGATGGCGGTGCTGAAGCCGCTCAAGGTCGTGATCGAGAACTATCCGGAAGGGCAGACCGAGGAGCTCGAGGCGATCAACCATCCGGACGATCCCTCTGCCGGCACCCGGAAGATCACGTTCGGCCGTGAGCTCTATATCGAGCAGGACGACTTCATGGAGAACCCGCCGAAAAAGTTCTTCCGTCTGTCGCCCGGCAACGAGGTGCGGCTGCGCTACGCCTATTTCGTCAAGTGCACGGGCGTGATCAAGAACGAGGTCGGCGAAGTGGTGGAGCTGCGCTGCACCTACGATCCCGCCACCAAGGGCGGCAACGCGCCCGATGGCCGCAAGGTCAAGGCCACCATGCACTGGCTGTCGGCGGCAACATCCGTGCCCGCGGAAATCCGCATCTACAACCAGCTGTTTGCCAATCCGAGCCCGGACGCCTCGAACTTCGCCGCCGATCTCAATCCGCAGTCGCTCGAGATTTTGGCTGACGCCCGGATCGAAGCATCAGTCGCGGAAAGCAATTCGACCGAGCCGATGCAGTTCGAGCGCCAGGGCTATTTCGTGCGCGACAAGGACTCGACGCCCGGCAAGCCGGTATTTTCCAGGACCATCGGCCTGCGCGACACGTTCGCGAAGGAAGTTGCCAAAGGCTGAGGGACCACAATGAACGACGAAGCCGACGCGATCGTTTCCGCCATCATCGCGAAATGGTGCGCCGGCTTCGCCACGCTCGATGCGGCCGCGCTGTCGTCGCTTTATGGGAAGAATACGTTCTTCTTCGGCTCGAACCCGAAGCTCTACCGGGGCAGGGATGGCGTCGCAGACTATTTCAACGGCCTGCCGCGCTGGCGCCAGCCGAGCGCTGTGTTCTCCGAGGTGAAGGCGGCGCAGGTAGGTCCTGACCTCATCAACATGGCCGCAACGATCTCGTTCGATCTCGCCGGCGAACGCCCTGATTTCTCGGTCAAGATGAGCTGGGTCATCATGCGCGAGGACGGCGACTGGAAGATCGTCAATCACCATGCTTCGTCGCAGGCGCCGCTGATCTGACCAGCGGGCACACGGCATCGTCATTCTCGCGAGAGAGAACGAACGTGCGCCCTGCGCGTTGGGGTGGGTCCAACAAGGAACGCACCATGCAGAACATCGCAGAGCACATGGAAGTTATCGGCGCCGACGGCGTCCATATCGGCACCGTTGACAAGGTCGAAGGCAATCGCATCAAGCTGACGAAGAAGGACAGCGGCGAGGGCAGCCACAAAGGGCATCATCACTTCATCGATAAGGGCCTCGTCGCCGATATCGAGGGCAACAAGGTCCGGCTGTCGGCCAAGGCCGATGTCGCCGTGACGATGGAAGAGGAAAAGTAGCGGTCGCGCCCTTTCGTTCCTGATCCGTACCGCTATCCGCCCGCCTGCACGTTCCGGTAGCTTCGGCCTTCGTTGCGTATCATCGAGTGCAGGAAATGGCGGAGCCGGGCCGGCCGGTACGGTCGCAGGGGATCGCGGGGACGTGGCCCGCGGGCCGCACCGCGTCCGCGGGCGGCCTCGCGCCTGCAGGCCTCGACCTCTGGACCTCGCTGGCCGCGACCCTCCGCGCATGGCTACGCGCCGAGGCTGGCGCCGGGCGGCTGTTGCCGTGGGTGCCCGTCACGTTTGGCTGCGGCATCGCGCTTTATTTCTCTGCCGATCACGAGCCAGTACTGTTGGTCGTTGCCACGACCGCCATCGCACTCCTGCTCGGCGCGGCTCTGTTGCGGCGGAGCCGGCTGTTCGCCCCAGCCATCATGATCGCGGCGGTCGCGGCCGGCTTTGCCGTCGCGACCTGGAAGACGGCGCGGATCGCCCACCCGGTGCTGGCAAAGGCGCTCTATTCGGTGTCGTTGTCAGGCTTCGTCGAGGCCCGCGACATCCGCGAGCGTACCGATCGTTTCGTGCTGCGCGTCACGGCGATGGAGGCGCAACGCAGCGACGTCAGGCTCGAGCGCGTGCGCCTGTCGGTCCGCAAAGGCACCGCGCCGGAGGTCGGTAGCTTCGTTCAGCTGAAGGCACGGCTGATGCCGCCGCTCGCGCCGGTGCGGCCCGGCAGCTACGACTTTTCGCGTGACATGTTCTTCCAGGGCATCGGGGCCTCCGGCTTCGCGATGGGCGCAATCACGGTGGCGCCGCCGCCTGAGACCGCCGGCTTGCGGCTGCGTTATGCGGCCTTCATGCAAGGCCTTCGCGATGCGATCGATGCCCGCATCCGGGCGACGCTCGACGGCGACAACCGGGCGATCGCGACCGCGCTGCTTACCGGGCGGCGCGATGCGATCACCACGCCCGTCAACGATGCGATGTTCATCTCCGGTCTCGGCCACGTGCTCTCGATTTCCGGTTATCACATGGCCGTCGTTGCCGGTGTCGTGTTCTTCGCGGTGCGCGCGCTGCTCGCTGTGATCCCGGGACTTGCGGCCGGCTTCGCCATCAAGAAATGGTCGGCGGCCGCCGCGCTGGTCGCTGCTGCGTTTTACCTGCTGCTGTCAGGCGCGGAGGTCGCAACGCAAAGATCGTTCTTCATGACGGCGGTGGTGCTGATCGCGGTGATGGTCGATCGCCGCGCCATCACCTTTCGCACGCTTGCTGTCGCCGCGCTGATCGTGCTGGGGGTCGCGCCGGAAGCACTGGTGCATCCGAGTTTTCAGATGTCGTTTGCGGCAACGCTCGGGCTCGTCGCCTTGGTGCAGATCGGCATGCCCAATTTGTTTGCCTCGCCGGACCATTCGGCGACCGCGCGCATTGCGATGTGGGGTGGCCGCGAGGTCGCGATGCTGTTCATGGCCTCGCTGATTGCGGGACTTGCGACCACGCCCTACGCCGCGTTCCATTTCCACCGTGTCACGCCGTTCGGGGTGCTCGCCAATCTCGGCGCGATGCCTGTGGTCTCGGCGCTGGTGATGCCGGCGGGACTGTTGGGGCTGCTTGCTGCGCCGTTCGGGCTGGACAGCGTGTTCTGGTGGCTGATGGGGATCGGCATCGACTGGATGGTCGCGGTCTCGCGCTGGGTCGCGGCATTGCCGGGCGCCGTCGGCCGCATCTCGGCGTTCGGGATCGCGCCGCTGATCGCGGCGAGCCTGGGAATCATCCTGCTGGGCTTGTTGCGCACGCCGCTACGCTGGTCCGGCGCCCTGGTGCTGCTGGCAGCGATCCTCTGGGGACTGTCGGCGCGGCAGCCCGACATCCTGATTGCCGGGGATGGCGCGAGCGTTGCGGTGCGGGGCAGGGACGGACATCTACACCTGATCAGGACGAGCAAGGACAGCTTTCTGCTCAAGGAATGGCTCGCTGCCGACGCCGATCCGCGTGATGCGGGCCGAGCCTCTCTGGCCGATGGCGTGTCCTGTGACGAGTCCGGCTGCGTGACGCCACTGGCCGACGGGAGGCTGGTCGCGCTGGCACTGCGCGTCGACGCTCTCGCGGACGATTGCAGTCGGGCCACGCTGGTGGTGACGACACGCCCCGCGCCACCCGATTGCGCGGCGATGGTGGTCGATCGGCAACGGCTTGCCAGCCAGAGTGCGCTGGCGCTGACGCAGCGTGGTGACGGCTTTGTGGTTCACGCGGTGAGGGCGAGAGGCACGAGCCGCCCCTGGTTGCCAGCCGGCGCAGGCGAGGGTGATTTCGACGGCAGCCTTGCGCCGAAGGCGATCGCGCCCCGCATCAAGGACGCAACGCCGGCGGAGACCGACTTGCAGGCAGACGATTGATCGGATCGGTTACAAGTACCAGGCCAGTACGGCGTCGAGCCTGGAATTGCCGATGACCGGCAGGGCCACCATTCGGCTCAGTCCGGATGTGCAGGCTTCGAGACCGGCGACCGAGCCGTCATGCACCAGATCGGCGTTGAGCGCGGGCATGCCGGTGGCCCAGGCCCCGCCGATGCTGCCTTCGCCTCTGGCAATGGATTTATCCGCATAGAGCGCGGCAAGGTCGGTCTGCGCGCTGCAATCGCCGGCGCGGAACACCAGTGCCGAGCGGGTCTCGTTCGGGATCCAGATCTCGAAGCGTCGCGCAATCGGCGTGGCCTGCGCGGAGAGGAATGTCAGGACCCAGGTCTGGTCCGCGCTCGTCCGATAGGGCACGCCGACGCCGAAATTGATCCCGACCTTGGCCGCGTCCTCCCAGCGCAGAAAACTCCTGGCGTCGTGCAGGTCCTTTATGATCAGCGGCAGGCCCGCCTTCCAGGTGCGGCCAGGCAGGCCAAAGCCGCGAGGAAATTTGGTGTGGCGGGAGTTGAATTCAAACATGTCGGCAGTGCCGTAATAGCCGTCGACAAGCCCCATCTCGTGGGAGGCATCAGGGTCGTTGTGCCAGAGCTCGATCGCCCCAACATGCGCTTCGTCCTCGCCGCAGAACAGCACCATGACGGCTTGCAGGAATTCACCCGCAAACACCGGCACCGCGACGCCGCAGGTGAGGCCGGCCGCGAGCGCCTGATCGGTCCGTTTGAAATAGGAGTTGGCGAATTTGGTGAGGATCACGGGGTGGCCCGCGGCCCAGGCCTTGCCCGGAAGTCCCTCGTCATATCCGAAGTGCAGCTCTTCGCTGACGGCCTTGAACGCGGACAGCCCTTCGCCATAGAGACCGCCACCAAACTCCAGCCGCGTGCGCGTCCGATCGGGGACCCAGAGTTCAACGACGCGAAGGAAGGTTTTCATCGAGCGTGTCCGCCGTCTCAAGCCCTGACAGCATCGGTCATTTGGCTGCGAAGCGGACGTTCAAAATTCAGGCAGGGCGGCTCAAACTTCGTGCGGCGGAGACGTGCGGGCTTGGTCCATCCGATTGGATTTCGCGGACGCAAGCCGTACCATCTCGCCGGCCACGGCCGGCGATGGCAATTCAATCCTGACCCCCGACCTCGTAGCCGGAGACGGCTGTGTCAGCCGATCGGCAGGTGCCTGACGGTCGGCTGCCGGTCGGCGATAATCTGCGCCTTGTGCTCGCGCTCGGTGACCGACTGAGTCACCGGCAGTTGCAGCACGGTCGCGCGCTGGCCTTCGACGAGCTGCGTCACCAGCACGTATTTGCCGTCGGGGAATTCGATCGCGTCATGATGGCGGTCGGGAACGTGCGGGTCGATCTTGCCGAACTTGCCCACGCGGGAATTGATGGTGCGCGTCCAGATCCAGCGATTGTCGTAGCGAACGTCGTCGGCGAAGGCGAGCTCCGTTCCCGGCAGCAGGCAGACGGCAACAGACGGATCGGCCGCCGAGGCGAAGCCGCGCGTCGAGGTGCCGCGGAAGCTTGTCGTGACGATCGTCTCGCCGACTTCGGCGGGGCGCGACGCGACGGCATGCAGGCTGTAGTCACACATCGGGTGCTCCTCATGCTGGGATAGCAACCCGCGTCTCTTAATCGAGGCGCAGGCCTCTATCAGAGTTGAAGCATGAACGCTCTGCTTGGTTGTGGGCAAATCTGCGGCTGGTTTCCGTGAGCCGCGATCACATTATCTTTCCCGAATTCAATAGGAACAAAGCGAGTTGCGATGCATTCGGGAGGCGCGTGCGCGAATATCGCCGGCTTGACTGCAACGGTCGAGCTTGATCGCCGGCCGCCGTTTCCTCGAACACTTGTGCCGCCAACCAGTGCCGCTTCGTGGGCGTCGTGAGGAGCCAGCGCCGAAGGAGGGGCCGGATAGTCTGTGCAGAACCAGAAAGACTACCCAGCCGGAACGGACGATGATCCGCTCCAATCTCTGACCGGCGATGCCGATCGGAAGCGCGCGAGGCGCCAGGCACCTCCGGTATCAAGTACTCCCGGGATCAAGGACGCCCGGTATCAGTACTTCCGGTAAAGCCCGATCAGCTTGCCCTGAATCTTCACCCGGTTGGGCGGCAGGATGCGGACCTCATAGGCTGCGTTGGCGGGCTCGAGCGCGATCGAGGCGCCGCGGCGGCGGAAGCGCTTCAGCGTCGCTTCCTCGTCGTCGATCAGCGCCACCACGATGTCGCCTGTATCGGCGCTCTCGTTGCGCTGGATCAGCGCCATGTCGCCGTCGAGGATGCCGGCCTCGACCATGGAATCACCGCGCACTTCGAGCGCGTAATGCTCGCCCGAACCGAGCATGTCGGGCGGCACACTGATAGTATGGCTGCGGGTCTGCAACGCCTCGATCGGCGTGCCGGCCGCGATGCGGCCCATCACCGGCACCGCGACGGGACGTTCGCCGTCGTCCGCGGGCAGGCTGGAGCTCGCACGCACCTTGCCGAGATTGCCCTCGATGACGCTCGGCGTGAAGCCGCGGCGGCTGCCTGCGGCTGCCTGGAGCTCCGGCAGCTTGATGACTTCAATCGCACGGGCGCGGTTGGGCAGGCGTCGGATGAAGCCACGCTCCTCGAGCGCCGTGATCAGGCGATGGATGCCCGACTTCGAGCGCAGATCGAGCGCATCCTTCATCTCGTCGAAGGAGGGCGGCACGCCGCTTTCCTTCAGACGTTCACTGATGAACCGCAGAAGCTCGTATTGTTTGCGCGTTAACATCTCGACCAAAGTCCCCCGGTTGATGTCGTCCGATTATGAGACGCAGAATTCGGCAATAAGCCGCTACATACTCGAAACAAATCATGAACGGACACTATATGTTCGATACATGTTCCGCAACTGCTTAATTTACCGTGAACAGAGCAAAGTTCGCGGAACGCGCATTGCGGGACGCTCAGACGGGGAGCCGCAACACTTCGCAAGCCGTGCCGGCTTCGGCCTTCGGCGCGAACGGTGCGCGCACGAGAAGTACCTGTGCTGCAGCGAGATTCGCAAGCAGCGAAGAGTCCTGATGATTGACGGGAAGAACGACGCGTGTGCCGTCGTCACGCTCCTCCAGATGCGCGCGCAGATAGTCCTCGCGCTGATCGTTGGCGCCGATTTCGCGGCCGAGCACGGCGCGCTCACGGCGATGGTGAATCGCCGAACGGCCCGACAGGGCGCGAATCAGCGGCACCATGAACAGGAACGCGCACACGTAGGACGACACGGGATTGCCCGGCAGGCCAATCACACCCATTGCGCCGAGCCGCCCGTGCATCATCGGCTTGCCTGGCCGCATCGCGATCTTCCAGAACGCCATTGCGATGCCTTCGTCCCGCAGTGCCTGCTGGACCAGATCGTGGTCGCCGACCGATGCGCCGCCGGTCGTGATCAGGATGTCGGCGCCGCTCTCGCGGGCGCGGCCGATGCCGGCGGTGGTCGCCTCCAGCGTGTCGGCGGCAATACCGAGATCAATGGTCTCGGCGCCCTCGCTGCGGGCAAGCGCGTGCAGGGCGTAGCCGTTCGAGTAGACGATCTGGCCGTGGCCGGGCGTGGTGCCCGGCATCACCAGCTCGTCGCCGGTGGCGAGAATCGCGACTTTCGGACGTCTGAAAACGCCAAGGTGCGGATGGTTCATCCCGGCGGCGAGGGCGAGGTCGCGCTCGGTGAGACGACTTCCCTTGCGCAGGAGCACGTCGCCCTCGCGGAAATCGACGCCTGCGGGGCGGATGTGCCGACCGGCGATCGCGGCTTCCTTGATCGTGATGCGCTTGCCGGCGGCGACCGTGTCCTCCTGGATCACGACGGCGTCCGCGCCAAAGGGAACGACGCCGCCGGTGAAGATCCGCACGGCCTCGCCGGCGCCGACCGTCCCCGCGAAGGGTCGGCCCGCCGCGACTTCGCCGATGACGGTGAGCTCCGAATCGATCGTTGCGGCATCGGCCGCGCGCACGGCGTAGCCGTCCATGGCCGACATCGCTTGCGGCGGCTGCGTGCGCCTTGCCGCGACGTCACGCGCGAGCACGCGATGGTAGGCCTCGTCGAGGGAGATCATTTCTTCCGGCAGCGGCTCCGCACCCGCCAGCACCGCGGCAAGCGCGTCAGAAACCGGCATCAAGGCCACGGCGAAAACTCCTGCTCGGCACGTTCGGGCGAATGTTCCGCAAATCTTCTAGCCGAGCGCGGGCGCAGAGGCAAAAACGGCTGAGCGCGCGCAGTCATCCCGCCGCTTCACATTGTTCCGGAAGGCAGGATCGCGCGCGTCGTGGCATGATCCGAAGAACCCGACAGATCGGCAGGAGAGTGGTCATGGAAGGGCGAGAACGACGAGCGCCCCGGGCCTGGATCGATCAGCTCCCTGGCTGCCCGGGAGTTACGTCGGGCGCCTGGGGTCCCTGATCCTTGTCGGGCAGCGGATCGGCCTGGGATTTCAGGTCGGCGGCCTTGCTCACGAGCTTGGCGGAAAGCTCCGAATCTGAAGTTGTCCTCGCGAATTCAAGAAGAAGAGAGGCCTGCTTGGTGAGGTAGGTCTTGCCCAGCACGATGATGCATCCGTCCGTAGAAGTCCCAACGGACTCTAAGAGTCTGGAAGGTGGTATTCCGTTCCGGGAACTCTGTATAAAAATGCACAAAGTGATTGGGTTCCTCAGTTTCTTCCAAAATTGTTCCCGTTGGGCCGTGGCGCCAAGGGTTTCGCGACGACGCCTCGTCGTCAGATGCCCAATGCCTTCAATGCGTTCCCGACGTCACGCGGCGAGGTCACATGCACCGCCGTCAAGCCGCGCGCCCGCGCTCCCTCGATGTTTTCGGCAAGATCGTCGAAGAACACGATGCGCCCGGCGGGCACGCCGATCGCCGCAACGACGTGGTCGAAGGCGTCCGCATCCGGTTTGCGCAAGCCGATGCTGGACGACAAATACAGCTCGCGGAAATGGCCGAGGAGGTCGGCATATTCCCTTGAGAAATGGTCCACGTGCGGCCGGTTGGTGTTGGAGAAAGCGTAGAGCGGCATCTGCATCGCTGCGCGCGGCAGCAGCTCGGCGATGTCAGGCATTTCGCCGGCGAAGATCGCGTTCCAGCCTTCCAGGAACTGCGCGTCCGAAATGCCGATGCCGAGCGAGGCTCGCAGTGAGGCGAAATAATCCTCATCGCTGATCTTCCCCATCTCGTGCAGCCGATAGGCTTCGCTGTCCCGCACATAGCGCGCGACGATGGCTTCAGGCTTGCAGCCGGCATGTCCCGCCCAGCAGGCGATCGCCTTGGAGAAATCGATATCGAGCACCACGCGGCCGAGATCGAACAGAAGCGCATCCGCGCTGCCGGGAGAGAGCGATGTCACCTGCGTCCTTTCATTCAGTATCGATACGGCTCGTGGTCGAACAGCGGAAACGCGCTGAACACACTCGGCGCGTTGGTCGCGGTCGCCTGGTGCAGGCAGGATTTGTTGACCTCGGCGAACGAGGTCGCACCCAAGAGGCCGAGGCAGCGCAGCACTTCGTCCTCGAGCAGCTCCAGCATGCGGGCCACGCCGGCTTCGCCGGCCGCCGCCAGCGCCCAGCATTGCAGCCGGCCGATGCCGACGAGGTCGGCGCCCGCCGCGATCGCCTTGACGATGTCAGTGCCGCGACAGACGCCGCCATCGACCATGATCTTGGCGCGGCCGTTCACGGCCTCGACGATCTCGGGCAGCACGTGCATGGCGCCGCGACCATGATCGAGCTGACGGCCGCCATGGTTGGAGACGTAAATCCATTCGACGCCGTGATCGATCGCGATCAGCGCGTCCTCTGGCGTCGCGATGCCCTTGAGGATCAGCGGGATCTTGAACTTGTCCTTGATCATCTTCACCGTCCGCCACTCCAGACCCTTCTGGTAATCGCCGCCGGTGGCGCGCAGGCGGCTCTCGCGAACGTAGCGCTTGGCGATGTCACGTTCGCGACGGCTGTAATGAGCGGTATCGACGGTCAGGCAGAAGGCGGCATAGGCGTTCTTCTCAGCCCGGCTGACGACGTCGGCGACGAAGGCGTCGTCGCCGCGCACGTAGAGCTGGTAGAGGCGCAACGCGTCCGGCGCAGCTTCGGCGGTCTTTTCTAGGCCGGGCTCGGACACCGAACTGAGCATGTGCGCCGCACCGAAAGTGCCGCAGGCGCGTGCCACGCTCGCCGCACCATCCGGATCGAAGATCTCGAGCGCGCCGACGGGGGCGAGCACCACGGGCAGGCGCATCTTGCGGCCGAACTGCTCGACTGAGCCTGTAACCTTGCGGACATCGCGCAGCACGCGCGGGCGGAAGGCGATCTCGTCCAGCGCCATGCGGTTGCGACGCATCGTGGTCTCGGTCTCGGCCGCGCCGACGATATAATCCCAGGCATTCTGGTTGAGGTTGGAACGCGCTTTCCGGATGAATTCATGCAGATTCTGGAACGGCTCGGTGCTGGCGCCGAGCTCGACGTTCCTGTCCGGTTGGATGCGGGGTGCTTCGTTCATTGTTATCCTCCCGAGAATTTGAAGCCTTCCCTCATCGCCTAACCCGTCCGGGGCGCCAAAACCATCCTAAAATCGCATGGCTGCGAGGCGTGGGCCGGCCGGCCGACCCCCCGCTGCGCACGAACCGGGTCCTGCAACGTTGCCGAAAGTTTAGGTCCGGACGAAGGGATTTTTACGCTGTACCCGCCGGCGTGGCATCCCGGCCTTGAAGAAACCAGAATGGTATTGTGAGAAGCAGGCTGGATCGCCATTTGCATGGCGGCTCTCCAGCCCCACCGAACCGCGAAGCAAAAAGGCCAGCCTATCCATGCGGAAAACCCTGCTGTTTCCACTGGGCGCGCTCACCGGAGCGTGTCTGACCCTTCTGGTAGCCAGTCCGCACGGCGGCGTGTGGGCGGCACGGGCGGCAGCGAGCGCGGATGACGCCTATTCCAAGCTCAATCTGTTCGGCGAAGTGTTCGAACGGGTGAAGGCGAGCTACGTCGAGAAGCCTGACAATGCCAAGCTGATCGAAGGCGCGATCACCGGCATGGTGACCTCGCTCGATCCGCACTCGCGCTACATGAACGACAAGGCCTGGACCGAGATGCAGGAGACCACCTCCGGCGAGTTCGGCGGGCTCGGCATCGAGGTCACGATGGAGGACGGCCTGGTCAAGGTCGTCTCGCCGATCGACGATACGCCGGCCTCCAAGGCCGGCATCATGTCGGGCGACCTGATCAGCAAGATCGACGGCGATGCCGTGCAGGGCATGACGCTCGAGCAGGCCGTCAACAAGATGAAGGGGCCGGTCGAGACCCAGACCAAGCTCACGATCGTGCGCAAGGGGGCCGACGCCCCGCTCGACGTCGCGATCAAGCGCGAGATCATCCATGTGCGCCCCGTGCGCTTCCACGTCGAGAACGGCGATATCGGCTATATCCGCGTCACCTCGTTCAACGAGCAGACCACCGATGGCCTGAAGAAGGCGATCGCATCGATCTCCAAGGACGTTCCGCCGGAGAAGCTGGTCGGCTACGTGATGGACCTGCGCAACAATCCGGGCGGACTGCTCGACCAGGCCGTGTCGGTGTCGAGCGCGTTCCTGCAGCGTGGCGAGGTCGTCTCGACCCGCGGCCGCAATCCGGAAGAGACCCAGCGCTTCACCGCGCATGGTGGCGACCTCACCAAGGGCAAGCCGCTGGTGGTTCTCGTCAATGGCGGCTCGGCCTCGGCCTCGGAGATTGTGGCCGGCGCGCTGCATGACCACAAGCGCGCGACGCTGATCGGCACGCGCTCGTTCGGCAAGGGCTCGGTGCAGACCATCATTCCGCTCGGCACCGGCAACGGTGCGCTGGCGCTGACCACGGCGCGCTACTACACGCCCTCGGGCCGCTCGATCCAGGCCCAGGGCATCGCGCCCGACATCGAGATCCTCCAGGACGTGCCGCCCGAGCTGAAGGGCCGGATGGACACCATGGCGGAGTCCCAGATGCGCGGCCATCTCCAGGCGGCCGATGGCACCGAGCAGACCGGATCGCAGTCCTATGTCCCGCCGGAAGCGAAAGACGACAAGGCGCTGCATACGGCCTACGACTTCCTGCACGGCCAGACCGCGAATGCGGTCGCCGCCAAGCCGGCGCCGAAGGCTGCGGTGCCGAACTAGGCCCTCGCGACGGTAAAGTATTGATCGCCCGGGAGCGGATAGCCGTTCCCGGGCGAACTTTTTTCGGAACGCTGTGTCAGATCGGGTTCATGGCTGCGAAGGTGGCCTCGTAGCAGCCATCGCGCTCGGCCCAGCGCCGGGCGCGAAGTCGCAGCGATGCGACTTCAAGGTTCAGCTTGACCGAGCGCTCGGTCTTAACTGTGTCTCGGTCTTAACTGTGTCATGGCGACGCCGGAGATCGCGAGCAGCCCGCCGATCATCAACTTTGAAGTCATGTGTTCGCCAAGGAACATCACGCTCGACATCAAGGCGAACACCGGAAGCAGCAAACCGAAGGGCGCGACGCGGCCCATGGAGCAACGCCCGATCAGCCAGAACCACAGGCCAAACCCGACAATTCCCCCGATAAAAATCGTATAGGCGAGTGCCAGCCAACCACGTCCATCCGCCGTGACGAGGCTCGCGAGTTGTCCATGTTCAAGGAGCAGCGACATCAACATGACCTGCGGCACCGTGAGCAGCGAGGACCATCCCATCAACATCAGGGGGTCAAAAGGGCCGTAGCGTTTCGTCAGGACATTGGACACCGCGAATGCGAAGGCTGCCCCGACCACGAGCAGCAGTGGAAGCGCGTTTGCGGACGGGCCGGGCTCCGCCGCCAACACGACCACGCCGACGAATGCAAGCACCACCCCAGCGGAAGTGGTGAGAGACGGCCTCTCCGCGAGCAGCGGCCACGCCAGCAGGACGGTGAAGGGCGTGGCGAGTTGATAGACGACGGCCGACATGGTTCCCGAGCCGAGCCCAAGGCCGACATAGAAGAGGCCGAAGTTCAGCCCACCGAGGAAGATCGAAATAGCTGCGATGGGGCCGAACTGCTGACGCGCGGGCTTTTTGACGAAGGGAACGAGCAGGAGCGCGATGGCCAGGAAGCGCAGAGCGAGGAAGAAGAGGGGCGGAAACTCCGTCACCCCCACTTTGATGGCGACGAACTGGTAACCCCAGAGCAAGGGGACGGCCACCGCACAGACGATCTGGATGGCAGACATGGCATTCTTCCTTTCAAGACCGTTCGGTCTATATATTGGCGCGCCAACGGCGGATGCGGCCGAAACCTGATGAAACGGGTTGTCTACCTGATGAAGCGGCCGAGGAGAGCGTCAACGGTGGCTTGCGACGTGATCCGCGCCGGTGCCGTTTTGCCGACGACGCGCAGCCCCTCGACGAAACACACGAGAATCTTCGCGGCAGTTGAAGGCTCGACGGTATCGGCCAGCTTGCCCGCCGCCTTCGCACGGGACAGCGCATCAGCCACCCTGGCCTCCATGGCTTTGAAAAAGCTCCCGATGCGGCGATCAACTTCAGCGTCACGGCCAGCCAGCTCCATGGCCGTGGCCACCAGCAGGCATCCGCGCCGGCCATTGGCGCCGCTCGTTCGGTCGACGTAACCGGCAAGATAGGCCCGCAAGCCGTCGATCGGCTCTCGGCGGGGGTCGAGTTCGACATCCATCCGTGTCAGGGCATCGGCGACGTAGCGATCAAGCGCACGCAAGAACAGCGAGTGCTTGTCTCCGAAAGCGGCATAAAGGCTGCCACGCGAGAGCTTCGTTGCCCGGAGAAGGTCGGGTAGCGCCGTGGCGTGATAACCGCGCGACCAGAACACGCCCATCGCCTGCTCGACCGCAGCTTCCGCGTCGAAACTTCGGGGACGGCCACGAGGCAATTGCACAGGGGTTTGGCGGCGCATTGCCGATATATAGACCGAATGGTCTTTAATTCCTAGGGGCCCGCCACCGCCGTTTGGCCGTCCGCCGACGTTTCTGCTTGGCCTCCCGAACCGACAATTGCGCCTGTGTGAGACCAGGCCCTAGCCCGCCTCGCGGCGGCGGCCTTCGTCGCCGCCGCGCTGGGCGAGACGGCTGCGATGAGCTGCGAACAGCTCCAGCACCTTTTCGGCGGGCTTTGCGGCGCTGAACAGATAGCCCTGCATCTCGGAGCAGCCGAGTGCGCGCAGCAGACGCTGCTGCTCTTCGGTCTCGACACCCTCGGCCGTGGTGGTCATGCGGCGGGCGGCCGCGAGATTGACGACGGCCTGCACGATGCTGGCGGAGCCGTCGGGGCCGGCGATGTCGTTGACGAAGCAGCGGTCGATCTTGATCTTGTCGAACGGGAAGCGGTGCAGATAGCTCAGCGAGGAGTAGCCGGTGCCGAAATCGTCGAGCGCGATGCGGACGCCGATGGCGCGGAGTTGATGCAGGATCGCAAGCGCCGTGTCGTCGTCGCGGATCAGCACCGCCTCGGTGATTTCGAGCTCGAGCCGGCTCGCCGGCAAATTGGAGGCGGCAAGCGCCGCCATGATCTTCAGCGCCAGCGTGCCGCTCTTGAACTGCACTGGCGAGACGTTGACGGCGAGACGGATGTCGTCGGGCCAGTTCGCCGCGTCCCGGCAGGCCGTCGCCAGCACCCATTCGCCGATCGCGTTGATCAGGCCGGTGTCCTCGGCGATCGGAATGAACTCGGCCGGCGAGACCATGCCGCGCCCGGGATGGCGCCAGCGCACCAGCGCCTCGCAGCCGGTGATGCGGTCGTCCTTCAGGCTGAGGCAGGGCTGGTAATACACCTCGAGGCCGCCTTCGCGCCCGCCTTGGGCGATGGCGTGGCGCAGGTCGATCTCGAGCTGCCGCCGCTCGTGGATCTTGGCGTCCATCTCCGGCTCGAAAAAGCGGTAGGTGCGGCGTCCGGCGGCTTTGGCGGCGTACATCGCCATGTCCGCGTTCTTCAGGATCTGGTCCAGCGCCGTTCCATGTTGCGGCGCCAGCGCGATGCCGATGCTGGCGTCGGTGGCAAGATGATGTCCCATGCAGTCGAACGGCGCGCGGATGGCCTCGAACACCCGCGCGACGAGCTCGTTGACCTGATCCAGCGATGTCACAGCACTCTGGACGATGGCAAATTCGTCGCCGCCGAGGCGCGCCACGAAGTCCGTCGGACCCGCACAGCGGTGGAGGCTCTGTGCGACCGACTTCAGGAGCTCGTCGCCGACGAGATGCCCGAGCGCGTCGTTGACGCCCTTGAACTCGTCGATGTCGATGTAGTGCACCGCGAGTTGTTCGCCCCCGGCGACGAGATCGAGTTCCTGACGCAGATGCTCGTGGAACATGGTGCGGTTGGGCAGGTCGGTCAGTGCGTCGTAATGAGCGAGATGGCTGATGCGCTCCTCGATACGCCGGCGCTCCGTGATGTCCTCATGCGTCGCGACCCAGCCGCCGTCCGTGAGCGGTTCGTTGACGATCTGGATCGAGCGACCGTCGGAGGTCTCGACCACCATGGAATTGCGCACATGGATGTCGCGCAGGACCCGTGCGACATATTGGTCCACATCGCCGGTGAACGAGCCGGTGGCTCTGCGGTGCGCAATGATGTCGTGGAAGCTGCAGCCGGGTCTCACGATTTCGGCCGACAGCCCGTACATCTCGATGTAGCGCTGATTGCAGATCACGAGCTGCTGCGAGGCGTCGAACAGCAGCAGGCCCTGGGTCATGTTGTTGACGGCGCGGTCGAGACGCTGCTTTTCCAGCGTCAGCCGTTCCCGCGAAAGACGATGCTGCTCCAGGAGCTTGCGAACGATCGCGATCAACACGCCCGCGATGGCGAGCGCGGAAGAGGCCGCGACCGAGATCAGGATGCCGATCTGCTCGCGCCAGTCTGTCAGGGCCGTCGCGCGCGTCGTGGTGGCCATCATCAGGATCGGGAAGTGAGGCAGGGCGTGTGAGGAAATCAGCCGGTCCTCCCCGTCGACGGGGCTCATGAAGCGGCCGGTAAAATGGTCGAGCCCGAAAACCCTTTGATGCGCGAACGGACCGTTCTTGAAATTCCGTCCCATCAATTCACTGGAATGGGGATAACGGGCGAGCATCGTGCCGTCCCGGTGCAGCATCGAGATCGTCGTGCCTTCGCCGAGCACGGCTGACTCGAAGAATTTTTCGAAATTTGCCGGCTCGATGCCGCGTCCGACCGCACCCATGAATTCGCCGTTCGGTCCGACGATCTTGCGCACGATCAGGATGGTCCAGGCGCCGGAGATGCGACTGTAAAGTGGTTCGATCAGGACGTCGGGAGCGTCGGGATCGTACCGGAAGGTCTGGAAATAGGCGCGATCGGCAACGTTCACGTTCGGAGCCGGCCATGTCGTCGACGAATTGATCAGATTGCCTTCGGCATCGATGATATTGACGCCGCCTATGTAGGGCAGTGCCTCGATCTTCGAACGCAGCATCCGGTGGAGGTCCTGGCCGGAGAGGCGTTTGCGATAGTCCGCCGCACTGGTGATGCCGCTCGCGCGGACGTAGTCGACGAAATCTTTCTGGATGACCGCGAAATCCTGCAATTGCTGGTCGAAATGATGGGCCAGCATCAGCACGGTGTTTTCCAGCTCGCGGCCGGAGCTGCGCAGCGCACGTTCGCGGAAATTCTGTGCCATCAGCGTCGCGCCGACGGCGATCGCAGCGATCAGCAGCGTGCCGCCCACCACCAGCCAGCGGATCGGTCCGCTGCGCACGAAGGCCTGGTCAAAAAGGCGACTGCCGAATCCCGTCATCATGATCGATCGTTGTCGTGCACACGTCAGGGTCAATTCTTGGCCCCGGAAACATCCGTCGGTTTACGGGAACGGAGTGGAGGCGAAGTTAGCAAGCTGGGTTAATGCGCCGTGAACGGACGCTCACAAAAGCAATCAATATGCGGGACGCGCGGCCTGATCGCCGCCGGCATCGCGCTCGCGATCAACGCCGACGGCCTGGGCAGCAAGCTCAATTCAAAATTCGGGTCGATCAGCGCGTCGTTGAAGTAGCAGCGGCAATCAGACGCGGTAATGGCCGGACTTGCCGCCGAGCTTCTCGACCAGGTGGATGCCTTCGATGCGCACGCCGCGTTCCACGGCCTTGATCATGTCGTAGATGGTGAGACAGGCGACCGAGACGGCGGTGAGCGCTTCCATCTCGACGCCGGTCGGGCCCGTGACCTTCACGCTGGCGCGGACGAGGCAGCCTGGCAGCTTCGCGTCGGGCTCGATCTCGACCGTCACCTTCGACAGCGCGAGCGGATGGCAGAGCGGGATCAGCTCCGCGGTCCGCTTGGCGGCCATGATGCCGGCGATGCGGGCGGTGCCGAGCACGTCGCCCTTCTTGGCGTTGCCGGACACGATCAGGTCAAGCGTCGCCCTGGTCATGACGACGCGTCCTTCCGCGACCGCGAGCCGCTCGCTCGCGGGCTTGTCCGACACGTCAACCATCCGCGCCTCGCCGGAGGCGCCGATGTGGGTGAGGGCAGGGCCGGACTTGGTCGGTTTGGCCTTTGCGGGCTTGCGCGCCATCAGTTCGTGCCTGTGGCGCGCGCGGTCTCGCGCGCCAGCAGCGTACGGGTCGCAGCGGTTACGTCGGCTTGCCGCATCAGGCTCTCGCCGACCAGGAAAGTCGACATGCCGACGCGTTCGAGCCGGGCGAGATCGGCGGGCGTGAAGATGCCGCTCTCGCCGACCATCAGCCGATCGCGGGGGATCAGCGGCGCCAATGTTTCGCTGGTCGCAAGTGTGGTTTCGAAGGTGCGCAGATTGCGATTGTTGACGCCGATCATCGGCGAACGCAGCTTCAGTGCGCGATCAAGCTCGGCGCGGTCGTGGATCTCGATCAGCACGTCCATGCCATGGGTGATGGCGGCGTCCTCGAGCTCTTTTGCCGTGGCATCATCGAGCGCGGCCATGATGATCAGGATGCAGTCGGCGCCGTGCGCGCGGGCCTCCGCCACCTGATAAGTGTCGAACATGAAATCCTTGCGCAGCACCGGCAGTGACGTTGCCGCGCGTGCCGCCACCATGAAGTCGAGATGGCCCTGGAACGAGGGCATGTCCGTCAGCACCGACAGGCAGGCAGCGCCGCCGGCTTCATAGGCCCTCGCGAGCAGCGGCGGATCGAAATCGGCGCGGATCAGGCCCTTTGACGGCGAGGCCTTCTTGACCTCCGCGATCAGCGCGTAGTCGCCATCGGTGTGCTTGGCCCTGATGGCGCGCAGGAAGCCGCGCGGTGCTGCTTGCGCCTTGGCCTTCGCTTCCACAGCCGACAGCGGCTGCGCGCGTTTGGCCGCCGCGATTTCCTCGCGTTTGTAGGCTTCGATCTTGGTCAAGATATCCGACATGTCAGGCTCAGCCGTTCGAGACCGCGATCAAATGTTTCAGCCGCGCGCTCGCCGCGCCGCTGTCGATTGATTTTGCGCCGATCACGACGCCTTCCTTGAGGTCCTTGGCTCGCCCCGCCACGACCAATGCGGCAGCGGCGTTGATCAGCGCGACGTCACGGTAGGGGCTCGGCTTGCCGTCGAGCACGCTCTGCAAGGCGATAGCGTTGGCGTCGGCGTCGCCGCCTTTGAGTGCACCGGCCTCGCAGCGCGGCAGGCCCGCGTCCTCCGGCGTCACCTCGAAATTCCGGATCTCGCCGTTGTGGAGCGCGGAAACGAAGGTCGGGCCGGTGAGGGTGATTTCGTCGAGGCCATCGGAACCGTGCACGACCCAGGCGGATTCAGAGCCAAGGTTCTTGAGCACTTGCGCCAGCGGCTGCACCCATTGCCGGGAGAACACGCCGACCATCTGCCGCTTCACGCCCGCCGGATTGGACAAGGGGCCGAGCAGGTTGAAGATCGTGCGTGTCGCAAGCTCCACCCGGGTCGGGCCGACGTTCTTCATGGCGGGATGATGGGCGGGGGCGAACATGAAGCCGATGCCGCATTCGCGTATGCAGCGGCCGACCTGCTCCGGCCTCAGATCGATCTTCACCCCGAGCGAAGCCAGCACGTCGGCGGCGCCGGAGCGCGACGACAGTGCGCGGTTGCCGTGCTTGGCCACCGGCAGACCGGCGCCCGAAACGATGAAGGAGGCGCAGGTCGAGACATTGACCGAGCCGGAGCCGTCGCCGCCGGTGCCGACAATGTCGAGGGCGTCCGCGGGCGCATCGACCGTGAGCATCTTGGAGCGCATTGCCGCGACCGCGCCGGTGATCTCGTCCACGGTCTCGCCGCGCACCCGCAGCGCCATCAGCAGGCCGCCCATTTGCGAGGGCGTGGCCTCGCCGGACATCACGGCGTCGAAGGCGGAAGCCGCTTCGTCACGCGACAGGCTGGCGCCGGTCGCCACTTTTCCAATGATCGATTTCAGGTCGTCCATCGCGTGCTTTCAACTCACTGGTTCGCGCCGGTCACCTGCGCGAAGGCGGCCTGATTAATGGTGGTCCCGATGTCGGTTTCGAGCTTGTTGACGTAGGAAGCGACCTGCTCCTCGGTCTGCGCGCGGTCGAGACTGTCCTTCAGCTTCTTGACCGCCTCGGAAGCGGCATCGACCGTGGGATCGACGATCTCGGTGACGCGGAACACGATCACTTCGGTGCCGCCGGTCACTGCCGTCTGCCCGACGCCGTCCTTGGCGACACGGAAGGCGGCCGACACGACGGCTGCGGGCACGCTGGCGGGCGAGTCGTCGCGCTTGAAGCCGGTGGCGGTCTCGACCTTGGCGCCGATCGCGGCTGCTTCGTCGGCGAGCTTGCCGCCAGATTCGAGCTTCTGCACCATCTCGGTCGCCTTGGCCTTCAGCTTGGTCGCGATCTGGTCCTGGCGCCAGCGCGCCTCGACCTGGTCGCGGACCTCGTCGAGATTGCGGTCGCGCGAGGGCGTGATGGCAAGCACGTCGTACCAGACATAGCCGCCCTTGAAAGAGATCGAGTCGTTGTCGACGCCCACATCGGTGTTGAAGGCCTGCGACACCACGTCGAGGCCCTGCGGAATGCCGGAGACCGGCTGGCCGCTCGGGGCGCGGCCGGAACGGTCGACGGCGTCGATGGTCACGGCGGTGAGGCCGAGCTTCTGTGCCGCATCGATCACGCTGGCACCGCCGCCGCGTTCGTCTTCCATCTTGTCGCGGAGATCGGCGACCTTGACGCGCGCACGCTCGGTGGCGATCTCGCGCTTGATGTCGGCGGCAACGCTCGCGTAGTTCGCCTCAGTGCCCGGCTCGATCTTTTCGACCTTCACGATCGACGTGCCGAGACGGCCCTGGATCGGCTGGCTGATTTCACCGGCGGGAAGCGCGAAGACGGCGTCTCCAACTGCAGGATCGAGCGAGGATTTGGTCACGAGCCCGAGATCGACGTCGGACGCGCTCAGTCCGCGCTCCTTGCCGAGGTCCTCGAACGACGTCCCGCTGGTGAGCCGCTCGCGTGCGGTCTGCGCCTCGGCGGCATTGGGAAATACGATCTGTTGGATCTGGCGCTTCTCCGGCGTGCCGAGCCGATCCTTGCGCTGGTCGAACGCCTTCTTGGCATCCTCGTCCGACACCTCGCTCCACTTGCCGATCTCCTCCGGCGAGACCACGACAAATGCGATCTTGCGATATTCGGGCGCGCGGAACTGGACCTTGTGATCCTCGAAATAGGCGGCGAGCGCCTCGGGCGATGGCGCGTCGATGGTGCCTGCCTGGGCCGCGTCGAGCCTGACGAATTCAATGGCGCGCTGCTCGTTCTGGAAGCGCGTCAGCACGTCGAGCATCGCCTTCGGCGGTTCGAGGCCAGCACCGATCGTGCCGGTGATCTGCCGACGCAGCGAGACCTTGCGCTGCTCCGAGACGTAGCGCTGCTCGGTATAGCCGAAGTTGCGGATCACGGACTGGAAGCGGTTCGAATCGAAGTTGCCGCCGACGCCCTTGAAGTTCGGGTCATTCATGATGAGCTGGCGGATCTGTTCGTCGGACTGGCCGAGCCCGAGCCGGCGCGCCTCTTCGTCGAGGGCGGCTTCCGCGATCGTCTGCTGCAGCACCTGACGGTCGAGGCCGAAGGCGCGCGCCTGTTCAGGCGACAGCGGCCGGCCGAACTGGCGGCTGATCTGCTGGAGGCGATCGGTGTAAATCTGACGGAACTCGTTCAGCGAAATCTCGGTGCCGCCGATCTTGGCCACGGTGGATTGCCCGAAGCCCTTGAAGATGTCGGCAATGCCCCAAACGCCGAAGCTGATGATCAGCACGCCCATCACAACGGCCATAATGGTCTTGCCGAGCCAGTTTGATGAGGCCTTGCGCATTCCTCGAAGCATTTGGTCCAACTTGTTTGGCAGGAGGGGAACGGGAGCGCGTCTTAATGCAGATTCCGCAAAAGCGCGTCACCAAATTGATCAATCATCATAAAGTGGTGGCTTTCCCCCCGCAACCTCGGGTCCGGCAGGCTTTCGATCCCTGCGGTTAAAAGCCCCTGGTCTCTGGAACTGCCACGGGACCTCTGCTAGCGCATGCGCAAACCAAATTTTGCTGGAATTTGACATGACCGATGCCATCCGCCCCCTGATCGCCGGCAACTGGAAAATGAACGGCCGGAAGGCCTCGACTGCCGAATTCGACGCCATGCTCAATGGCGCGGCAGAGGTGGCCGGCAAAGCCGATTTGCTGGTTTGCCCGCCAGCGACCTTGATCGCAGCCTTTGCCGAGAAGGCGCGCGGCAAGACGGTCGCGGTGGGGGCCCAAGATTGCCACCCCAAGGCCTCCGGCGCCCATACCGGCGATATCGCCGCCGAAATGCTGGCGGATTCGGGTGCGACCGCGATCATCGTCGGCCATTCCGAGCGCCGCGCCGACCATGGCGAGGGCGATGCTCTGATCCGGCAGAAGGCCGAGGCCGCCTGGCGCGCCGGGGTGACGGCGATCGTCTGCATCGGCGAGACGCAAGCGCAGCGCGATGCGGGCCAGACCCTGGATATCCTGCGCGGCCAGCTCAACGGTTCGCTGCCGGATGGCTCGACCGCCGCCAATCTGGTCGTGGCCTATGAGCCGGTCTGGGCAATCGGCACCGGCCTGACCCCGACGTCTGGGGATGTCGAGCAGATTCATGGCTTTATCCGGGAATTCCTGACCTCCAGGTTCAAGGCCGACGGCGCCGGGATGCGCATCCTCTATGGCGGCTCGGTCAAGCCCTCGAACGCGGCCGAGCTGATGGCCGTGAAGAACGTCAATGGCGCGCTGGTCGGCGGGGCCAGCCTGAAGGCGGTCGATTTCCTTGCGATTGCGCAGGGCTGTCCCTAGCTAACTTCAAACCTTAGGACCCGGCCGATCGGGGGTGGCAATGACCCGTCTGATCGTGTAACACCGCGCAACTTCAGGAAAACCCCGCGAAGCACGATTGGCCGCCGTCTCGGCGCTGTCGGCTTGTGACGGAAGGACACTATGCAGACCGTTGTCATCGTCATTCACCTCATGATCGTCACCGTCATGATCGGCGCCGTCCTGCTCCAGAAGTCGGAAGGCGGCGGCTTGGGCATGGGAGGTGGCGCAGGTTTCATGTCGAGCCGCGGCACCGCGAACCTTCTGACGCGGACCACCGCGATCCTGGCCGTCGGCTTCTTCCTCACCAGCTTGTTCCTGTCCTGGTATGCCGGCTACGACCGCAAGCCGTCGTCGATCATCGGCGCACCGGCGTCGCAGACCCAGCCGGCCGGTGGCGGACCGATCGCGCCACCGACCTCGGGCGGCATCCTGGATTCGCTGAAGAAGGCCGACGAGCAGCAGCAGGCTCCGGCACCGAGCGGCCCGCAGGTACCTCGTTCGCAATAAAGCAGGGGGGCCATGCAGGGCGGCTTCTACCGTCCTGCATCAACAATCCCCATCAAGGCTCTGTCACCACTCTTAGTTCTGGCTCACCCACAGCCCCGCAAAATGTTTGGGGCGGAATACGAATCGCTTTGGCGAATCGAATTCGAGGGATTAGAGGTTAAGCCCCATGGCGCGGTACATATTCATCACCGGCGGCGTGGTTTCTTCGCTCGGCAAGGGTCTGGCTTCAGCGGCACTCGGTGCCCTGTTGCAAGCCCGGGGCTACAAGGTCCGCCTCCGTAAGCTCGACCCCTATCTCAACCTCGATCCCGGAACGATGTCGCCGTATCAGCACGGCGAAGTGTTCGTGACCGATGACGGCGCGGAGACCGACCTCGATCTCGGTCACTATGAGCGCTTCACCGGGCGGCCTGCGACCAAGGCCGACAACATCACGACCGGGCGCATCTACCAGGACATCATCTCCAAGGAGCGGCGCGGCGATTATCTCGGCGCTACCATCCAGGTGGTTCCGCATGTCACCAACGCCATCAAGGACTTCGTCCTCGACGGAAACGACGATTACGACTTCGTGCTGGTCGAGATCGGCGGCACTGTCGGCGACATCGAAGGCCTGCCGTTCTTCGAGGCGATCCGCCAGCTCAAGAACGAGCTGCCGCGCGATCACGCCATCTACATTCATTTGACGCTGCTGCCTTACATCCCGAGCGCCGGTGAGCTGAAGACAAAACCGACGCAGCACTCGGTCAAGGAGTTGCGCTCGATCGGCATCCAGCCGGACATCCTGCTCTGCCGTACCGATCGCGAGATCCCGAAGGAGGAGCGGCGCAAGCTCGGGCTGTTCTGTAACGTGCGCGAGAGCGCCGTCATCGAGGCGCGCGACGCTGACAGCATCTACGCTGTCCCTCAGGCTTACCATGCGGCAGGCCTCGACGACGAAGTGCTTGCCGCCTTCGGCATCGGCTCGCGGATTCCGCCGGAGCTGCGGAGCTGGCAGCAGATCAACGAGCGCATCCGCAATCCCGAGGGCAACGTTACCATCGCCATCGTCGGCAAATATACCGGCATGAAGGATGCGTATAAGTCGCTGATCGAGGCGCTCTCGCATGGCGGCATCGCCAACAAGGTGAAGGTCAACCTCGACTGGATCGAAAGCGAGATCTTCGAGAAGGAAGATCCCGCGCCGTTCCTCGAGCACGTCAACGGCATTCTGGTGCCCGGCGGCTTCGGCCAGCGCGGCGCCGAAGGCAAGATCCGCGCGGCGCAGTTCGCGCGCGAGCGCGACGTGCCGTATTTCGGCATCTGCTTCGGCATGCAGATGGCGGTGATCGAGGCTGCTCGGAATCTCGTCGGGATCGAGGAGGCCAATTCCACCGAGTTCGGCCCGACCAAGGAGCCCCTGGTCGGCCTGATGACGGAATGGCTGCGCGGCAACGAGCTCGAGAAGCGCACCAACGCCGGCGATCTCGGCGGCACGATGCGCTTGGGTGCCTATCCCGCGGCGCTCAATCGCGGCAGCCGCGTCTCGGAGGTCTATGGCGGCGCGACCGAGATTTCCGAGCGCCACCGCCATCGCTACGAGGTCAACACCGCCTACAAGGATCGCCTCGAGCAGCACGGGCTGAAATTCTCGGGCCTGTCGCCCGACGGCGTGCTGCCGGAGATCGTCGAGTACGAGGATCACCCCTGGTTCATCGGCGTCCAGTTCCATCCCGAACTGAAGTCGCGCCCCTTCGAGCCGCATCCCCTGTTTGCGTCGTTCATACGCGCGGCGATGGTGCAGAGCCGACTAGTGTAATCGGCTCAGGGCGTGGCGGTGCAGTCACGTGCGACATGCATCGGCTCCGGCGCGGCCGGCATTGACGTATCAGGCGCAAGCGATCCCGAGACGAGTTTCATCTGCGGCCGTCGCGTCAGCTTGTAGACGGCGGCCGGCGGCACGTTCAGCAGGGCACGATCCACCAGCTTTGCGCGCAAGCCGAGCCGGTCGAGCACGGGCCGCGCGACCGGGCAACTCATGCCGTAGGTGAACTGGTAGAAGGCGCCGCCGGGGCGGACGTGACTGAACGCGCCACCGACGATCGAGACGACCTTGCGCGTCGACATGTTGAGCAGCGGCAGGCCGCTCACGACCGCGCCGACGGGGGCGCCGTCATAGAGGCGTTCCGCTGCCAGCCGCCCCGCATCCATCCACAAGACGCGCGCGTTGGGAAAACGCATCTGGAGCAGTTTCATGAAGTCGGAGCCGTATTCGACAAGCGTGAGGTCCTGCTGACGCACGCCGCGTTTGAGCAGCTTGTAGGTGAACGCGCCGGTGCCGGGGCCGAGCTCCAGAACAGGGCCGGTCGATGCGGTGATCTCGCGGGTGATGAGATCGGCCAGCGCCGCGCCTGACGGCGCGATCGCGCCGACGCGGCGCGGGGCTGACATCCATGACAGGAAGAACGAGAGGAAATCGTTGGGCATGCGCACTCCGGCATCTTGGTTGCGCCTCGCAGGTCAGAGGCGAGGCGGCCGAACAATCGCTCGAGTGCATTGCGACAGCATTGCGGGCCGCATGCCGATTGCGTCAATTCTCCCGGACGGGCGGCAGTGAAATCCTGAAGCACGCGCCGCCGATCGCTGCGTCCGCGACCGAGATGTGGCCGCCATGCAGGAGCACGATCTCGCGCACCATGTTGAGGCCGAGGCCGGCACCGCGATCGAGCGGTGTCAGCCGGTAGAACGGCTCGAATATCTGTTCGCGCTGATCGGCCGGAATGCCGGCGCCTTCGTCCGTGACCTCGATGCTCGCGGGCCTGTTGACACGAATGCCGATGGTGCCGCGGCGAGGGCCGTGCTGGATCGCGTTCTGCACGAGATTGGTCAGCGCGCGCTCCAGCGCCGCCGCATCGCCGATCGTTTCGACCGGCGTAGCGGGGGCGTCGAGCGCCAGCTCGTAGCCGGCGGCAATGGCCAGCGGCGCGAGATCTGCGGCCGCGCTTTGCGCGATTGCGACGAGGTCGACGCGCGTGAAGGGCTGGCCGCAGCGGTCGAGCCGCTGAATGTCCAGCAATTGCTCGGCAAGCGTTGCCAGCCGTGCGGCATCCTCCAGCAACCGGGTCTTGTCCGGCCCCGCTGGAAGCGACTCCAGCCGCGTGTTCAGGATTGCGATCGGCGTGCGCAACTCGTGTGCGGCATCGGCGACGAAGCGCTTGTGGCGGGCATAGCCCTGGTCTAGCCGCGCCAGCGCGTCGTTGACCGCGGTCACGAGCGGCACGACCTCCAGCGGAATCCGGTCCAGCGACAGCCGCGCGCCGCGTTGATGGATGTCGATGCGCCGCGCCTGGTCCGCCGTCGCATCGAGCGCCTCGAAGGCGCGCCGCACGATCATCGGCGTTGCGATGAAGGTCGCCGTTCCCATGAGGAGCAGGCCGGGCAGCGCGATGCCGAGCAATGCAAGCGACGTCATGAACAACGCCTTGGTGCCGCTGAGCCTGCCTTGCGTCGCCGTGATGATTTGCACATTGCCGGCGTCGGTGTCGACCCGCTTCAGCCGCGCGGGGGGCTTGCGCGGATCGTCCTCGAACAGCTGCCAGCCGAGCCGGGCCTGGCTGATCTGGTCGAGGCCGCTGCCGATGGCGGCGAATTCGGCCGGCACGGCGCCTTCGCTGAGCGAATGTCCCTGCCTGTCGCGGACCAGGAACCAGAGATCGGGGATCTCGCTGCGCAATTGTTTCAGTTCGGTCGTCGACCGCAGGATCAGGTCGCCTTGCGCGTCGCGTGCGAGCGCGCGCTGGGCGATTTCGATCACGCGATCTTCGTCGCGCCCGGCGATCACGAACCCCGACGCGCTCAATGCCCCGACGACGACGGCAACGAGCGCCGTGAGCAGCACCGCCTGGAGCGACAGCAGGCGCCAGCTCAGCCGCGAGCGCAGACAATAGGGATCATGGTGCTTGCTCATGGCAGCTTCTTCAAGAGATAGCCGACGCCGCGGATGCCATGGATCTCCACGCGCGCATCGGCTTCCGAGAGTTTGCGGCGCAGGCGCGACACATGCGTATCGAGCGCATTCGACTGGATCTCGTCGTCGAAACTGTAGACGGCTTCTTCCAGTGCGGAGCGCAGCACGGTTCGGCCCATGCGGCGGACCAGGGCTTCCAGCACAAGGAGCTCGCGTCGCGGCAGCTCGAGCGGAGCCCCGTCGATGCTTGCCTCGCGATGGCCGAAATCGAAAGCGAGGCGGCCGGCGTGCATGATGTCGGGATGCAGCCCGGCGGGCCGGCGCAGCACGGCGCGCAACCGCGCCAGCAATTCCTCCACCGCGAACGGCTTTGACAGGTAATCATCCGCCCCGCAGTCCAGTCCGGCGACCCGGTCGGCAAGTTCTCCGCGCGCCGTCAACACGATGATCGGCACGCCGTCGGCGCGCGCCCTGAGTTTCGGGATCAGGGTGAGACCGTCGCCATCGGGAAGCTGGCGATCGAGCAGGACGGCGGCGTGGACGTCGGCAGAAATGGCCTCTTCCGCCTCGGCGAGCGTGGGGGCGTGGTCCACGACCATGTCGTAGCGCTTCAGCGCCGACGCCAGCGCGTCGGCCATTTCGGCCTCGTCCTCGACGAGCAAAATCCGCATGATCCGCACCTCAACCTCAATCGCGCCAATCTAGCGGCCGTATCATTGCGGCAGCATTGCGGGAACCGGCTCTCGATGAAGCGGCTTTGAGCGGACCCTAGCCATGCGCGGAACGCCACCGGGGGCGGCCGAGCGGGCCTCAAGACACCGTCAGGGCCAGCCGATATAACCGCCGGACCTGATCAGGGAGGAACAAGAATGATCTACGAAATGCGCATCTATCGCTGCGTGCCCGGCCGCCTGCCGGCACTGCTCAAGCGGTTCGAGACCGTCACGCTGAAGGTGTGGGAAAAGCACGGCATCAAGCAGGCCGGGTTTTTTACGACGCTGATCGGTGAATCCAACCAGGAGCTGACCTATTTCCTGGCCTGGGAGTCGCTCGCCGAGCGCGAGAAGAAGTGGGCCGCCTTCATGACCGATCCGGACTGGATGAAAGGGCGCGCCGAGAGCGAGGCGGACGGCCAGATCGTCGGCAACATCGTCAGCCAGATCCTGGCGCCGACCGCCTTCTCGGCGGTGAAGTAGAGGCTGCCGGCGCGAGGCCATCGCTGAGGGCCTGGGCGCAACCCTGATATTCTGGGAGCCCAGGCCGAATGGGGTTGATCCGCCCTTCATCGCGGCTATGGTCGCGCCGAAACGAGGGATTTGCCTTGAGCTCTTCGACGTCAGCGGCGCCGGTCGTCACCATTGGCAAGGTCAAATTCGGCAATGATCTGCCGATCTCGATCATTGCGGGGCCGTGTCAGCTCGAAAGCCGCCAGCATGCACTGGAGGTGGCCTCCGCGCTGCAGGAGATTGCCGCGCGCCTGCAGATCGGCCTCGTCTACAAGACCTCGTTCGACAAGGCCAATCGCACCAGCGCGTCGGCTGCGCGTGGCCTCGGGCTTGCCCAGTCGCTGCCGATCTTCGCCGAGATCCGATCGTCGCTCGGCCTGCCGGTTCTGACCGATGTGCATGACGCCGCGCAATGCGCCGAGGTGGCGCAGGCGGTGGACATCCTGCAGATCCCGGCCTTCCTGTGCCGCCAGACCGATCTGCTGCTGGCGGCCGCCGCGACCGGCAAGGTCGTCAACGTCAAGAAGGGCCAATTTCTCGCACCCTGGGACATGGCCAACGTCGTGTCCAAGATCACGAGCGCGAACAATCCCCACGTGCTCGTCACCGAACGCGGCGCCTCCTTCGGCTACAACACGCTGGTCTCCGACATGCGCGCGTTGCCGATCCTGGCGCGGACCACCGGCGCACCCGTGATCTTCGACGCGACCCATTCGGTGCAACAGCCGGGCGGGAAGGGGACGTCGTCCGGAGGCGAGCGCGAATTCGTGCCGGTGCTCGCACGCGCAGCCGTCGCTGTCGGTGTTGCCGGTGTCTTCATCGAGACCCATCCCGACCCTGACAGCGCGCCGTCCGACGGACCGAACATGGTGCCGCTGCGCGAGTTCGAGGCGCTGATCCGAAGGCTGATGGCGTTCGACGCGCTCGCCAAAGATAATACCAAAGCCGACCCGCGCTGATGCAGCAGGGCGAGGCGCGGCCGCACGATCACGGCCTGCCGGCCGCGCTCTACGTCATCTCCGGTGCAAGCTTTGCCGCGGCGCTCTCGGCGCGCGCGCTCGATCCGGTGCTGCCGCACGTCGCCGAGGACTTTGGCGTCAGCATCGCGACCGCTGCCGGCTTTGCCGCGGTGTTCGCCTTCACCTTCTCGATCATCCAGCCGATCGTCGGCGCGGCCGCGGATCTGTTCGGCAAGACGCGGCTGATGATCGGCTGCCTCGCGCTGCTCGGCCTTGCCAACATCCTGGGCTCGCTCTCGACCTCGTTTTCGGTTCTGTTCGCGACCCGTATCCTCGCCGGCATCGGCTCCGGTGGCGTGTTTCCGGTGGCGCTCAGCCTGACCAGCGATCTCGTCGGTCCGGAGAAACGCCAGGTCGCGATCAGCCGCACGCTTGCCGGCGCGATGACAGGCAATCTCCTCGGTGCCTCGGCCTCCGGCCTGATCGGCGATTTCCTCGGCTGGCGCGGCGTGCTGGCGGTGCTCGGCGCGCTCGTGATCATTGCGTCGATCGCGGTCGCCGCCGGTTTTCGTGGCGCCAGGGTCAAGCATCCGCCGAAAACGAGCCTATCGGCGCTGAAGGCCGGCTATCGCACCATCTTCACCAACCCGAACGCCTATGTCTGTTATGCGGCGGTGTTCATCGAAGGCTGCTGTGTGCTCGGCCTGTTTCCCTACATCGCCTCGTTCCTGTTCGAGCTCGGGCAGACCTCGCTCTCGATCGCGGGCATCGTCATCGCGGGCTTTGCGGTCGGCGGCTTGTTCTACACGCTGACGGTGTCGCGCCTGCTGCCATGGCTGGGCATGAAGCGAATGATGATCGCGGGCATGACACTGGTGGCCTCGCAGCTCGTTGTCGTCGCCTTTGGCCTACGCTGGGAAGTGCAGGCGCTCAATCTCATCGTGATGGGCTGGGGCTTCTACATCGCCCATGGCTGCCTTCAGATGTTTGCCAGCGAGCTCTCGGTCGAGGCGCGCGCGACCGCGCTGTCACTGCATTCGTTCTTCTTTTTCATGGGGCAGACGGTCGGGCCGCTCGCCTACGGCCTTGGCCTCCAGCATGGCGGCAAGATGCCGACCCTGTTCGCGAGCGCTGCGATCATGGTCGTGCTGGGCTTCGTCTGTGCGCGGCTGTTGAAACAGCGCGCGCCATCCGACGCGCGCTGAGGCCTGGACACGAGAGAGAGCTCAGCCCCGCCCGCGATAGGGCGCGACGCCCTGTTCCGGCACCCACAATCCCTTCGGCGCGCGGCCGGTCTGCCAGAACACGTCGATCGGAATGCCGCCGCGCGGATACCAGTAGCCGCCGATGCGCAGGAACTTCGGCTTGATCTCGCTCGCGATGCGCTCGCCGATCATCACGGTGCAGTCCTCGTGAAAGGCGCCGTGATTGCGGAAGCTCGCGATGTAGAGTTTGAGCGATTTCGACTCCAGCAGCCATTGGCCGGGCGCGTAGTCGATCATCAGATGTGCGAAATCCGGCTGTCCCGTGACCGGACAGAGCGAGGTGAACTCGGGCACTGTGAAACGAACCAGATAATCGGTGCCTCCTTGCGGATTGGGCACGCGGTCGAGTTTCGCCTTCTCGGGCGTATCTGGCCATTCGACGGCGCGGCCGAGCTGCAAAGCAGGGGAGTTGTTCGATTTGCTGGGTTTTTTCGACATCAGGCCGCCTCCGTAGCGGCCCTCTTAGCCAATCGCGACGCGGCCGTCACCCGGCCTTTTCCACTTCGACGCATTGCGGTAGAAGCACCGCCAACTGCCCCCTTTGGTCCCCGAAATGAGGCTCTCATGACCGCCATCATCGACATCATCGGCCGCGAAATCCTCGATAGCCGTGGCAATCCCACCGTCGAGGTCGACGTCGTGCTGGAAGATGGCGCGCTTGGGCGTGCTGCCGTGCCGTCCGGCGCCTCCACCGGCGCCCATGAGGCGGTGGAACTGCGCGACGGCGACAAGGCCCGCTATCTCGGCAAGGGCGTCACCAAGGCGGTCGGCGCCGTCAACGGCGAGATCTTCGAGGCGCTGAGCGGCCTCGATGTCGAGCAGCAGGCCCAGCTCGACCAGATCATGATCGACCTCGACGGCACGCCGAACAAGAGCCGGCTGGGCGCAAACGCCATCCTCGGCGTCTCACTCGCCTGCGCCAAGGCGGCCGCGAACTCGCTCGACATGCCGCTGTACCGTTACGTCGGCGGCACCTCGGCGCGGCTGCTGCCGGTGCCGATGATGAACATCATCAATGGCGGCATGCACGCCGACAATCCGATCGACTTCCAGGAGTTCATGATCCTCCCCGTGGGCGCGTCCTCCTTCGCCGAGGGCCTGCGCTATGGCGCGGAGGTCTTCCACACCTTGAAGTCCGAATTGAAGAAGGCTGGCCACAACACCAATGTCGGCGACGAGGGCGGCTTCGCCCCGAACCTGCCGTCCGCGGATGCCGCGCTCGAATTCGTCATGAACGCGATCGGCAAGGCCGGTTACAAGGCGGGCTCCGACATCGTCATCGGCCTCGACTGCGCCTCGACCGAGTTCTTCAAGGACGGCAAATACGTCTACGAAGGCGAAGGCAAGACCCGTTCGATCTCCGAGCAGGCCAAGTACCTTGCTGACCTCGTCGCGCGCTATCCGATCGTGACCATCGAGGACGGCATGTCGGAAGACGATATGGACGGCTGGAAGGAGTTGACCGACCTCGTCGGCAAGAAGTGCCAGCTGGTCGGCGACGATCTCTTCGTCACGAACGTCAAGCGCCTCGCCGAAGGCATCAAGGCCGGACGGGCCAACTCGATCCTGATCAAGGTCAACCAGATCGGCACCCTGACCGAGACGCTCGCCGCCGTCGAGATGGCGCACAAGGCCGGCTACACCTCGGTGATGTCGCACCGCTCCGGCGAAACCGAGGATTCCACCATCGCCGACCTCGCGGTCGCCACCAATTGCGGACAGATCAAGACCGGCTCCCTTGCGCGGTCCGATCGCACCGCCAAATACAACCAGCTCCTGCGCATCGAACAGCAGCTCGGCAAGCAGGCGCTCTACGGCGGCAAGGCGGCACTGAAGGCGCTGGCATAAGCCAGCGGTCGGACGAAAACAGGGGAGGATCGACATGAGCGACGGCAAGAACGGCCTGCAACTGCGTTCGCTGATCAAAAAGAGCGGTGAGCTCGAGGTCTCGCTGCTCGACGTGCCGACCCCCGAACCCGCCGCGGACGAGGTCGTCGTCCGCGTCGAGGCAGCGCCGATCAATCCGTCCGACCTCGGGCTCCTGATCGGCGCGGCCGATATGAGCACGGCAAAGGCTTCCGGCGACAAGGACGCTCCCGTCATCACGGCGAAGGTGCCGGAAGGCGCGATGCGGGCGATGGCAGGCCGGCTCGACGAGTCCATGCCGGTCGGTAACGAAGGCGCGGGAGTCGTGATCAGGACCGGCTCCTCGGATGCCGCCAAGGCATTGATGGGCAAGACGGTCGCGATGATCGGCGGCGCGATGTATACGCAGTATCGCACGCTGAAAGTACGCGAGTGCCTGCCGCTGCCCGAGGGCACCACGCCGGCCGAAGGTGCCTCCTGCTTCGTCAATCCGCTGACCGCGCTCGGCATGACCGAGACCATGCGGCGCGAGGGTCACAAGGCGCTGGTGCACACTGCGGCCGCATCCAATCTCGGCCAGATGCTGAACAAGATCTGCATCAAGGACGGCATCCCGCTGGTCAACATCGTGCGCAGCAAGGAGCAGGCCGACATCCTGCACAAGATAGGCGCCAAATATGTTGTCGATTCAACCGCGCCGAGCTTCCTCGGCGATCTCACCAACGCGCTGGTCGAGACCGGCGCCACCATCGCCTTCGACGCCATCGGCGGCGGCAAGCTCGCCGGCGACATCCTCAACTGCATGGAAGTCGCGATCAACAAGACCGCGAAGGAATACAGCCGCTACGGCTCCAACGTGCACAAGCAGGTTTACGTCTATGGCGCGCTCGATGTCCGCCCGATCGAGCTGCCGCGCGGCTTCGGCATGGCCTGGGGCGTCGGCGGCTGGCTGCTGTTTCCGTTCCTGATGAAGATCGGGCAGGCGGACGGGGCCAGGCTGCGCCAGCGCGTGGTCGACGAACTGAAGACCACGTTTGCCAGCCACTACACCAAGGTGGTGTCGCTTTCCGAGGCGCTCGATCCGGCCAACATCGCGGTCTATGCCAAACGCGCCACCGGCGAAAAATTCCTCATCAACCCAAATAAATAATCGGCACGTGCGACGGCACGTCACCCAAAGAAGGTCTTGCCTTCTGAGCGAAGCGGGAGATTATTCCGCCGCCATTGAAAGCGGAAAAACCGCAAGGCGCGCTCAGAAGGGGACTTCTCCATGACCGATCTCAATCGCCGCCATTTGTTCGCAGGCGCCGCCGCTCTCGGTGCGGCCGCGATGACCAAGCTTGGATCGACCACCGCCAATGCCGCGGTGCCGCAAGCCGGCACGCAGGCGCCGGGCTTCTATCGCTACAAGGTCGGCAGCTACGAGTGCACCTCGATCAATGACGGTGCGCGCACTTTCCCGATGCCGGACAAGTTCGTCGTCAACGCGTCGAAGGAGGAAGCGCTGGCCGCAGGCGAGGCGGCCTACATGCCGAAGGGCATGGTCACGGTGCCGTTCAACCCGCAGCTCATCAACACCGGCTCCAAGCTGGTGCTGATCGATACCGGTAACGGTGTTGCCAATCTCGAGCCCAGCAAGGGCGCGGTCGGCCGCACGCTGCAGAACCTCCAGGCCGCCGGCGTCGACCCCAAGAGCATCGACGTCGTACTGCTCTCGCATCTGCATCCCGACCACACCAACGGCATTCGTCTCGCCGACGGCGCGCTTGCCTTCCCCAATGCGGAGATCATGGTGCCGGGCAAGGACTGGGAGTTCTGGGCCAGCGAGGACAACGCCGCCAAGGCCGAGTCCAACGGGATGATGAAGAACTACTTCGCCAACGTGAAGAAGACCTTTGCCGGCCTCGAGTCAAAGGTGACGAAGTACGAGTGGGGCAAGGAGGTCGCGCCGGGCATCACGTCGATCGCGACGCCCGGCCACACCCCCGGGCACACCTCGTTCGCCGTCGCCTCCGGCGATGCCAAGGTGCTGATCCAGTCCGACGTCACCAACATCCCGGAGTTCTTCCTGCGCAATCCGGACTGGCATGTGGTGTTCGACACCGATGCTGCGCTGGCGCAGGAGACCCGCCACAAATTCTACGACATGGCGGCGGCCGAGAAGGCGACCGTGATCGGCTTCCACTTCACCTTCCCCTCGGTCGGCCATGTCGAGAAGGACGGCGCCAAATATCGCCTGATCCCGTCGGCGTGGAATCCGACGATCTGAGCCGATTTGCAGATTTGTCCCGAGGGTCAGGCCGCCACTTGGCGGCCTGATTATTTGGGCAACCGTTCAGAAACGCAGCGTTTCCAAATCCGATCGGTCCATGCACTTGCATCCATCGGCCGGGATCGCTTAAGTGCCGACCCGGCACTCCCGCTGAAGATTTCGAGGACACTCCATGGCCTACCATATCGTCACGATCGCCGGCAGCCTGCGCAAGGACAGCTTTTCGCTGAAGATCGCCCATGCGCTCGCCAAGCTCGCGCCGGCCTCGCTCAAGCTCGAGGTCATCACGCCGGCCGGCATCTCGTTCTTCAACCAGGACCTCGAGGGCGCGCCGCCGGCCGATTGGCTGTCTTTTCGCGAAAAGATCCAGAAGTCGGACGGCGTCATCTTCGTCACGCCGGAATACAATCGCGCGATCCCGGGCGTGCTGAAGAACGCCATCGACGTCGCCTCGCGGCCCTACGGCAAGAGCTCGTTTAACGGCAAGCCGGTCGGCATCGTCGCGAACTCGCCGGGCCCGCTCGGCGGCGTCAGCGCCGCCAAGACGCTGCAGAACATCCTGCCGGGCATTTCCGGTCCGATCCTGCAGCAGCCGGAGGCCTATCTGAACGGGGTGGGCGACGCCTTCGACGCCGACGGCAATCTGACGAAGGAGTCCCTGAAGCCCGTGCTCCAGGCCTATATCGACGCGTTTGCAGTGCACGTGGCGAAGCATCACGGCTGAGGCGCGATTCCCAGGACTTCGTCATGGCCGGGCTTGTCCCGGCCATCCACGTGCTCGCTAAGTTGACGAAGAACGTGGATGCCCGGCACAAGGCCGGGCATGACGGCTAAGTCAGGCACGGGAACGCGATGCGGGCGGGGGCAATTAGCACGCCCTTAACCAACCTGTCCCATCTTCCCAAGATGGTCTCCCGCGCGCGCCTGAAATCGATCCTGACCGGTCTTGCCCTCTATGCGATGGCGGCCGCCATCGTCGGTTATTTCGGCGTCAACGCCTATACCGGCAAATACGGCCTCAATGCCCGTCAGGAGCTCGACCAGGAGATCGTGGCGCTGACTAGCGAGCTGGCCCAGCTCAAGCGCGAGCGCGCCAGGAGCGAGCAGCGCGTCTCGCTGCTGCGCTCCGCGAAGATCGACCCCGACATGCTGGACGAGCGGGCGCGCTTCCAGCTCGACTACGTCAATCCGCGCGATCTCGTCCGGACGATCCCGGCGAACTAACAACTCTTCCTAAAGTTGAAGGCCTGGAACCGGACTGCCGCCTTGACGGCAGCGCCGCAAACGGCTCATGGCTGCCAGCGCCATGGCCAGGGTTGACGCAGATCAACCGGGCCGTGCCGGCACGCTCTAGATTGCCACCCGGAGGAAACAGTGATGAATGGGCAATCCCCCCGGCATCACGCGGCCCGTGTCGAGGCCGCCATTACGTCAGGCCAGGCGGCCCGCTCGTCGCTCGTGGCCTCGTGGCGCCGTTCGTCCAGATTGCATCGTCTCGATCCCGCCGGCCGTAGCTTGCCGAACCGGCTGAGCGAAGCCGAGCTGCACCGCGCGCGCGAGCGCGTCGCGCCGCTGCTCGCCGCTGCGCGAGGTGCGATGGACCGGCTCTATCAGGCGGTCGGCGCCAGCGGCTGCTGCGTGCTTCTCGCCGACGGCGAGGGCGTGCCGGTCGATCGCCGCGGCACTCCGGCGGACGATGCGACATTTCAATCCTGGGGCCTCTGGACCGGCGCGCTCTGGAGCGAGGAGCATGAGGGCACCAACGGCATCGGTACCTGCCTCGTCGAGCAGCGGCCGCTGACGATCGACCGCGATCAGCATTTCTTCACCCGCAACACGCTTCTGAGCTGCACCGCCGTTCCGATCTACGACCATGAGGCTGCGTTCGCGGGCGTGCTCGACGTCTCCTCCTGCCGCGCCGACCGCACCGACGTGTTTTCCAGTCTGATCGCGCTCGCGGCCGGTGAGGCGGCCAAACGTATCGAGGCCGATCTGTTTCGCAGGACCTTCGCCCATGCCCGCATCGTGCTGACGCAAGCTGCGGACAGCCAGTGCGGCGGCCTCGTTGCGGTCGATGCGGACGATCTCGTGATCGGCGCCACCCGGTCCGCCCGAGCGGGACTCGGGATTGCGCCCGGCCGGGCGTTGCAGCCGATGCCTGCAGCCGATCTCCTCGGCGGCGACACCGCGCGCGACCATCTTGCCGGCGGTCAGCGCGCAGTGTTGCAGCGGGCGCTCTTGCGCGCGGGCGGCAATGTCTCGGCGGCCGCCAAGGCCCTCGGCGTCAGCCGCGCCACGCTGCACAGGAAGCTCAAGCGGTTCGAGCTGAACGCGCATTGAGCTGCTGGTAGATCCTCATCGTGAGGAGACCGCGAAGCGGTCGTCTCGAACCACAAGAGGTCCTGCTGTCACCGCCAGCCGTCCTTCGAGACGCGCGCAAGAGCGCGCTTCCCAGGATGAGGTCAGTATGTGCGGCGGCATCATTACGTGCGGCGGCACGACGTGCAGCCTCGTCACCTGTCGCAGAACTGCGACAGGTCGGCTCCGTCATCGCTCCTATCAGGGCTGACAGAAGACGCCTCCCGCGACATCGTCGGTGCAAGTCGCGACCACGCGACGAATTGCGCAAACAGCAAACATCGGGAGTGATCAATGAACAAGGTAGAATTCCTCAGCGTCACCAAAATTCCCTTCGCCGAACGCTACGACAATTTCATCGGCGGCAAATTCGTCGCGCCGATCTCCGGCAGGTATTTCGACAACGCCTCGCCGGTGACGGGCCAGGTCGTCTGCAAGATCGCGCGCTCCGACGCGCAGGACGTCGAGGCAGCGCTCGACGCTGCGCATGCCGCGAAGGCCGCCTGGGGCCGCACCAGCGTCGCCGAGCGCGCCGCGATGCTGAACCGGATCGCCGACCGCATGGAAGACAATCTCGAGCGTCTCGCCATCGCCGAGACCTGGGACAACGGCAAGCCGATCCGCGAGACCCGCGCAGCGGACATCCCGCTCGCCATCGACCACTTCCGCTATTTCGCCGGCGCCATCCGCGCCCAGGAAGGTTCGATCGGCGAGATCGATCACGACACCGTCGCCTACCATTTCCACGAACCGCTCGGCGTGGTCGGCCAGATCATCCCCTGGAACTTCCCGTTGCTGATGGCCTGCTGGAAGCTCGCGCCCGCGCTCGCAGCCGGCAATTGCGTCGTGCTCAAGCCGGCCGAGCAGACCCCGGCCTCGATCATGGTCTGGGCCGAGATCATCGGCGACATCCTGCCGCCCGGCGTCCTCAACATCGTCAACGGCTTTGGTCTGGAAGCCGGCAAGCCGCTCGCGTCCAGCCCGCGGATCGCCAAGATCGCCTTCACCGGCGAGACCACGACGGGCCGGCTGATCATGCAATATGCCAGCCAGAACCTCATCCCCGTCACGCTCGAGCTCGGCGGCAAGTCGCCCAACATCTTCTTCAGCGACGTCACCGCCGAAGACGACGATTTCTTCGACAAGGCGATCGAAGGTTTCGTCATGTTCGCGCTGAACCAGGGTGAGGTCTGCACCTGTCCAAGCCGGGCACTGGTCCACGCCGACATCTATGACCGCTTCATGGAGCGGGCGCTGAAGCGCGTCGCCGCGATCAAGCAGGGCGATCCGCGTGCGGCTGACACCATGATCGGTGCGCAGGCTTCCGGCGAGCAGCTCGCAAAAATCCTCTCTTACATCGACATCGGCAAGCAGGAGGGGGCAAAGGTGCTGGCCGGCGGCGGACGCGCCGAGCTCGGTGGCGATCTCGCTGGCGGCTTCTACGTCCAGCCGACCGTGTTCGAGGGCCACAACAAGATGCGCGTCTTTCAGGAGGAGATCTTCGGCCCCGTCGTTTCTGTCACGACCTTCAAGAACGACGAGGAGGCGCTCGAGATCGCCAACGACACGCCCTACGGCCTGGGGGCCGGCGTCTGGAGCCGCGACGCCAACCGCTGCTATCGCTTCGGCCGGGCAATCCAGGCCGGCCGGGTCTGGACCAACTGCTACCATGCCTATCCCGCGCATGCGGCCTTCGGCGGCTATAAGCAGTCGGGCGTCGGGCGCGAGACCCACAAGATGATGCTCGATCACTACCAGCAGACCAAGAACCTGCTGGTCAGCTACAGCCCCAAGAAGCTCGGCTTCTTCTGATCGGGCGGGCGGAGAGGGCGGCGCTGTTCTGCGCCGCCCGTTCCAAATGTCGGGACCGCAGTTGGCTCAACGTTGCTTGACGCGGTCACGAATCTGCGCGTGCGGCGACCGTGTCGATTTGTTGCCCGATCCGCGTCAAAGATTTTGCAATATTACGATCACGTTGCAGTGCGGCATAATGAAAGTCGTGCCATGCCGCCGCGGTGCTTTCCAAGGGCGTTTGACTTGGGTTAGAGAGGGCTGAAGTTTTCTCTGACCCGGAATTCCCATGGCCGCACCCAAGAAAGCCGCCGCAAGCACTGCACAGGACAAGACCGACGGCGGTTCGCCCCCGGAATTCACCAGAGAGCAGGAGCTCAAGGCACTCCGCGACATGCTCCTGATCCGGCGGTTCGAGGAAAAGGCCGGCCAGCTCTACGGCATGGGCGCGATCGGCGGTTTCTGCCACCTTTATATCGGCCAGGAGGCTGTGGTGGTCGGGATGCAGATGGCCCTGAAGCCGGGCGACCAGGTCATCACCGGCTATCGCGATCACGGCCATATGCTCGCCACCGGCATGGAGGCCAACGGCGTCATGGCCGAGCTCACCGGCCGTCGCGGCGGCTATTCCAAGGGCAAGGGCGGCTCCATGCACATGTTCAGCAAGGAGAAGCACTTTTACGGCGGCCACGGCATCGTCGGGGCCCAGGTCTCGCTCGGCACCGGGCTCGCTTTCGCCAATCACTATCGCGACAACGACAATGTCAGCGTCACCTATTTCGGCGACGGCGCGGCCAACCAGGGCCAGGTCTATGAGAGCTTCAACATGGCGGAGCTCTGGAAGCTGCCGGTGATCTACGTCATCGAGAACAACCGCTACGCCATGGGCACTTCGGTCTCGCGCGCTTCGGCGCAGCAGGATTTCTCCAAGCGCGGCGCCTCTTTCAACATTCCCGGCCAGCAGGTCGACGGCATGGACGTCCGTGCCGTCAAGGCCGCCGGCGACGAGGCGGCGGCCTGGTGCCGCGCCGGCAAGGGACCCTTCATCCTGGAGATGCAGACCTACCGCTATCGCGGCCACTCCATGTCGGATCCCGCAAAGTACAGAACGCGCGAGGAGGTCGAAAAAGTCCGCCACGACCAGGATCCGATCGAGCAGGTGCGCAATCGCCTGTTGGCCGCCAAGGTCAGCGAGCAGGATCTGAAGGCGATCGACGCCGAGGTGCGCGACATCGTCAACGCGTCCGCCGATTTCGCCCAGCATGATCCCGAGCCGGATGCCGCCGAGCTCTGGACCGATATTTACCGCTGAACGCGCGCAAGCTTTCTTTTGGAGTCGATATGCCAATTCAGGTGCTGATGCCCGCGTTGTCGCCCACGATGGAGAAGGGTAACCTCTCCAAATGGCTGAAAAAAGAGGGTGAGACGATCAAGTCCGGCGACGTCATCGCCGAGATCGAGACCGACAAGGCGACCATGGAGGTCGAGGCGACCGATGAAGGTACGCTCGGCAAGATCCTGATCCCCGAGGGCACAGCCGACGTGGCCGTGAACACGCCCATCGCGACGATTCTGGCCGATGGCGAGAGTGCCGCCGATCTCGCCAAGGCGCCGGCGCCTGCCCAGCAGCAGAAGGCCGCCGAGTCCGCAGCCCCTGCCGCTGCAAAAGCCGAAGCGCCAGCCCCCAAAGCTGCGCCGGCGCCGCAGGCCGTCGCAGAACCCGACCCGGAAGTACCCGCCGGCACCGAGATGGTGACGCAGACCATCCGCGAAGCCTTGCGCGATGCCATGGCCGAAGAGATGCGCCGCGACGCCGACGTCTTCGTGATGGGCGAAGAGGTCGCCGAATACCAAGGCGCCTACAAGGTGACGCAAGGGCTGCTTCAGGAGTTCGGCGCCAAGCGCGTCATCGACACGCCGATCACCGAGCACGGCTTTGCCGGCATCGGCGTCGGCGCCGCGATGAGCGGGTTGAAGCCGATCGTCGAATTCATGACCTTCAACTTCGCCATGCAGGCGATCGACCAGATCATCAACTCCGCGGCAAAGACGCTCTACATGTCCGGCGGCCAGATGGGCTGCTCGATCGTGTTCCGCGGGCCCAACGGCGCCGCTTCCCGCGTGGCCGCTCAGCACAGCCAGGATTATTCGTCCTGGTATTCGAACGTCCCGGGCCTCAAGGTCGTCGCGCCGTTCTCGGCCGCTGATTACAAGGGCCTGCTCAAGGCTGCGATCCGCGATCCCAATCCGGTGATCTTCCTCGAGAACGAGATGCTCTACGGTCACACCGGCGAGGTGCCGAAGCTCGATGACTTCGTGATTCCGATCGGCAAGGCGCGCATCGTGCGTTCCGGCAGCCATGTCACGATCATCTCGTGGTCGAACGGCATGAGCTACGCGCTGAAAGCCGCCGACGAACTCGCCAAGGACGGCATCGAGGCCGAAGTGATCGACCTGCGCACGCTGCGTCCGATGGACACCGAGACGATCATCAACTCGGTCAAGAAGACGGGACGTGCCGTCACGGTGGAAGAGGGCTGGGCCCAGAGCGGCGTCGGTGCCGAGATCGCCGCGCGGATCATGGAGCATGCCTTCGACTATCTGGATGCGCCGGTAACCCGCGTCTCCGGCAAGGACGTGCCGATGCCCTATGCCGCGAACCTGGAAAAGCTCGCGCTGCCCTCGGCGGCAGAGGTGGTCGAGGCCGCCAAAGCCGTCTGCTACAGGTAGACCATGGCGGGCCCGAAGGAGCAGCCATTGCCACCCGACGTCCTCGTCCGCGATGATGCGGTCGAGATCCTGCGCGTGTTCGTGCTGGACGGCGGGCTGTCGATGGCGTTCCAGCGGGCCTTCGACGAGCCCGACATGTGGGGCCTGCTGCTCGTCGATCTCGCCCGTCACGCCGCCCGCGCCTATGCGCGCGAGAGCGAATACACCGAAGAGGACGCGCTGAACCGGATCATCGAGATGTTCCAGGCCGAGATCGAGCGTCCCACCGACACCGGCACCACGACGCCGCGCGGGAAGGGGCACTGACCGTGGCGATCGAATCCTATCATTTCGATTTCATGCTGGAGGCGATCCGCGAGGCGGAAGCCTCAATCGCGCAAGGCGGCCTGCCGATCGGCGCCGTGCTGACCCGCGACAACAAGGTGATCGCCCGCGGCCACAACAATCGCGTGCAGGAGAACAACCCGATCCTGCACGGCGAGATGAGTTGCCTGCGCGAGGCGGGTGCGATTTCGTTCCACGATACCGTCATGTACACCACGCTGTCGCCATGCGCGATGTGTTCCGGTGCGCTCGCGCTGTTCAAGGTCAAGCTCGTGGTGATCGGAGAGTCCGTCACCTTCGAGGGCTCCAAGGACATCCTCGACAAGTTCGGCATCCCGTGGATCGACCTTGCCGACGACCGCTCCATCACCATGATGAAAAATTGGCGTTCTATTCCTGCCAATGAGCGCCTGTGGCAGGGCGACATCGGCAACTAACCTGGTCTGTCCGTCTTCGGTCCGGAGACGGAATTTTGCAAAGTTCTTCTTGAGGTCAGCATGCCCATCAACATCCTGATGCCCGCTCTTTCGCCGACGATGGAGAAGGGCAACCTCGCCAAGTGGCTGAAGAAGGAAGGCGACAAGGTCAAATCCGGCGACGTCATCGCCGAGATCGAGACCGACAAGGCGACCATGGAGGTCGAGGCCATCGATGAGGGCACGATCGCCAAGATCCTCGTGCCAGAGGGCACGCAGGACGTCCCGGTCAATGACGTGATCGCGGTGCTGGCCGGCGAGGGCGAGGACGTGAAGGCGGCAGGTGCCGCCAAGCCGAGCGCTTCGGCCGCGCCTCCGAAAGCTGCTGAAGCTTCCGCTGCCACAGCGGCTCCTGCGCCTGCTGCGCCCAAGGCCGCGCCGGCGCCCGCTGCAGCACCTGCACCGCAAGCCGCAGCACCTGCTGCGCAGAGCAACGGACATGGCGGCCGCGTGTTCTCCTCGCCGCTGGCGCGTCGACTCGCCAAGGAATCCGGCCTCGACGTGTCGATGGTGACCGGCACCGGCCCGCATGGCCGCGTGGTGGCCCGCGACGTCGAGCAGGCCAAGTCCGGCAAGGGCCTGAAGGCTCCCGCGGCGACGCCGTCAGGCGCGCCCTCGACCGCGCCGACCATGTCGGACAAGCAGATACTGTCCCTGTTCGAGCCGGGCTCCTACGAGGTCGTCCCGCATGACGGCATGCGCCGCACGATTGCGCAGCGCCTGACCGCGTCGATCCAGAACGTCCCGCACTTCTACCTCACCATCGACTGCGACATCGGCAAGCTGCTTACCGCTCGCGAGGAGATCAATGCGGCTGCTCCCAAGGACAAGGAGAAGAAGCCGCTCTACAAGATCTCGGTCAACGACTTCGTCATCAAGGCGATGGCGGTGGCGCTGCAGAAGATCCCGAATTGCAATGTGAGCTGGACCGAATCCGGCATGGTCAAGCACCACCATTCCGATGTCGGCGTTGCGGTGGCGATGCCCGGCGGCCTGATCACGCCGATCATCCGCAAGGCCGAGACCAAGACGCTGTCGACCATCTCCAACGAGATGAAGGATTTTGCTGCGCGCGCTCGCTCGCGCAAGCTGAAGCCGGAAGAATACCAGGGCGGCACGACGGCCGTCTCCAACCTCGGCATGTTCGGCATCAGCCACTTTACCGCCGTGATCAATCCGCCGCATGCGACCATCCTCGCGGTCGGCACCAGCGAGGAGCGGCCGGTCGTCCGCGGCGGCAAGATCGAGATCGCGAACATGATGAGCGTGACATTGTCGTGCGATCACCGCGCCATCGACGGCGCGCTCGGCGCCGAGCTGATCGGCGCCTTCAAGCAGCTGATCGAAAATCCTGTGATGATGATGGTGTAGCCCAGGGAGGCGCGGGGTGAATGCGAACGCGTTGGCCCTGGATCTCCTTGTTGCTCTCGGCTGTGGTTGTACTCAATCCGGTCGGGCTCGATATTCTGCATTCCGCGTTCTTTGCCGGCGAGCAGCTGGCACGGAGCATCGGCCAGGCGGTCATTATGATCGCGCTGGCTATCATGGCCGGCGCGATCCTGCTCGAATGGCTGGTCAGGGTTTTGATTTCCAGGCGCCGCGCCCGCGGCACCTCTTGAGTTGAACGGGAGCCGCCATGGCCGATACATCCTTCGACATCATCATCATCGGCTCCGGTCCCGGCGGCTATGTCACAGCGATCCGAGCCGCCCAGCTCGGCTTCAAGGTCGCGATCGTCGAGAAATCCTATCTCGGCGGCATCTGCCTGAACTGGGGCTGCATCCCGACCAAGGCGCTGCTGCGCTCGGCCGAGATCTACCACTACATGCAGCACGCCAAGGATTACGGCCTGTCGGCGGACAACGTCTCGTTCGATCCGAAGGCGGTGGTGCAACGCTCGCGCGGCGTCTCGAAGCGGCTGAACGACGGCGTCGGCTTCCTGATGAAGAAGAACAAGGTCAGCGTGATCTGGGGCGCGGCCTCGATCGACGCGCCCGGCAAAGTCACCGTGAAGAAGTCCGACGTCGAGGGCCCAAAGGGCACGCTGGGCGAGGGGACGTATCAGGCCAAGCACATCATCGTCGCGACCGGCGCGCGGCCGCGGGTGCTGCCGGGCCTCGAGCCCGACAAGAAGCTGATCTGGACCTACTTTGAAGCGATGGTGCCGGAGCGGATGCCGAAATCGCTGCTGGTGATGGGCTCGGGCGCGATCGGGATCGAGTTCGCATCTTTCTTCAAGACGATGGGCTCCGATGTCACTGTCGTCGAGGTGCTGCCGCAGATCCTGCCGGTCGAGGACGCCGAGATTGCCGGTCTCGCCCGCAAGCGCCTCGAGAAGCAGGGCATCAAGATCCTCACCAACACGGGCGTGACGAAGCTGGAGAAGAAGAGCGACAGCGTGGTCGCGACGCTCGATGACGGCAAGGCGAAGCAGACCGCTGAGTTCGAGCGCGTGATCTCTGCCGTCGGCGTCGTCGGAAACATCGAGAATCTCGGTCTCGAAAAGCTCGGCGTCAAAACCGAGCGCGGCTGCATCGTGATCGACGGCTACGGTAAGACCAACGTTCCCGGCATCTATGCCATCGGTGACGTCGCGGGTCCCCCGATGCTGGCCCACAAGGCCGAGCATGAGGGCGTAATCTGCGTCGAGGCCATCAAGGGCCTGCATCCGCACCCCATGGACAAGCTGATGATCCCCGGCTGCACCTATTGCAATCCGCAGGTCGCCTCCGTCGGCCTCACCGAAGCCAAGGCCAAGGAGAATGGCCGCGAGATCCGCGTCGGCCGCTTCCCCTTCGTCGGCAACGGCAAGGCGATCGCGCTCGGCGAGGACCAGGGCCTGGTCAAGGTCATCTTCGACAAGAATACCGGTCAGCTGCTCGGCGCCCACATGGTCGGCGCGGAGGTGACCGAGTTGATCCAGGGCTACGTCGTCGCCATGAACCTGGAGACGACGGAAGAGGAGCTGATGCACACGGTATTCCCGCATCCGACGCTGTCGGAGATGATGAAGGAAGCCGTGCTGGATGCGTATGGACGGGTGCTGAATATTTGACGGCCACTGCCGCCGTCATTGCGAGCGAAGCGAAGCAAAGCAATCCAGACTGCCTCCGCGGAAAGATTCTGGATTGCTTCGCTGCGCTCGCAATGACGAGCGGAGGGATCTGTTTGCAAAACAAAGAAGGAAACCACCCCATGCACGACAACGACAACCTTACCATCGAGCGCCCGACCTTCGTCACCCATCTCGAATGCGCGATGGAGGGCGATCATTACGCCGCCGACCAGGTCCATAACCTCTCCAAGGCTGGCAAGCCGCTGCTGGTGCGCTACGACCTTGCGGGCGTGAAGAAGGCGCTGACCAAGGATGCGCTTAGCCAGCGCCCGGCCGACATGTGGCGCTACCGCGAGCTTTTGCCGGTGCGCAAATGCAAGGACATCGTCTCGCTCGGCGAGGTCACGACGCCGCTGATCCGGCTGCCCAAGCTCGGTGCAAAGCTCGGCGGCGGCGAGATCATCGTCAAGGACGAGGGGCGCCTGCCCACCGGCTCGTTCAAGGCGCGCGGCCTCGTCATGGCGGTGTCGATGGGCAAGGCGCTCGGCATCAAGCACATGGCGATGCCCACCAACGGCAATGCCGGCGCGGCGCTCGCGGCCTATGCCACCTCCTGCGGCATCAAGACCACGATCTTCTGTCCGGCCGATACGCCCGAGGTGAACGTCAGCGAGATCGAGCTTCAGGGCGCGACCGTCTACCGCGTCAACGGCTATATCGACGATTGCGGCAAGATCGTCGGCGAGGGCAAGGCGAAAGTCGGCTGGTTCGACACCTCGACCTTGAAGGAGCCGTACCGGATCGAAGGCAAGAAGACGATGGGGCTCGAACTGGCCGAGCAGCTCGGCTGGGACGTGCCCGACGTGATCTTCTATCCCACCGGCGGCGGCACCGGCCTGATCGGCATGTGGAAGGCCTTCGACGAGCTGGAGAAGATCGGCTTCATTGGCTCGAAACGCCCGCGCATGGTTGCGGTGCAGGCCTCCGGCTGCGCGCCGATGGTGCGTGCGTACGAAGCCGGCACCGAGCATGCGACGCGCTGGGAGGACGCTCACACCATCGCGTCAGGCATTCGCGTGCCGCAGGCGATCGGCGACTTCCTGATCCTGCGCGCGGTGCGCGAGAGCAAGGGCTTTGCCATTGCAGTCGACGACGACAAGATCTCTGCCGCGCTGAACGAGGTCGCGCGCGAGGAGGGGCTGTTGCTCTGCCCCGAAGGTGCTGCCACCTACGCCGCCTACAAGGACAGCCTCGCCGACGGCCGCGTCAGCAAGACCGATCGCGTGATGCTGTTCAATTGCGCCACCGGCCTGAAATATCCGCTGCCGAAGGTCGACCGCACGCTCGATCGCCACAAGCCGATCGACTATTCGCAGTTCTAGCGCGTCATTTCGCCTCTTCACGAACGATCCCTCTTCCCGTACGCGGGAAGAGACAAAAACAACAATGACATCGTTGGGAGAAGACAATGAAGGCCGCCTGGGCTGCGCTGATTGCTATTCTCGCTGTTGCAGGCGCCGCGCGCGCCGACGACTATCCCTCACGCCCCATCACCATCATCGTTCCCTTCGCCGCCGGCGGTCCGTCGGATGCGATGGCGCGCGTGCTTGCCGAGCGGATGCGTACGGCGCTCGGCCAGCCGCTGGTGATCGAGAACGTTACTGGCGCGGGCGGCTCGATCGGCGTCGGTCGCGCCGTGCATTCGGCCCCCGACGGCTACACGATCTCGTTCGGCCATCTCGGCACCCACGTCGCCAACGGCGCCGTCTACAAGCTCAATTACGACCTGGTCGCGGACCTGGAGCCGGTGGTGCTGCTGCCGAGCAATCCGATGATCGTCGTCAGCAAGAACGCGGTGCCCGCGACCTCGCTGAAGGAACTGCTGGACTGGCTGAAGTCGCGGCCGTCGCCGCCGACCGCCGGCACCGCCGGCGCGGGCTCGGGCAGCCACATCGCCGGGGTCTATTTCGAGAGCGTCAGCGGCATCAAGCTGCAATACGTGCCGTATCGCGGCACTGCGCCCGCCCTGAACGATCTGATCGCCGGCCAGATCGACGTCATCGTCGACCAGACCTCGAACTCCATCAATCAGGTCCGCGCCGGCACCATCCGCGCCTATGCCGTCACCGATGACAAGCGCCTCGCCTCGGCGCCCGACGTCCCGACGGCGGAGGAGGCGGGGCTGAAGGGTTTCAACATGACGCTGTGGTCCGGCATGTGGGTGCCGAAGGGCACGCCGAAGGCGATCGTTGCGAAGCTCAACGCCGCCGCCGTGGAGGCGCTGAACGACCCCGGCGTGAAGAAGCAGCTCGAAAGCCAGGGGCTGGAGATGACGCCGCAGGATCAGCTCACGCCCGAAGCGCTTGGCGCGCGCCAGAAGGCGGAGATCGCGAAGTGGTGGCCGATGATCCAGGCGGCGAACATCAAGGTGGATTGAGGCGCTCTGGTAGGGTGGATTAGCCCAGCGCTGCGCGAAGCGCAGTCGCTCGGCGTAATCCACCTCTTCTTGTGCGGCGATAGAACTGGTGGATTACGCTTCGCTAGTCCACCCTACGAAGCTACGAAGCCGCGGCTACTCCGTCCCCGTAAATCCCACCGGCGTCGCCACGGCCGCCGCGTCCTTCGTCACCACGCGCTGATCGCTCTTGCCGGCGATCATGCCGCTGCCCTCGAACCGGGCGCGGTAGACTAGCACGTTCTCGATCACGCGCTGGACGTAGTTGCGCGTCTCCGACAGCGGGATGCGCTCGACCCAGTCGACCGGATCGACCTTGGGATCCCTGGGGTCGCCGCGCGCCTGCACCCATTCGCGCACGCGGCCACGGCCGGCATTGTAGCCGGCGAAGGTCATGATCTGGTTGCCGCGATATTCCGACATCAGCGCGCTGAGCTCGGCCGCGCCCATCTGCGTGTTGTAGACGGGATCGGAGACCATCTTGTCCCAGTCATAGGTCAGGCCGAAGCGCTTTGCGGTGTCGCGGCCCGCTTCCGGCGTCACCTGCATCAGCCCGACCGCGTTGGCGGCCGATTTGTCGCGCTGGTCGAACGAGCTTTCGGTGCGGGCCACCGAATAGATCACGCTGGGTTCAATCGCGGGCGCGACCTGCTTATGTTCAGGGATGCCGATGGTCGGGAAGGCGTAATGGTCGAGCGCGAGCCCGCGCGCCAGCGCCGACTTGCCGACCTCCAGCATCACGCGCGCATCGTTGCGCCGGCCGGCGAGCTCGCCGAGCGCTTCGAGTGCCGCCACGTTGGTACTCTCCTTGGAGAAATCCTCGGCGTAGTAAAACACCATGTCGCGCTCACCGACGCCGTAGAGCATGTCGGCGGCGCGCACGCGCTCGTCCGCGGGCGGCGTGTCGGCTGCTGCCAGCACAAGCGAGGGCGCGCGCAGCTCGATGCGGTCGAGGCCGAGCCTGGCGCGGGCGAGCTGGCCGTAATAGGCCGTCGGATAGCGCGCCGCCGCCTGATAGCTCAGGCGCGCATCGGCGGTTGCGTTCATCGCCTCGGCCGCGCGACCGCGCCAATAATGCGCGCGCGACAGCGCGATCGGGTTGGCCGAGCCTTCGTCGATCGCGGCGAAATGCGTCATCGCCGCCTTGGGATCGTCGAGATAGCGCAGCGCGATCCAGCCGCACATGAAGTGATAGTCGACGCGATAGACCTCCATCGCGGGCACGGCCGCCGAGCGCACCACATCATAGGCGGTCTTGAACTCGCCCTGGTCGAGCAGTTTTCGCGCGAGCAGGCGGCGCTCGCGCCACCAGGCGTCGGTGTCTTGCGCCGCCATCGTATCGGGCGCGGCGGCCAGGATCACCTCGGCCGCGTCGTCGATGCGGTCGTTCTGGAGATGCCATTGCGCGCGGCACAGCACATAGCCGAGGTCGCGCCGCGCCTCGGCCGAGACGTCATCGAGGTAATCCTTGGCCTTGCTGACCTTGCCGGTGACGGCGGCGCAGGCCTTGACGATCGCGAGCGCATCCTCGCCGAGCCGCTTGGCTGCGCGCCGCGCCCCCGCATAGTCCTTGGCGCCGAGGCGCTTGTCCATGCGGGCGCGATGATCCTCGGTGGTCAGTAGATCGCGGAACGCTTCGTAGGAATCTTCCTCGCTGCGCTCGGACAATTCGTCGGTGCGCCAGGCATCGCGCACCAGACGGGCGGCCCTGTCGCTGTCGCCCTCGGTCATCAGCACGCGCGCGAGTGCGAACTTGCCCTTGGCGCTGGTCGGCCGGTCCATCGTGAATTTGTGCACGGTCGCCGCGTCGGCCTTCTCCTGCCACAGCCGCGCCTCGGCACGGCGGCGGAGCAGCGCGCTGCTCGGCCAGTCCGGATTGGCGGCGAGGAAGGCGGCGTAGCGCTTGAAATTCGCCGTGCTTTCGGAATGGCGCAGCATGAACCAGTCGGCGAGCTTCTGTCCGGCCGGGTCGGCAATGCGGTCGCGCGCCGCGCTCGCGTCCTCGGTCTTGCCCTTCCGCGCGAGATCGATGGCATCCTTCAGCGCGGCGAGATCGCCAGTCAGCGGCGGGGCCGCCGGCTTGTCCGAGGGCGCGTCGTCCTGCTTCTTCGACTTGCGCTTGGCCTCGGCATGCTTGCCGTGCCGCGCCTTGCCGGCGGAGGCGTGGCGCTGCTTGCCGGCTTTCGCCTCATGCGTCTTCTTCGGCGCGGAAGATTTGTGATTGCTCTTCGCTGCCAGCTCAGTAGGGATGAAGGCCAAAGCGGCCACGGCAACGGCACACGCGAGCGAGCGTAGGCACTGGTTCATTCCGTGGTCCCCCTGCGAAACCAGTACAAACCAAAGTCCGCGACGAGATGCGGCTCGAGAATCAAAACGACGTCAAAAATGGTGACGCGACGCCGTTTCGCATCCTCAAGCTGTTCCAACAATGCGGCGAAATACGGATGGAGCGGGGGAACCTGTGCAACGGCGGGTCGACGAGGCTCTTAACCTCTGTTAACCATTCGGACTCGCGCGGTGGTTGCGGGCGGCTCCTTGGCGCGACAGCGGCCTGATTGTGCGTGTCCCCTGGTCCAAATACGGTGTATTGGGTTCCATAGCCGTTCCTGCAGCCCATTTGCCTCACACCCATGCCGCTTTTCAACCAGTCGATCCGGCGCAAAATCGTCGGCATCGCCCTCGGATTGATCGTCCTGATGCTGGTCACCTCGATCCTGTCGATGGTGATGTCGAGCCAGGTCGGCGTCCTGCTTGACGAACTGACCAACCGCTACATTCCGGCCTATAGCCATCTCGCGCGCGCCAATATCCGCTCGCTGGAGCGGGCGCTGGCGCTGCGGCGAATGGTCATGACGAGGATGGGATCGGCGTCGGACGAGGAGGCCTACGCGGCGCGGCTTCGCGACTTCGAGGCATTGGACCGCAAGTTCGAGGAGGAGGCCGAGACCGCGCGCAAGCTCATCAACGCCATCATCGACGACCCCAGGACCTCTTCCGACAACGCCGCACTGGCACGGCTCGACGTTCGTATCGAGAGCGCTGTCACCGAGCTGCGGCGCAATCTGGACGAGGGCAATACGAAACTGCTCAAGCAGATCGAGGCCAAGGACATGGCCGAGGCCCGCGGCACGCTGGAACAGCTCGACTTGCTGCGCGATGCGTTCAACCGGAAGGTCGACGCGATCCGCGGCGACATGCTGACGCAGGTCTTCTTCTCGACGTCGCAGGTGATAAGCCGACAATACCAGGCGATTATCGTGTCGGGAGTCGTGACCTTGCTGGCAGCGGTGCTCGGATTTGCCTTTGCGCTTCTGGTGTCCAGCGGCATTACGCGCCCGGTGCGGCTGCTGCTCGCCGGCACGCGCGAGGTCGAGGCCGGCCGCTTCGACAAGACCATCACCGTCTCCACCCAGGACGAGATCGGCGAGCTGGCCGCAGCCTTCAACCGCATGACCGAGCAGCTCAGGCACAATGAGCGCGTCCGCGAGACGTTCGGTCGCTACATCGATCCCAAGGTGGTGCAAGGCCTGATCGACCGGCCCGAGGTCGCCATCGACGGCCAGCGCCGGGTGATGACCATCATGTTCTGCGACATGAGCGGCTTCACCGCGATGAGCGAGGGCATGACCCCGCGCGGCCTGGTCAGGGTGATGAACCATTATTTTACGATGATGTCCGGTCCGATCAGGAGCAACCGCGGCATCATCGACAAATATATCGGCGACGCCATCATGGCCTATTGGGGCCCGCCCTTCATCGAGGAGGACGAGCCGGCGCTGCTCGCAGGCCTTGCCGCCATCGACATGGCCGATCAGGTGCCCGCGCTGCAGAAGCAATTGCCGGATCTCCTCGGCATCCGCGCCATGCCGGTGCCGTGCGATTTGCGGATCGGCATCGCCACCGGCGAGGTCCTGACCGGCAGCATCGGCTCCGAGCTGATGATGAGCTTCACCGTGATGGGCGATGCCGTGAACCTCGCCTCGCGGCTGGAGGCGGTCAACAAGACCTATGGCACCCGCATCTTGATCTCGCAGGCGACGGCGGATGCGATCGGCTCGCAGCTCGAATTGCGCGAAGTCGATCGTCTTGCGGTCGCCGGCCAGAGCGTGCCGCAAACGATCTTCGAGGTGATGGGCCGGGCAGGCGCGCTCACGGCCGCGCATGAGAGCCTGCGTTCGCACTACGTCGGAGGCCTCGCTGCCTATCGCGCCCGCCGCTTCGACGAGGCCCGTGCCGCCTTCAACGTGGCGCTCGAAGCCGTCCCGGGCGACGGCCCCTCGCGCGCACTGCTCGCCCGCATTGCGCAATTCGAGGCCAATCCGCCAGGCGAGGGCTGGGACGGCGCATGGCGGTTGGAGCAGAAATAGCCGGCCGCGCGGAAAAATTGATTCTACTCGATAACGATGTTCGCCGTGACCTATTTCCTAGGCTTAGGTTTGGTGTCCTTGAGGCGTTTGACGGGGACACGCCGATGACAGAACTTGAGAACAGGCTCGAACGCTTCGAGACGCTCACCGCCGAATGCGAGCTGATCGCCAGGCTCGCCACCGACAGCACCAAGCGCGAGTTTTATCTGAAGCTTTCGGAGCAGTACCGCCAATTGGCTGTGGAGATGCGGCAGGCCATCGCAAGCAAAGCTGCGGCCTGACGCCGACAATCCGTTCTTAACACTTGGCGCGCATCCTCAGTGCAGATGCGGGGACGCCTGCGGCGATTTTCCGCTGTGGAAGTGCCGGGGCTCGTTGCGGTGCAGCGCGCCTCGCGAGATTGTTTTGTCGTGCCTCATAGGGCGATCCCATGCGCCTCCTTGCGGTCATCATGTTTGGACTCATGACGGCAGCCTGCAATCAGGAGCAGGACATCACCGGCTCGACCCCGGTCTGCGCGATGCGGAACTACACTTCCTTCAATCCCCGCGACATGGCCCAGTGCGTTGCCGCCTGCAAGGCGTGCGACCACGGCAACACGGTCACCTGCAGCACGTCATGCACGCTCAAGGGCGCCCACTGAGCCGCTCAATCTCCTGGTTTGGGTCGCTACGGTGTCTTGATCCGCCTCGGCGGTGTCTTGGCACCGGAACGATTCACATGGATTAATCATTGAAGGGATGGCAGGACGCGGAGTCCTTTGAAATGGGTATGCTCGATCCCGGTCGGTTCCTGGTGTCATGCTCGCATTGCGCGGCCTGGCCGATGGCGGCCAATGTAAAACGTTCGAGCTGGTCGGCTTCGCCAAATGAGGTCCGCTTCGTGTGCCCGCGCTGCCGCCGCGAGGAGACTGCGATCATCTCCGCCTCCGGCGAGTTGACGCCGATCCGTCGCGTCGACGTCCCGCCGCGCGATGTCACCGCGGCCTGGGCTCAAGCCCAGCGCGCAAGAGGACGAGCGTAGCCCGTCCCGTTTGAGGAACAAGACGGTGAGGCGCTGAGGTCAAGTCGCTGAGGTCCAGTCATGGCGATGACCGACCCAGCCCCGCAAGGCGACCGCCGTCCGGACCGTCACGACATACCCGAACGGCCGGGCGGCCTGATGTGACTTTCACGAAGTCGTCGCGGTTGCCCGTCGGGCAAAACACCTGACCATTTCTCGAGACCCCTGTGTCAATGCATACATAGAAAAATATTCCGCTTTACCGAAATTCGGTTTTGACGTATGTGTCGGTCATCCCGGCTCATCCTTGAGGGGCGATCTCGTTGTCGTCTTGATTGCGAGCCGGGCTTGCGGTGGACGCGGCAGCGT